>JAXJXA010000421.1:0-3530 GCA_036307745.1 Acutalibacteraceae bacterium | reverse complement strand
GGCATATTTCGCACTACACTTCATACTGCGTCCTCGAAAGGCGACAGCCTTTCTGCGGATCAGTATTCGTTCAGTACAAAATCTGCTCGAAAATCTTTTACCGCTTTTAAACGGTGTTTAGTATAAAAAAACTAGCCCTAAAATTTATATGAAATATTAATTACAAAGTCAGGGTATGTCAGACATATCCTGGCTTTATGTTTTGGGGCAAAATAGACAGTGCTTTTGATTTTTCAAACAGCCCCTGGTGTTATAAGACTGGATATAAACTCGTCAATAAATTGTCCGATAACATCCATTGCACTGTTAGTCTGAACTGTTGCAAGTCCCTCTGATAGAGTGAGTTTTGATATGTAAAGAGTAATCTCCTTTTTCATAAATTCAAAGGTATACTCAGATGGTACTATAATGGTGTTATTAGATACCTGTATGTCAGGGCTTATTTGCTTTAAGGAATCACTAACATTACTCATTATAAAATCAGTGGGTATAGATAGAGTTCCGATTTTGGTATTGCTGACATCTATTGAAATTAATTTGTTATCATTGTCTAATGTAATATTGGCATCTGCTGTGAAAATAAATCGGAATTGATTATAGTGAAGGTCAGCGTAGAGTTTAGCAGTGCTATTGTTCTGCATATATACAGCCACTCTTTTAACCACCAGTGAGTTTTTAGTATCTGTTTCTGTGAGCTTTGCAGTGTATTCATTAAGTAATTTTGCAATAATACCGTTTACATCATTATCAGTTATAGTTTGTTCTTCACCAAGGATTATAGACTTTACCAGGGGTTCATATATAGTTGTTGATTCCGTAGTATTAAGTTTATCTGCTTGTGATAAATCTGTAGCGGATTTGTATATAATATATATTCCTATTCCAAAAGCAAGAAGAATAACTAATATAATTGCTATTACAATGGCAAGAACATTTCCACGTTTATTCATAAAATCACCTCTGTTTATTTCAACTCTGCAATAGTAACACCTGCTTCACCTTCACCGAAAACTCCCAGACGGTAGGTCTTTACATATTTACAGCGTTTGAGATATTTATGAACTTCAGTACGCAATACTCCTGTTCCTTTGCCGTGAATAATTGTAACTTGATGTATTCCTGAAAGTGTAGCTGAATCCAAAGCACGATCGAGTTCCATTATTGCTTCCATAGCTGTCATACCTCTTAAATCAACATCGGTTACAGCTTTTACAGTTGCATTACTTTTAACAGTTCTTTTAGTTGAATGTTGTTGTGGCGGCGTTTTTTTCTTTTCTTCGATAAGTCTTAAATTGTCAAGGCTTACTTTTGTTTTAATAATTCCAGCCTGTACCATTACGCTATTATCCTTTGGCTCTTCAAGTACCACAGCTTTTTTGTCAATATCAAATATAAGTACATTATCACCTTTTTTTAGCTTGCGAGGTAACTTATAATCATTGGTTTTTCCTTGTTCAATAGGATCTGCGTTTTCTTCCATATTACGAATATCAGCACGTAATTTTGATTTTTCTTCGGGAGTAAGTTGTTTATGCTTGTGTAGGTCATTAAGCTCTTCCATAAGTGCTGTGGCACTTGCTCTTGTAGTTGAAGTTATACGAAGAGCTTCTTCTCTTGCTTTTTTCAATTCATATTCAGCTTGTTTTTTTAGCTGTTCTATTTTTTTTTGTGCTTTTTCACGGTCTTTTTGTGCCTGTAGAGTAACTTTTTCTGCATACTTTATTTTTTCATCAAGTGTTTGTCTTTGGCTTTCAAGTGTTTGTACAACGTCTTCAAATTTTCTGCTTTCATCAGAAACCAGTTTTCTTGCCTTGTCCACCAATTCTTTGTCCATTCCCAGGCGTTCGGATATTGCAAAAGCATTTGATCTGCCCGGTACACCTATCAGAAGTTTGTAAGTGGGGCGGAGGGTAGAAACGTCAAATTCACAGCAAGCATTTTCTACATATGCACTTTGTAGTGCGTATTCCTTAAGTTCGGCGTAATGTGTAGTTGATGCAATTTTTGCTCCCTGCAATCTAAGTTGTTCAAGGATAGCAATGGCAAGTCCTGCACCTTCCACTGGATCGGTACCTGCACCAAGCTCGTCTATTAAAACAAGACTGTTATCGTTTGTTTCTTTGAGAATTTTAATTATGTTAGTCATATGTGCAGAGAAAGTAGACAGTGATTGTTCAATACTTTGTTCATCGCCAATATCTACAAGTATTTTTAGAAAAACAGATAACTTGCTTTCGTCTGCGGCAGGAATCATAAGACCACACATAGCCATGGCAGTAAGTAAACCTATAGTTTTCAGAGTTACTGTTTTTCCGCCTGTATTAGGACCTGTAATAACAAGAGAATTAAAATTGTTACCTAAATGAACATCTATAGGAACAACTTTTTCTTTGTCAATCAGTGGATGACGTGCTTTATGGAGTTCAATTATTCCATTCTCGTTCATTATTGGCATACTTGCTTTCATCTTATATGCCAGTGATGCTTTTGCAAATATTACATTAAGATGTGTTGTTGTATAGTAGCTGTTTATAATATCGTCAGCAAAGCCACCTGCTGTTGCAGAAAGTTCATAAAGAATACGCTCAATTTCAGCTTCTTCTTTTGATTTAAGTACTTTAACTGCATTATTAGCTTCAACTGCACCCATAGGTTCAATAAAAACTGTAGCACCACTTGATGAGGTATCGTGTACAAGTCCTGCAATTTCTCCTCTGTATTCGGATTTAACCGGAACAACATATCTTCCGTCACGAATTGTGACAATAGGATCTTGTAAAAATTTCTGATAGCTTTGAGAACGAACCATTTTGTCAAGAATTTCTCTTGCTTTTGATGATGTCTGTTTAATTTTTTTTCGTATAGCTGAAAGGGTAACAGAGGCGAGGTCGCTCATTTCTTCTTCTGAAATAATGCTTGTAAATATTTTTTCTTCTAAAAATTTGTTGGCTGTAAGTACATTGAAATATGAATCCAATACTGTTTCAATTCCGGCAGATTTTTCACGCCATTGTTTAAGTCCTCTTATAACACGCAAAGCTTCTGCAATTTTAAGTAGTTCTCCCATTGTAAGACAACCGCCTGCCTGAGCTCTTTTCAGACTGTTAACTACATTTGTAATTCCTCCGAATGAGGGAGAACCAAATCTTCCACTAAGCATATAAGCAGCATCTGTTTGATTTAACAGTTTGTTGACAGTGTAAAGATCATTAGCCGGGCGTAATTCCAGTGCCTCTTGCTTTGCGTCTGCAAAGGCAGTTTCTTCGGCAAGTTTATTAAGTATTTTATCTAGCTCAAGTGCCTTTAAATTTCTTTCCATTTTTCTCTCCATTTTTATTTGCTTGCAAATCTTTATAAATTGCAGATGGGTATGTATTAATTGATCTAATATTTTAGGTCGTATCTGAAAACTCAAAACAACTGTCTATTTCTACTAATACGGGCGATTTCTTCGTAAAAAATACTCGAAATACGAAAGTATTTCTCCGTTTTTTCGCTCGAACTCACCTCATCTTAGCGAAATATTCAGT
>JAXJXA010000420.1:0-3319 GCA_036307745.1 Acutalibacteraceae bacterium | reverse complement strand
TTTTTCAGGATTTTTTTCATCTTTCTCCATTGCATCAATAACACTGTCAACCTCATCAAGGTCTTTATTTATATTTTCTTCAACATCTGTAATTTCTGTATGTTTGTTTTCAGCAGCTTCTTCATCATTTTCAGATTCATCTACCATAAGTTTGTTTTCCTCTTCTAAAGCTACCTCTGCCTTATTTTTTTCACTTTTTTCCTGTACGTTTGTTGTAAATTCAACAAGCATAAACAATATATATAGTGAAATTAAAACCAATGAGATTGAATCAAGAGAACCCATTATATCATATGTTCCTGTGTCAAGAATTTGTGATACTGCATCTGCAACAACATAGACTACAGACACAACAAAACCTGGCAAACCATAAAGGAATGTACCCTTAATAGGATTTTTACAGTTAATTCCTTGATAAACCATTGACAAATTGAACACAGCAAGAGTTAAAAACGCCAAAGCAAACAAATTTGTCATATCACAAGAATGAACACCTTGTTTTGTATATTCAATAAATTTTGTAATCATCTCTACACAACACCACACTGGTGCAGCTATTGAAAATACACCCATCTTTTGGGCAAGGTTTTTGCCAGAAAACGACGAAATTGCCATTATTATAATTGCTATTCCACCTAAAAAGCCAAAAATCGAATCAACAAGCATAGAAATAGCGTTTGTACCTGTACTTTGCTGCACAGAAGCCAATAAAGCACCAAGGCTCATTCCGGCATTGTATATTACCACACCTGCTGTAATAACTCCAAAAAGCCCGGCAAAAACATTTGTTTTAGGATGATATGTTGGTGAGGTTTTTCTATCTGCACCACATAGAATTAAAAGCACAAAGAATAGCAGAGCTACCAATGCGGTATAGACTATCCAAGCCATTTCACTGCTTAAAAAACCGGGATCAACACCTTTTTCTATAAAAAGAAGCTGATAGACTCTTAAAACAACTGAAAGCACAGCAACAGGAATAAATGGTATCCACGAAAATTTAATTTTCATATTCACACCCCTAAATATTAAATTGTAAAAACTTTAATGAAATTCTTAATATATAAATCATAACAGCCTCTATAGCTTAATAAATATTTATATATAACAATTTATTAATACATTCAATTTTATTCTAATGCAGGAAAGATGTCAATACAAAACACAGATATTTAACTAATCTTCTTTGAAAGTGTTGGCAATTTGTCCACTCTTTTATTGAAAACTATATCACATTGTGTTAAGAAAAGGAAAGATAACTTATGAAAAAATATATTTTTACTGTTCTTCTGCTTATAATAGTAATAGCAACTGCACCGTTAATATCAGTAGCTATGAATTCCGAAAAATATAACAAAGAAAAAAATATCTCCGAAAAAACAACTGAAACAGACAAGGCGGTAACTGCAATCGCAAAATCTACCACAGAAGCAAGCGAAGAAAACTCCAAAGCAACTGAAAAAATCAATGAAGCTACAATAAAAAACGTCGAACCATCAACAAAATCCTCCTCAGCCACAAGTGATTGCAGCTTTAAAATTTTTGATAAATCCACTAATAATGTTATTACTGTAAATGACTTTGATTTTTGCTGTGGTGCACTTGCTACTGAAACTGAAGCTGATATTCCCTTTGAGGCATTAAAAGCACAAGCGATAGCTGTGCATACATATTATTCATATCTTAGAAACGAAAGCAGAAACAGTAACAAAGAGTATGACTTTGAATGTAACAGCAAAATATGGCAGGTGTACGTAAGTGAATCTCAACTCAAAGAAAAACTTGGAGATACCTTTGATGATACCTACAATACAATAAAAAAAGCAGTTAATGAAGTAAGCGATACCTTTGTACTTTACGAAAATAAACTCTGTATGACAAAATATTTTGAAATTTCCAGCGGAACAACATATAGCAATAAGGAAATTTACAACGAAGATATTCCTTATTTGCAAAGTATACCTTCCCCTTTTGATACATTAGCAAATAATTATAAAACAGAAGTAATTTTTTCTGAAGATGAATTTAACAAAACACTTAAAGAAAAATACAGTAATTACACACCAAAAGACAGCCCTGATGAAAATATAAGTGATATAGATATCACCGAACACGGTGCAGTGCTAAAACTAAAAGTAGGTAATACAGAAATAACAGGTGATGATTTTGTAGATATGTTTAATTTGAGAAGCAGAAATTTTAGCATCTCATATACAAATGAAAAATATTCTATAACTGTGTTAGGATATGGTGAAAATATAGGTTTAAGTAAGTTTGGAGCCTGTGAAATGTCAAAACAAGGTAGTGATTATTTCGAAATACTTCAGCATTATTATCCTAATACAGAAATAGTAAAGGGCTATGCTCCACTATGAGCATAGCCCTTTACTATATAATAATTTAAAACAGCTTGTTTTATTTATCGCATAAAAGCAAATTCTTTTCTCTGTTTTGGATACAGATATCTATAAATAATATACAAAACTACAGATGCTAAAGCAAAAAACACAGAAATACCAAACAACCAAAACACAAGGGTGTTAGCTATTGATACAAACAAAGAATATGTTGCCATAGACGTTATATTTATATGTTCGATTTTTTCAGAAGCCAAAATAACTATTGCCGGAAAAAGTGTTGTTAAAAATACAGTTGTTGTTGTATAACACATATATCTTGCAGCACGGTGTTTCCATCTATTTGAAAAAACAAAAATAATTCCCACTAATATTGTAAGTATCGAAAGAACTCCTATTATTACAGGTAATACTTTTTTTAAACCAAGAAAATATCCTGCAATAGAATTTAATAATGGTAATTCCAGCGAATCTTTATAAATCTTTGAAGCATTATTTATCAGATACTCAAGACTTTTTTTATCTACTGATTCGGAAGAAAAATTATTTTTTTCAATATACTCATCAAGTGCTTTTTCAAATATTTCTTTAAAATTATCAGTTGAAATTACGCTTCCATTTCCTGAATAAAAATTATTAAGATATACAATAGTATCATCTCTTAACAAAGATTCATCAAACAAATCGTTAAAAAAATCCTCGTTTAATCCACTTGCATAACCTAAATCTGTAAGTCCACGTTTTATCTCTGTATTTTTTTTTGCAAAATATCCAGAACTGTTCATTTCCTCCATTACAAAATCTTTATTAAAGATTGTAAATTCCAGTAAAATAGAAAATGATAAACATAAAAGTAAAAACGACATTAAAAATGACAAAAGAATATACAATACCTTTTTCAAATTGGAGCGGATATTTGACTTTACATTTAAACTTATATTTACAGCCATATCAATCTCCCT
>JAXJXA010000419.1:0-13127 GCA_036307745.1 Acutalibacteraceae bacterium | reverse complement strand
GGCTTGACCTAAACTTTAATATTATCCACCCCAACATTTGCGATAGAACCTACAAAACACATAACAAAGCAGGCAATAGCATAATTCTATTGCCTGCCCTAATTAACATATTATTTTGTGTATTAGTTTAACTCTGTTTTCCAGAAAAAATTATTTAGCTGACTGAGAAACGTTAAACAAACCATTTGAACCCCAACCAGTTGCAGTTACAAGGTTAGTTGAACTACTGTATGTAAGGTCTGGTGACTGATTCCACATGTTATCCCAGCTATTTGTTGTTGTAGAACCATTCATTCTTACTACAATAAAGTTTGTATAACCACTTGGTAGTGTAGCCTGATACAAATTAGAACCAGCACTTGTCATATCAATCCATTTATTGTCACTGTCACTCTTCCATACATATAGTGCATATCTCTCGTTACCTACTGCTATTGCAGAATCATTGAAATATACAACATTTTCGCTTACAGGAGTTGTAGCTGTTGTTGCTGTTGTTGCACTTGTTGGAGTTGTAGCTGTTGTTGCTGTTGTTGCACTTGTTGGAGTTTCTCCACCATCTACAACAGAACCAATGTTATAAGTATTTGTATAACCAACAAGATATCTCATAATATTTACAACATCAGCTAGTGCAACTTTGCTGTTACCATCAACATCTGCTGCTAACTTGTTTTTACCTGAAAGTGTAGCAGTACTAACAGTAACCTTCTGAATAAGAACACAGTCCTTCATATCAACTTTGCCATCACCGTTAGCATCACCCTTTACATATGTTTCGCCTGATGATGTAGGTGTTGTTGCACTTGTTGGAGTTGTAGCTGTTGTTGGAGTTGTTGGAGTTGTTGGTACTGTTGGAGCTACAACTTCGCTGTACTCTTTCCAAGTGTTACCTGAAGTAAATAGATGTGATGTACCTGCAACATCAAGACCAGGCTGCATATCAGCAGGATATCTCTTTGATGCTGTATCTGTACCGTCTGACCAAATTACCAGTGCATCTTCAAAACCTGATGGTAGATCATAATAGTAATAGCCTGACTTTGTTGATTTGTTTGTTAGCTTTACACCTGGCCAAGCAGCAACTGACTGTGCTGTTTCACCATCGCCTGTATAAATATAAGCATATACATTTGACCAGTTGTATGAACTGTTATCAAAGTAAATTGTTGTACCCTGATTTGTTTTGTAGAATGTATATATCTTTGTTACAGTAGAACCTGAAGAATTTGTAGCTGTAATAGTAAGTTTTTGAGAAGTTTCAAAAGCTTTACCAGAACCCATTGTAACCTTTGTTCCATCTGTGAAAGATTTAGCTGAACCGCCGTCTATTGAATACTTAGCATTTGTTACGTTTGTAGCATTTAGTGTAACTGTAAGTGTGTCTGACTTATACTTGTAAGTACCGTTTTCTGTACCTGGAGTAGCAGAAACACCAGAAACAGGAACAGCGTTGTAAACAACAGCAATACCTGTGTTACCAATCTGTCCGCTAATTGTACCGCCTGATACTGTAAATGTGTTGCCTGATACCTGATCCTTGTAAGAACCGTCAGCCATCTTATTAGCCTTAACACTAACGCTCTGTGAACTACCGCCTAAGTTAACAAGTACAACACCTTCTGTGCCACGCTCGTTATAAACGATTGAACCACTTGTTGATAAATACTCAGTTTGACCAACAAAATAATTCTTAAACTTGTTTATAGCCTGAACTTCCTTATCACCCCAAGCAGTTACGATTGAAGTACCAATTGTATCTGAGGAGCTTTTAGGACGTGCAAAATACATAGCACTTGAAGAAGCTCTTGAACCAACCATAGCCCATGTCTTTTTCAATGTTGTATCGCTCTGACCACTTGACTTACCGCTTGCATATGTATCGTGTGACTCATTCCATAGAACAGCTTTATTGCCAGCTACTGATGAACCGTCACCAAGACTAAAGTCACTTCTCTTAGCACCGTTTGCATCGCCACTGTTTACTGAGTTACGGATTGAGTCTGAAACACCGCTCATTGTAATACTCATCATTGAAGTATATGAGCTGGCAATCTTTGAACCATTAGCTTTATCATCACTACCTGTTGTTTGGTCAAGAACTTCACCATAGTAATAAGGTGTGATACCTCTTGAACTTTCAGCATAGCTTGTTGTAGCATTTAATACATTAGGCCAGAATTGACTTGCACAACCACTGTCAACAGGAGTTTCAATGTGCTTTGCACCATCAAAACGAAAACCGTCTGCACCTGCATCAATACACTCCTTAAGGAATGATATTGCATAGTTCTGAATTTTTGTATTTGATGTATTAAGGTCAGGAAGACCATCCATACAATACTGTGTAATATCATAACGTGATGCATACCAGCTGTTTGTTCCAATATCGTGCCAGCAAGAACTATCATTTCTGATATCAGCAGGAATAGTACTTGAAAGGTCATTACCTGATGTATTAGCCATATGATTCAAAACTGCGTCAACGATAACTTTTATACCATACTTTTCTGCTTCTGTACACATTGCCTCAAAATCAGCTTTTGTACCAAGTGCATTCTGTGAAGAAGTTTCAATCGTGAAATTTGATGGCTGATAGTAAACCCACCAACTACCTTTCATTGTTTTGCCTTGTGTGGATTCCTTTGTTGTCTGGATTGGTGAAGTCTGAACAGCTGTAAAGCCCTGTTCAGCAATCTTAGCCATATTATTTTTAATGCCATTGTAACTCCAGTTCCAACACTGAAGAATTTGTCCGTCCTGAACGTTGTCAGCAAGACCATATTGGTTAACAGAACTTTCAGCTGTATTTGTAGTAGCTGTTGAATTCTGTGTTTCTGTTGTAACAGCACCTGAAGATACAACAGAAGTTACAGCAACAGAAGTAACCATAGCAGCAGCAAGCATAATGCTTAAGGTTTTTCTGCCAACTGAGTTTTTGTTAAGAAACATTTTAGTCTCCTCCTTCTCTAAATTCATCTTAATCATTATAGCATATAATCCAGAAATTTTATATTGATTTTTTTGCAGAAGATAAAATATTAATTTTGTGTAAATTATATAGAAAATTTATACAATTAAAAAACTTAAATTATATTTTTATACTTGCATAAAAATATAGGCATTATATTGTATATTATTAACGTAATTGGCAGAATATTTTTGTCACTTTCACATAGTATTTATCACATTAACAAGTATAAAAATTCTGAAAATAAAACACCTCCGTTATTACATTTCTGGTTAAACGGAGGCTAATAATACTTTTGTCAAATAAAATTATAAATCACATTTTATATTTTAAAAGCATAGTTTTGTCGACATCACTTACACGTCTGCTTTCACGGCATTTTTGAATTGCCTTATTGTGAACTTCTTTAGCAAGACTTTTTTCCTTAAATAATTCAAGTGTACGTTCAGGAAATTTTACATAGCACACACTAATTGCCCAGGCAACTGCCATTTGAACATAATATCTGTTATCCCCAATATTTTTTAAGGCTTGCAAAGTAGATGTTATATATTCTTCACAGATATACTTCTGCAACAGAATAACCACAGCAAAGCGTATTTCAAATTCTTTGTCAGACTCCAGATATGTTGCTACAAACTTTCTGAAAGAAACAAATTCTTCTTTTGAAGGTTTTATTCCTCCACAAAAAATATCACACACCGCCCAATCGGATATTTGTGGAACAAAATCCTTTATATACTCAAGTCTTTTTTTCCACGAACATTTTACATATCCTATTACTATTCCCTTAAGCATAAGTTCTTCATAATATCTGCCAGTAGAATATAATAAATAACCATCAATATCATCACAGTTTTTTACAAGTTCTTTCGCCACTGCTCTCAACTTTGGCACAGAAATTCCCAAAACCTTCTTTTCTTCTCGTACTCCAGGAACGAGATTACTGTGAAATTTACTGTATTTCTCATCTGCAAGACCTTTAAGTTGTGTAATCAAAGTCTGGTAATCATCGGCTGTGTACATATTTTTCCTCCTGCTATCCTAAAACCCTTTTAGCAATATCTACGCTTTCTTTTGCATCACGGCTATAATAATCCGCACCAATTTTTTCTGCATATTCAGGTGTTAGAACCGCACCACCTACCATTACAGTACACTTACAGTTTTTACGCAGAAGTGCAATAGTTTCTTCCATTGATTTAAGGGTTGTCGTCATAAGGGCTGATAATCCTACAAGCTTTACATCATTTTCTAATGTAGCTTTGACAACAGCCTCATACTCAACATCTTTACCCAAATCAATAACTGTGTAACCGTAGTTTTCAAGAAGAACCTTTACAATATTCTTACCAATATCGTGAACGTCACCTTTAACAGTCGCAAGCACAATTTTGCCCTTACTTACAGGATTAGAATTTTCACTTATCAGTTTCTTTTTTATAACCTCAAAGCAAGCCTGAGATACAGTTGCAGACTGAATTAATTGCGGAAGAAAAATCTTTCCTGTTTCAAAATCCGCACCTGCTTTATCAAGGGTAGGAATAAGCTGTCCATTGATAATATCCATTGGTGACATTGTTTCAAGAAGTTTTTCTGTAACCAATGCTCCTTCTTTTTTCAAACCATTTTCTATTGCATAGCTAAGAGAAATTTCTTTACTTTGGACTGATTCTTTCTTTTGACTGTCAGTATTATTATAAGCCTGAATAAACTCCACAGAGTTTTTATCAATATTTGCAAGTAAGCGGTATGCACGCACTGCACCTGTCATCGCCTCAACATTTGGATTGATTATAGGTAAGTCAAGTCCTTTTTGCAAAGCCATTGTAAGGAAAGTTGATGTAACAAGTTCACGGTTTGGCAAACCAAAGGATATATTTGAAACACCCAGAACTGTTTTTACTCCCAGTTCCTTTTTTACACGCTCAAGAGCATTCAAAGTTTCAAGAACTCCCTCTTGTTCGGCTGAAGCTGTAAGAGTAAGACAGTCAATATATATATCTTTATTTTCAATACCAAGTGCATTTGCTCTTTCAACAATTTTTTTTGCAATTTTAAAACGTCCATCTGCAGTTTTAGGAATA
Source organism: Acutalibacteraceae bacterium (assembly GCA_036307745.1). Taxonomy (GTDB): domain Bacteria; phylum Bacillota; class Clostridia; order Oscillospirales; family Acutalibacteraceae; genus CAG-964. Next base: position 8,069 of record JAXJXA010000419.1, on the reverse strand, counting down.
CCGTTCTTATCAAGTGTAAGTCCTACTACTGCGGCACCATATTTTTTAACCAAAGGCAAAACATTTTCCAGTGATTTTTCTTCTCCGTTTACAGAGTTTACAATAGGCTTACCACTGTACACTCTTAAAGCATTCTCAAGAACTTCCGGAATGGTAGAGTCAATCTGCAGTGGCACATCAACTACTCCCTGCAAGCCTTTTATTGCCCTTATCATCATTTCTTCTTCGTTAATTTCAGGTAATCCCACATTAACATCGAGAATTTCTGCTCCTGCGTGTACCTGTTCAATACCCTGGCTCAGAATATAATCCAAATTATTATTCCGCAAAGCCTCTTTAAATAGCTTTTTACCCGTTGGATTAATTCTCTCTCCTATTATTCTTGGCTGATCTATAATTACTGTTCTGCTTGGTGAGCAAACAGCAACCGGCACATTTATTTCTCTTTTTGCAGACTTTACATTTTCAAGAGATTTACATAAGCAACGAATATATTCAGGGGTTGTTCCGCAACAACCACCAAGAATAACTCCACCCAATGGTACAATCTTCTCTGCCATATTCTTTGCAAAATCTTCAGGTGACAGGTCATATCCTCCTGTTGCAGGGTCAGGTAAACCTGCATTCGGCTTTACAACAAGTGGCAAAGTTGTCCATTTAGCAAGTTCTTCAACAACACTTTTAAGCTGAACGGGACCAAGTGAGCAGTTAACACCCAGTGCATCCACTCCAAGTCCTTGCATAGTCAAAGCCATTGCAGACACTGAACAACCTGTGAATGTACGCATATTTTCTTCAAATGTCATAGTACATAGAACAGGTTTATTGCTGTTTTCTTTAGCCGCCAGCACACCTGCTTTTAGTTCTAGTAAATCTGTCATTGTTTCAAAAACAATCAGATCAGCGTCACTACCTGCAACTATAACCTGCTTAAATATATTGTAGGCTTCATCAAATGACATACTTCCTGTTGGCTCCATAAGTTGACCTATGGGACCAATATCCAGTGCCACAAGAGTATCAGTACCTTCTGTTGCATTTTTAGCCACTTTTACACTTGCTTTTACAACTTCTTCCACCGAGTAACCACAATCTGCAAGTTTATAGTTGTTGGCTCCAAAAGTATTGGTATAAACTACCATTGAGCCTGCTTCTATATATGAACGGTGAATATCCCTGACAATTTCAGGATGAGTTATGCTTAAAACTTCCGGACACTCCCCTGTTTTCAGACCTTTAGCCTGCAACTGAGTTCCCATAGCACCGTCAAGAATTATAAAATCTTTTCCATTTAAAAATTTATTGAACACAATGATTACCAACCTTTCTGTACTGACAGGTATCTTTCAGATTACAGCTTAAACATCCACGTTTGGCAGGAGATACAGGAGTATGAGAAAGTCCCACAATAGCTGTTACAGATTTTATCGGAGTTAAAGTCATACTTTCAGAAGTGCAAAGTCCTATTTTTCTTGGAGCATCCAACACTGAAAGAATATCCTTTTGCAATGTTATAGGCAAATCTCCGTAACCAGGACTATATCTCCAAGTTTTATAACAATCACCAAGAGTATCATAAATTTCCTGCTCTGCCTTGTCACATAGCTGTTCTATGGCTACACTTGCAAGACTGTTTATAACAATAGCTTTTGACATATCCTCAAGCTGTGCCTTTCTGATTAAAACATCAATTCCACCGGACAAAGTGGCACACATAAGCACAATACCATAGCAGTCATTAAGATGACGTTTAATATCATCACCTGTAAGCAACAGCCTAGTTTCTTTAACCTCTATTCCATTTTCAACTTCCTGTATATCAAACACACCGTATCTATAACGAGGCATACTGCTTTCGATTACAAGACTTTCACATTCTGCAAGTAAATCCATAGTGCGTTTATCAGCCATACCTTTTTTACAACCTATATAACGCAAAGCCTCATCAAAATTAAGATTTTCAAGAGTAATCAAACACACCAGTCCTTACAAGAGAGTCTTAATGCTTTCAGCAATTTTAGTAGCAACATATGGATTATTCATTGTATACAAATGAATACCGTCAACACCATTTGCGATAAGGTCAACAATCTGATCTACTGCATAAGCAATGCCTGCATCTCTCATAGCCTCAGGATTGGCTCCATATTTCTGTATCATCATAGAGAATTTTCTGGGAAGTGAAGCACCACACATATCAACCATTCTCTGAATCTGCTTGCTATTTGTAACAGGCATAATACCTGCCTCAATGGGAACATTTATTCCTGCAATTTTTGCACGCTCAATAAAGCGATAAAAAGCATCGTTATCAAAAAATAGCTGTGAAATCAAAAAGTCTGCACCTGCATCAACTTTCTTTTTAAGATTCAGAATATCATCAATTTCATCATTTGAATCCATATGAATCTCGGGATAGCAAGCACCTGCAACACCCATTTCAGGGTATTTTTTCTTAATATAAGAAACAAGGTCACTGGCATATTTAAAATCATTTTTCGCAGGAATATCAGGGTTAACATCTCCTCTAAGTGCCAGAATATTCTCAACCCCTGCTTTTTTGAACTCACCGATAGCATTGTCAATATCAGCAAAATTATTTGAGCGACAAGTAAGATGAGCCACAGACTCTACATTGTGCATATTTTTAATTATTGATGCAATTTCACTACAATGATCAGCATTTCCGCCACCGCCTGCACTGTAAGTTACACTGATATAATCGGGATTAATATCTGTCAGCTTATCCAGTGTTTCATAAACTGTTTCAATATTATCCTGAAACTTCTTAGGTGGAAAAACTTCAAGTGAGAACAATACCTTGTCATTACTGAATTTATCTGCTATTTTCATTTTATCGCTTCCTTACTTTAGTATAAAGCTGTATTTAATTTTTTATTATCAAATACAGCATAGCTTTATTTATTCATCTATCATCCCCCAAAGAACAAATTATTTTTGCTCTTTAGTACATTAATTTTAGCATATTAAAATTATGATTGCAATTATTAGAAAAAATAAAACTATAAAACGATCTAATTTAAAGCATTTTTAAAATTTCAGTGTATCCACTTTTCATCAATTCGCTCATTATTGCACAACCTGCAACTTTTTGTTTCATTACCAAATCAATATTTTCTTTATTAATCCCACCTAAAGGGTATATAGGAATATTTACACTGTCTGCAACACTATTTATTGTGTCTATACCCTTTGGTTGTTTTCCTTTTTTACAGTCAGTTTCAAAAATATGACCATAGGTTACATAAGTTGCACCCAAAAGCTCTGCTTTTTTCGCTTGCTCCACATTATGTACAGAAGCCCCTACAATTTCAAAATTATCAATTACATTCTGGGATTTTTCCAGTAAAGGCAAAGGTAAATGTATTGTTTTACACCCAAGTTTCATTGCCACATTCGGATAATTATGAAGTATGCACAGCTTATTGTATTTATTGCAAATTTCAAGCACCTTTTCTGCTAACTGAAGATATTCTTTACAATCAAAATGCTTTTCACGCAGGATAATTCCATAGATATTACTCTGAGCAAGTGCCTCAATGTGGCTTAAAAAGTCATATTCACAAATTTTACTGTTTGTAACACAAAGCAACTTATACATAAATGTAATCACTCATAACGGGTTGCATACCCTTTAATTTTATCATATCGTACATTTCTTTTACAGAACGTCCATCATCAATTTCGAATTGTTCGTCACCCTTTTGCTCACCGCTGTGTGCCCCAATACCAACATTAACACCTGCTGAAATTTTTGTAGCAGCTATCTGTATAACATTATCTCTGAATCTTGCACACTCTCTACTAGAAATTGTAATGTTTGCAAAAGGCATAAAAATCCGGTAAGCACATATAATTTGCAACAACTGTGGTTCGTGAACATCTTTAGGATTGATTTTATCATTATTTATAATAGGACGTAATCTTGGGCAAGAAAAAGCAATTTCAGCATATGGGTACTTTCTTTGCAATAGATATGCGTGATAACCTGTTGCAAAAGCGTCTTTTCTGAAATCATCAAGTCCCAGCAATGCGGCAAAACCAACTCCTCTTATCCCACCTTTAATAGCACGTTCTTGTGCATTAAATCTGTATGGAAAAATTCTTTTATGACCTGCAAGGTGAAGTGTTTCGTATTTATCAGAATTATATGTTTCCTGAAAAACAGTTACAAAATCAACGCCGCAACTGTGAAGATAAGAGTATTCGTCACTGTTCATAGGATAAACCTCTACCCCAACCACCTTAAAATATTTAGAAGCTATTTTACAAGCCTCACCTATGTATTTTACATCACTTTTTGCACGACTTTCACCTGTCAGTATCAAAATTTCCTGCAAACCTGTTTCTGCTATTATTTTCATCTCTTCCTCTATCTGCTGAGGATTAAGTATAGCACGTTTTATTTTATTTTTACAATTAAAACCACAATAAATACAGTAATTTTCGCAGTAGTTAGCTATATACAGCGGTGTAAACATATATACTGAATTACCAAAATGCTTTCTTGTATCTATTTTGGCACGTTGTGCCATCTCCTCAATAAACGGCAGTGCCGCAGGTGAAAGCAAAGCCTTGAAATCATCAGGTGAAAGCACGTCTTTCAAAAGTGCCTTTTTTACATCTTCCTCTGTAAAAGCATTATAATTATAGTTATTCATTTCAGTAATAACTATGTCCATAATATCAGAGTCTATTTGCTCCATTCCTTCCATATATTCCATATGGTTTACTCTATTTTCTTTATCCATATTAATCTCCGTTTAAATTATGTCAATCGTGCAAAAAACCTGTTAGAGGTGATGATGCTGAAGCCTTGCCGTCAAGCACTCTTCCCATACCTGACAGATAAGCCTTTCTACCTGCAATAATTGCGTTCTTAAATGCCTCAGCCATTGCAGGAACATCTCCTGCTGTTGCAATAGCTGTATTAGCCATTACAGCCGCTGCACCAATCTCCATTGCTTCACAGGCGTGAGATGGTCTTCCAATTCCTGCATCTACAATAACAGGCAGATCTATTTCATCAATTAAAATTTTTACAAACTCTTTAGTGCATATACCTTTGTTACTCCCGATAGGTGCCCCCAAAGGCATTACACAAGATGCACCTGCATTTACTAAATCTCTTGCAACATAAAGGTCAGGGTACATATACGGCATAACAATAAAACCTTCTTTGGCAAGAATTTCGGTAGCCTTACAGGTTTCGTAATTATCTGGCAGTAAATATTTTGAATCTGCAATTACTTCTACCTTTACAAAATCGCCACAACCTGTGGCACGTGCCAGTCTTGCTATTCTTACAGCCTCTTCTGCATTTCTTGCACCTGATGTATTAGGTAAAAGAGTTACGCCCTCTGGAATATAGTCCAATATATTTTCCACATTACCTGTTGTCGCACGTCTTAAAGCAAGGGTTATAATCTCTGCCCCTGCGTTTTCAACTGCTGCTTTTATAAGTTCAAGAGAATATTTTCCAGATCCCAGAATAAATCTTGAATTAAATTCGTGTCCGCCTAAAATAAATTTATCGTTTGTCATTTTAAAATCTCCTTTTGTAATAGTTTTACAGTAAATTTTCTGTTTTTCAGCCCCCACCCATAAACATAAGTATTTCTACAATATCATTTTCTTTAAGCAAAATATCATCATACTCACTGTTTGACAATATATTTCCGTTAAGCTCAATTACAATGTGCCTGGGATTGTAGTTGTTTTGTGCAAGGTAATCTGTCAGCTTAATTTCAGTTATATCCACCTTTTTACCATTTATTATCATAATAGATTTCCTCCTTACCGAATAAATATTCTTTAAAATAAAAAAGCTCCACGAAAGTTTACACCCGTGGTGGTGTACCCCTTCGTGGAACTTGTCCACTCTAGCTAATATTTTATATTAACAAATAAAATATGTCAATAGTTTTATTAATAACGCTCTGCTCTTATTAATAGTGCTGCAACCAAGTAAAGGATAGGTGTAAGCAAGACTGATAATAAATTCAGCAAATCAAATCCTTGGAACAATATCATAATTACAAATGTAATTATACCAAGTCCAGCAATAATAATTCCGAGTATCAAACACTTATTTGCAAAATCAGGGTCATTACAGGTCTTAAATCCTACATATGCCGCCATAATTCTTACAACACAGTTAATTATGGTTAAAACAACAACAACCATAAGAATAGTTAAAGGCAACGAATACTTATCACCCGTATATGTTTTCACAGCATCTATAGCCGCACAAGACGTACAAGAGTTATAAATCCCACTCATAGCACTTATCAATAGGAGCGAACTCATTATTTTCATAAAAGTTGATTTTCCACCATACATAAAATATACCTCCCAAAATTATTTGTAATATATTGCCACAAAGACAAATTTATTGTATCATAAAGAAATGTTAGGTTCAATGCAATTTTTCAAAAACCTACACAATCTATCAAAACATAAATTTATATATAATTATCATTGATTATACTGCTGATATTATGGTATAATTCAAATATAATTTTTACAGGAGTTATCTTATATGATACAGCTTTATCTACTTGAAACCGAAAAACTTAACAATGATGAAATTTTCACTAAATATTACAACAGACTTTCACCCTATCGAAAAGAAAAAACAGACAAAATGCGAATGCGTAAAGACAAAAACTTATCACTCGCCGTAGGAATAATAATTGATACTTACTTAAAACGTATAAATATGAATGAAAAAGATATGCATTACAGCAGTGAAGAATATGGTAAGCCATATTTTGAAAATCTTAAAAACCTGCACTTTAATGCCTCACACTCCGGTGAAATGGCTTTGTGTGCCTTTTCGGACAGTGAAGTTGGATGTGATATTGAAATAATTTCAAAATCCAACACAGATTTAGCTAAAAGATTTTTTACCCAAAGCGAATATGAATTTATTATATCTACAGACAAAGAATGTACTGATATATCTTCACAACAAGAAGAACGATTTTACAGAATATGGACTCTGAAAGAAAGTTTTCTTAAACTTACAGGCGAAGGACTTTCAGGTGGATTAAACACCTTCGAAATAAAATTCCAGGACAATAATACTCCTGTTGTAATAAAAAATTCAATACTTTTACCTATTTATTTCAAGGAATACAGCTTAAAAAACTATCGAATAGCTCTTTGCAGTAAAGAAAATATTTTTCCGGAAGAAATAACTATAATAAACATATAACAAATAATAACTTTATTATGGTATACAAAAAATTCACTGTTTGTTAATGCAGAATAATAAAGAAATGTAGTATAATAAATTTTAAGAAGTAATAAAAGCAACACCTTAGATTTTGTACAAAGTGTTGCTATAGTTAAATGGAGGTATAAATTTATGGAATTTGAAATAACAAAAAGTAATTTTAACGAGCTTATAAAAAATAAAGAAGGACTTGCCTTGATTGATTTCTGGGCTGTGTGGTGTGGCCCCTGTCAAATGCAGGCACCTGTTATTGAAGAACTAGCCAAAGAATTTAACGATGTTACTATAGGAAAGGTAAATGTTGATGAACAGCAGGAACTTGCCTTAGAATATGGGATAAGCTCAATACCTACAATAATTTTATTTAAAAATGGTAAATCTGTAGATACACTGATAGGCTATCAATCAAAAGAAAGTCTAATTAATTTAATTGAGAAATACAGGTGACAATATGATTAGACTTAACTCAAACACTGAGATTGTTAAAAAAATTAAAGAAGGATTAAAACAAAAAGGTGGATATTGCCCTTGCAGACTTGAGAAAACAGAGGACAACAAATGTATATGCAAGGAATTCCGCCAACAAATAAAAGACCCTGAGTTTACCGGTTACTGTCACTGTATGCTATACTATAAAGACAATACCTAATCTTATCTAACAAAACAATCACAAAAACTAGCGGACAAGCAGTCAAAAACACTGTCTGTCCGCTGGTTTTTCTTATACTAAACACTGTTTAAAATCAATAAAAGATTTTCGAGCAGTATTCGTTCAGTGCGAAATATGCTGAAATGATTTCTGTATTTT
>JAXJXA010000418.1:0-2342 GCA_036307745.1 Acutalibacteraceae bacterium | reverse complement strand
TTACACTTGCAGGATGTAATTCAACTGACACATCAGGAAACGTAAGTTCAGCTTCCGGTGATGACTGGAGTTATATTGAAAATAAAGGAGAAATGGTAATTGGTATTACATATTTTGAACCAATGAATTATAAGAATGACAGTGGTAAATTGACAGGTTTTGAAACAGAATTTGCTGAGAAGGTTTGTGAAGAACTGGGAGTAAAGGCAACATTCCAAAAAATTGATTGGGATTCAAAAGAAGTGGAGCTTAACTCAAAAACTATTGACTGTATTTGGAATGGTCTGACAATTACTGATGAAAGAAAAGAAAATATGGATATTTCTACTCCATATATGGAAAATAAGCAGGTTATGATAACCAAGGCTGAAAATGCAGATAAATATAAAAATGCAGAAGATTTAATCGGTGCAACAGTTGTAGCTGAGAAAAAGTCAGCAGGGGAAGATGTTGCTAAAAATGATGAATTCTTTGCAAAAGCTGATTATGTACCCGTTGATTCACAGGCTAAGGCACTTCTTGAGGTTAAATCCGGTACAGCGGATATAGCTGTTATTGACTATGTAATGTCGATCGGTACAATCAAAAATGGCTCAGATTATAAGGATTTAAAGGTTGTAGAAGGAGAAGGCTTTTCACCTGAACAATATGGTATAGCAATTCGCAAGAATAGCCCTGAAACCTTAAAAAAGATTAATGATGCAATTCAACAGGTTGCTGACAATGGTGACCTTAAAAAGATTGCAGAAAAATATAATTTACAGGATTTGATTCTTGTGGAATCAAAGTAATAAAAAACAAGGGTAATTTATAATGGAACAATTTTTTTATGTAACTCAACAGCTATTAAAGGGTTTTGGTGAAAATAGTTTTATTTTTATAGTAACATTGCTTTTAGCGTTACCATTAGGTCTGATAATTGCAATGGGTTCAATGTCACGCTTTAAGCCACTTAAATGGATTACAAAAACCTTTGTTTGGATAATAAGAGGCACACCATTGATGCTTCAGCTTTTTGTTGTCTTTTATGTACCTCCTATGATGTCAAATGGTGAATTTAGTTTTTCACGAATAAATGCAGCATTAATCGCATTTGTTATAAATTATGCTGCATATTTCTCAGAGATATATCGTGGTGGAATTGAAGCAATTCCAAAAGGACAGTATGAAGCTGGACAAGTATTGGGAATGAAGAAATCTCAGATTTTCTTTAAAATAGTTTTAATGCAAGTTATAAAAAGAATTACAGCACCTATCGGAAATGAAATAATCACACTGGTAAAAGATACTTCTCTTGCAAGTGTAATTGCTATTCCTGAAATTTTGATGAATGCTAAGGATTTTTCAATGGAAGGTTTGATTTGGCCATTATTCTACTCTGCTGTATTTTTCCTTGCATTTTGTGGTATACTTACACTTCTTTTCTCCTTTATTGAGAAAAAGCTCGACTATTACAAAGGTTAAAGGAGGGATAGCGTGTCATTATTAAAAGTAGAAAATATTCAAAAAAGTTTTGGTAAAACACAAGTTCTCAAAAATATCAGTTTTTCTCTTGAAAAAGGTGAAGTTCTTGCTATTATAGGTTCTTCTGGTTCAGGAAAAACTACTCTTCTTAGATGTATGAATTTTTTGGAAACACCTCAAAAAGGAAAAATTATTGTAAATGATGAGGTTCTTTTTGATGCTGATAATGTTTCAGGTAGAAGTGACAAAGATATAAGAAAAAATAGATTACATTTTGGGTTGGTTTTTCAATCTTTCAATCTGTTTCCTCAATATAAAGTTATAGATAATATAACCCTTGCACCTATGTTGCAGGCAAAGGAGAGAATTAAAGAAACAGGCGAGTATATGGGAGTAAAATCATATAAAGAGGCACAGGAGCTTATCAGAGAAAATGCCATTTCTCTTCTAAAAAAAGTAGGACTTGCTGAAAAAAAAGATTCTTATCCCTGCAATTTAAGTGGTGGACAACAACAACGTGTTGCTATTGCAAGAGCATTAGCTCTTAATCCTGATGTGCTTTGTTTTGATGAGCCAACATCAGCTCTTGACCCTGAATTAACAGGAGAAGTGCTTAATGTTATTAAAGGTTTGAAGACCTCAGATAGCACAATGGTTGTTGTAACACACGAAATTGAATTTGCTCGTGATGTGGCAGATAAAATTATTTTTATGGCTGACGGTTTAATAGCAGAAGAGGGAACTCCTGAGGAAGTTATTGGAAATCCTCAAAATCCAAGAACTCAGGCATTTTTATCAAGATTTAATCAAACTTTTGGTTGATAAATTAAGGCTCTATCACAAATGTTGGGGTAGATAATTAAAGTTTAGGTCAAGCC
>JAXJXA010000417.1:0-2194 GCA_036307745.1 Acutalibacteraceae bacterium | reverse complement strand
ATACTATTATTAAAGAAGGAAATGGTACTTTCAAACTTTATGGAGTTTCTTCTGAAGGATACGGAAAAGGCTCATATAAATTGATGGTAATGTGTGACTTTAATGTTCAGTTCGATGGCAAAAGTTACACAATAAGAGCAAATACTTATGATGGACTTCCAAATGGACTTGACTTATTTAGTGATGAAGCTATGAACTTGTTTAATGCTACTACTGTAAGTGCAAATAGTGAAATAACAAGTAACTCATTAAGTAACAGCAGAACAGTTATGCCTGCAAGTGTTGGTGTTTCTTCAGGTACATCAAATAATAGATTTGCAAGTTTCTTCTCTAATCTATTTGGTGGTATGAAATTTGTAAGTCCACAGGTAGTAACATTTAATCCTGCAAGTGGTACAGATACATTAACAATCGGAAGTGCTGAACTCTCAGGAAATCTTGAGGTTACAGCATCTGACAACCTAGCACATCTGTATTACAAAAATCTTGTTAATAGTTCAACTGTTTCAACTGTTAAAGCACATAGAATAAATGCAGCTTCAGGATTAACAATTAAAAAGTCTTTTGGTTCAGGTGGAGTAGGTGATTATATTGTATTCCAACCTGGAGTATATGAAATTCCCGTTACAAGCACAGCAGAAGAAACTGGTGGTATTGACATTCTAAACAGAACAGAGCTTGAGTCAAGAGCAGGTGCTTCAGGTTCTAACTATACATTATTAAGCAAAGTAACAACGTACACAATAATGGATAAGGAGTACTATTGATGAAAAATAATCTTTCTATAAAAAAAAGACGTATCAATAGTAAAAAAGGTGTTTCACTTGTTGAGCTGATAGTAGCAATAATGATTATTATGCTTACTATTACAGCGGCAACACACGGTTTAAATTTAAGTTATAAATCGGTATTGTTGGGTGCTGCTAAAGATGATGCCCAATCCCTTGCACAAAGGGATTGTGACATCATTATGTCGGCGATATCTAAAAGTGCTGAAAATGGTACACTCTCAAGTAAGCTAACAGGCACAGGCGCTTCTACAAACTTTACAACTGGATTTTTGGCACAAATTCAGAATGATACAAAGTTAAGCGATTTTGACTCAATAGGTTATAGTTATGACTCTACACAATATCTTACTATTACTGAAAGTAATGGTGTTGGTGCTGTTGACAGTGATAAAAAGGCTTGTTATGTTGACCTTACAGCAGAAACAAGAGATATTGTGGTGGCAGGCACAACAACGACGTGTGATGTATATAAAGTTACAGTCTATGTTTACTATGGATATAAAGATAATATGTATTTGTCCTGTGAAGGCGAAGTAACAATTGAACCATAGTGTAAGGAGGTTTAGTATGAAAAAACGTTTAATAACAAATACAATTAAGCGTATGGGCAAAAAAGCAAAGAGTAAGCGTGGAGCAACATTAATTGAAATGATTGCTACCGTTGCAATTTTGTCTATTGTAGCTACAATGTCCTTGCAATCTATGTTTATGGCGGCTGAGGAGTACAGGAGAATTGATAATTTATCACAAGCACAACGCTCAATATCTCTAATGCAAGAAAGTTTTAGCAAATATGCTAAAACAGCTGTAAAAGTGGAATTAGTGAACAGATGGTCAAGTGAGGCTAATATATCAGCTGCTATAAATAAGTTTGTTGATGAAAAAAATGCTCCAGCGTCATTAGACCCGCTTTGCGACTCTGAGGATAGTACCCACAATGATAAATACAATGATTACATATTGTATCGCAGTGGTACATTCGCTTATACACTTGCAAGGTATCAGCGTTTTGCATCAGGCGGTGGCAGTGCATTCATACCTATATTTACGGTTGAAAATATAAAAGAAATCAACTTTAATTTTAAGGGTATTTTAAGCACAAGAGATGCTTCCGGCAACGAACAATATATGCTCGACTTTACAATAACTTCACCAACTAATGAAGAAATTAAAGTTAGTAAATCAGTAAAAAATAGTGGACTTCCAGCAACAGACCTTGATGATGCTATAAGAAATAATATTGGTAGCGGAGATTATTCAATTTCAACAGGCACAATTTTGAATAATATGTTTGGCACTTACTCCACATCAGTATCTAATATGAGAATAAGTGAAGGTCTAACTTCATCAGGCAGTGACGACAGCGATAAAAATTTCATTTTCATAAGAACTACACCAAGAGT
>JAXJXA010000416.1:0-4090 GCA_036307745.1 Acutalibacteraceae bacterium | reverse complement strand
GAACGCACACTACTTATGGGAAAAAGCAGATGGGATAAACTGGTATGTGTTGATTACGGAAGCAATGAAGAAACAAAAGAAATAATTGAACGACTACGCGATGAATATAATTTTATTGATTATATGAATTCTTCTACTTTTGAAAAAATATTCGGAAAAGAAACAGAGCATACTGTGTAAACAGTATGCTCAAAATGTTGTAATAATCTAAATAATGTTATATAATATTGTAAAACTTATTCTTTAACTCCTGGTGCCAGTGTATCACCATTTTTCTCAAAGTTTTCAATCGGTCTGATAAGAATAATTGGTGTAAGCTCTTTACCCTGACCTGATGGATTATCCCTTACAAATTTAATAAGTTCATCTTCAGGAATAAAAGCTTTTAAATCATCGGAGGCACCTAAAAGTTCCTGACCGAGGTCATTAGCATCTACAATAATACAACTCATACCTAACTTTTCCTTAAGCTCATTACAAACACCATTAGGATTTTCTGGAATTTTAATTCCAATATCACCATATTCATCCCATACCTTATCATAAAAACCATCAAGTCCACTTACTTCGGCACCAACTATTTCATAAAATACGCCTTTTTTGCCAAAAAGCTTTGTAACAGCACTGGCAAAACTCGCCCATAAAACTTTAGGTAAACCAGCTTCGTGAATAGCATACTGCATCTTTATTGTTTCTCCCACACCATATCCTGTATCGGGATGAGAAGCAAACTTTGAAAGTAATTTTGCCCAAAATCCAATTTTAAGTTCTTCTCTTTTTATTACTCTATTCTGGCAGAGAGCAATAATTTTTTCACTGGTAGAAACTATATCACCTTCCTGATATATAGGTGAGACATATTTTTTAAATACTTCTACATAGTCCTCACCCTGTTTAACAAAGTGAGTTTTTATGGAGTGACGCATATATTTTTTGCCGTTAACTTCGACACAAGATTTTTTTCCTTCATTAGCGTAAAATTCCATCTAACACTCATTCCTTTTCTCTTGGAAATTTAATCTAAAATTTTTAACTTATTAATTATAAAACAAATTTCTATATAATGCAATATTCATAAAATAGAAATTTATGAAACGGAGCCTAAAAAAATGACAAATAATAAACAACTAATTGAACTTACTGGAGAAGTTGAAGATATTATCTTTCGTAATGATAGTAATGGATATAGTGTATTTGAAGTTGCAAGTGGAGACGACCATATAACTGCAGTTGGAAATGTTGCATCTATAAATATCGGTGAAGAAGTAAAGTTAATAGGCAACTATAAAAATCATCCTTCGTATGGAAAACAATTTACCTTTGAGGTATGTGAAAGAAACATACCATCTACTATTTCATCAATTCTTAAATATTTATCATCTGGTGCAATTAAAGGTATAGGACCTTCTACTGCAAAAAAACTGGTGGATTGCTTTGGCGAAAACACTTTAGAAATTATTGAAAATGAACCTGACAGACTTGCAGAAATAAAAGGTATAAGTAAAGATAAAGCTCAAAATATAAGCAAAAGTTTGCAACAAATCTTTGGTGTCAGAAAAGTTATGACTCAGCTCGCAAAATATGGTATAACATCACATCAAGCTATAAAAGCATGGAATTTATATGGTGGTAAAATAATGGATATAATTGAAGAAAATCCATACACATTATGTGATAATCACCTTAATATCTCTTTTGAAATTGCAGATAATATAGCTATAGAGCAAAAAAGACAATTTGATGATGTTTGCAGAATCAGGGCTGGTTATATACACATTCTTGTGCATAATCAAAATAATGGACATACCTGCCTACCTAAACAAAAACTGACCGAAGCCTGTTGTAAGTTTTTGCAGATTAATGAAGAAAATGCAGAATTAACTTTAACTGATATGATTGCTGAAGGCTCTCTTGTACTGGATATTGTACGAGAAAAAGAATTTATCTTTTTGCCTGATATGCATAACTGTGAAAGCTACTGTGCATCAAGAATTGCAATGGCACTACGTTTTCCGGCAGAAAAAATCGAAAATATTCAACAAGCCATAAGTAATGTAGAAAATAAAAATAATATAAAATATGCTGTTTTACAAAAACAAGCTATTGAAATGGCTTTATCAAAAGGTATGCTTATTTTAACAGGAGGACCTGGAACAGGAAAAACCACTACACTCAATGCTATTATAAGTATTTTAAAGGAAAATGGATTAACAGTAGCACTTGCCGCACCTACAGGGCGTGCAGCACAAAGAATGACACAACTTACAGGCTGTGAAGCAAAGACTATACACAGGCTTTTAGAAGTTATGTGGAATAAACAAGATCAACCCGTGTTTATGCGTAATGAAAAAAATGTTCTTGAATGTGATGCACTTATAATAGATGAACTTTCTATGGTGGATTCTCAACTTTTTGAAAGTGTTATGCGTGCGTTACCACTTGGATGCAGACTTATTATGGTAGGTGACAGCGATCAGTTACCTAGCGTAGGAGCAGGTAATATTCTATGTGATCTTATTGCATCAGGAAAAATTCCTGTAGTGCAATTAAATGAAATTTTCAGACAATCTATGGAAAGCCTTATTGTAACAAATGCTCATAGGATTGTAAAAGGTGAACAACCTATCACTAATGATAACACATCAGATTTCTTTTTTATGAAGCGTACAAATTTAGAAAATTTGGTATCTACTATCTCTGACCTATTTGTAAAAAGATTACCCTCTACCTATGGCTATTCCCCTCTTAATGATATACAAATACTATGCCCTGGTAGAAAAGGACAAATTGGTACATATGAAATTAATAAAGTTTTACAGCAAAGCATAAACCCAAAAGAAAAATTTAAACGAGAAGTAAATATTAATGGTACGCTTTTGCGTATGGGCGATAAAATTATGCAAAATAAAAATAATTATAATATACCTTGGGTAAAAGAAAATGGTGAAAATGGTGAGGGAGTTTTTAATGGAGATATAGGTATTTTAACTTCAGTAACAAATAACCCTGTTACTTTACAAGTAACTTTTGATGATAAAGTTGCAATGTATGACGCAGAAAGTGCAACCGACCTTGAACTTGCTTATGCTGTAACTGTACATAAAAGTCAGGGTAATGAATTTAACGCTGTAATAATTCCGTTATATAATAATCCTCCTCAACTCATATATAGAAATCTTCTTTATACTGCTGTCACAAGAGCAAAAAAACTGCTTATTATTATTGGTAGTAATAATACACTATATAAAATGGTTGAGAATAACAAAAAAACCTTAAGATACTCTGCACTTAAAGATTTTCTGTTGAGAGAAGTTGAGTAAATAATGCATATTAAAAGTTTTTTTAGACTCTGTATCAATGCTTTTTATCCCAGTCGCTGCCCATATTGCAACAGTGTTATAGCTAAAAATAAAATTGCTTGTGAGAAATGTATTTCTAAAGTACAACAAGAAAATATTACAACTCAACTTATGCATACAAAAAGTATTTCCCCTTTTAGATATGATGGTATGTATAAAAAAGCAATACAACAACTAAAATTCAATAATTATGGTAATTATGCTGAGCAAATGGCTATGGTAATGAGCAATGCTGTTAAAAAGGAATATGCAAATTGTTTTAATGATAATAATAATTTTGATTTTATTACCTGTGTACCCTTTACTAAAAACAAATACAAAGAGCGTGGATATAATCAATCAAAATTACTTGCACAGAATATTTCTTATTATCTTAAAATTGAATATAGAGATATACTTATAAAAACAAAAGATAATAAAACACAGCATACTTTAACAAGAAAACAACGTATAGAAAATGTCCATAATGTTTTTGATATTAATTCCAAATATTCAGTAAGGAATAAAAAAATTTTAGTTATTGATGATATTTTAACTACAGGTTCAACTCTTGACGAATGTGCAAATGTACTTTTAAATAATGGTGCAAAAGAAGTGCTGTGTGCAACTTTTACAACAACAATAGTAAACAACACCAAAGCTACGCAAAATTAATTTGTGTGGCTTTGGTGTTGTTTATAGTATTTATACTATGGCTTGTTTGAAAATAGAAAAAGTGCTGGATTTTTGTT
>JAXJXA010000415.1:0-2980 GCA_036307745.1 Acutalibacteraceae bacterium | reverse complement strand
CCTCATGATATTTTTCAAGTAGCTCCCTGTCTATTCGTGGCTTGCTATAAAAACCCTCTGTCCAGCTTTTTGAAACCAGTTTAATCAAATTGTTATATCCTGTGTTATTTTCACATAGCAAAACAAGGTGATAGTTATGTCTGTCATATTCTGTTGACTTATCAAAACGGCTTCGTGATGCAACATAAACCTCGCAACCAATTATAGGTTTTATTCCTTTTTTTACAGATTCCTTATAAAAATCCACAGCACCATACATATTACCATGGTCAGTAATAGCAACAGCATTTGCACCATTTTCAATAGCTGTATCAACAAGCTTGCTAATCCTACAGGCACCGTCCAACAGACTGTACTCACTATGGACGTGTAAATGTACAAAAGACATATACTTCACCCTCTTTCATACTATTATCCAATAAAAAATTAATACAATTTTTATCAGGTTATTTTTATAGATTATAAGATATCAATAATATTACTATTTACCATCTGCAAGTTCTAACAGTTTTTTAATTCTGTGATTTACCCCACTTCTGCTTATAGGAGGATTAAGCATTTCTCCTAAAGCACGCAAAGAAAGGTCAGGATTATTAAGTCTTAACTGTGCAACTTCACGCAGTTCATCACTTAAATTTTCAAGTCCCACAGAATCTTGGATTTTCTCAATAGCTTTAATCTGTTCCATTGCAGCAGTTATCGTTTTTTTCATATTTGCAACTTCTGAATTTATCTTACGGTTTGTATCATTACGAATTTCTTTTATTATTTTGGTTTCTATAATGTTTATAGAAGCTATGGATGCATCTATAAAAGCAAGTAAGTCAGAAATCTGCTCACTGTCCTTTAAATATGCTACATATGCCCCTTTGCGTTCTACCATTTTTAAAGAATATGTAAGTTGGTCAACATCGCTGATAATTTTTATCAAATCTTTGCACAGATTTTGATAAGGCACTGCAAATTCCAGATGGTAATCTTTTTCAGGATTGTTAACAGAACCACAGCAAAGGTATGCACCTCTTAAAAAAGCCGCTATGCACAATTCATCATCAAATACAGCACGATTAATTCTTCTGTTTATCTCATTGCCCATATAACCAAAATGCTTGTAAATTTTTCCACATTCACTTTCTATTGGAAAAGTTATTGTAAAAATTTTTCCTCCTCCGTGCCTACCTGTAAGCACCGAAGTTTGTTCAACGATTACAGCAAAAGTTTCGCTTATAAGTTGGCAAAATCTACTTGCTACAGCGTAACTTTCTGTATTGAATACAATTTTTTTAGCAGAAAAATGTTTACAAAATAACAACAAGCCGTAACACTCCGCAACATTTTCTGCCACGGAAGTGTTATGAACTTTGCAAAGCTCTTTTTTGGTATCAGACGAAAATGACATTTATACTCTCCTGTTATATCTTACGAATATCTCTGTGGTGAATGATTGTTCTATAACCTTTTTCTGAAAGGTGATTATATAGCATTATTGCAAAGGTTACACTTCTATGATGTCCACCTGTACAGCCCATTCCAATAGTAAGCTGACTTTTGCCCTCTTTTTCATATAATGGTAATGTATAATCAACAAAGTCTACAATTTTATCATACATTTTTTTACTTTCTTCACTAGCCATTACATAATCACGAACCGGTTTATCAAGACCTGTCTGATGCTTAAGCTCATCAATATAAAACGGGTTTGGCAAACATCTTACATCAAATACAAGATCGGCCTCAGTAAGAATTCCATATTTAAATCCAAAAGACATACAAGCAACTGTTATACCTTTTTCCTGATTTTCAAGAAACAACTTCAAAATTCTTTCTTTGAGTTGCCCAGCATTTAAAAATGTGCTATCTATTATATAATCAGAACGCTGACGTATGTATGAGAGTAAATCACGTTCTAATGCTACTGCTTCAGTAGTAGAGCCATTGCAGGCATCTATCAGTGGATGCTTTCTTCTTGTTTGCTTATAACGTGTAACAAGAATATCATCACGACTGTCAAGAAAAAGAATTCTGTATTTAGCACCATCAAGTTTTAATCTCTCCAGAGAACGGGTTAGTTCTTTGTAGTCAGCAGTATCACGCACATTGGTAACTACTGCAATTTTGGCTAGTTTACGGTCTGAAGAATTCTTACTTAAATCATAGAAAGTAGAAATCATAGCAGGAGGAATATTATCTACACAGTAATAATTAATATCTTCAAGTGTATGTAATGCACTCGACTTTCCTGCTCCTGATAATCCCAATACAATAATAAAATTCATATTATCAACCTCTTTTTTTACACTGTCTGTATAAAAATATATTTACAGCCTGCCAACAGACTTAATCTCACATTCAAGTTCTATACCTGAATTTTCCTTTACAGTATTTTTGATATGTGCAATCAAATCCAACACATCCTTACAAGTTGCCTTTCCCTTATTGATAATAAAGCCTGCGTGCTTTTCACTAACTTGTGCACCACCAATTTGTTTACCCTTAAGACCTGCTTCTTGTATTAAAGTACCAGCAAAATAACCTTCAGGTCTTTTAAACACACTTCCTGCACTTGGGAATTCAACAGGTTGCTTTGTCTTACGTCTGTTCATATAATCATCCATTCTCTTGCGTATTTCTACAGGAGAATCTCTATGAAGTCTGAATACCGCACCAGTAATTACATAATTATTATCAGCATATACACTGTGTCTATATCCCAGCTCTAACTGACACACACCAAAAGCACCCAATTTATTCTCATTGTCAATATGGGTACAGCTTGAAAGTACATCTTTAATCTCTCCGCCATAGGCACCTGCATTCATGGTAACACCGCCGCCAAGTGTTCCGGGTATGCCGGTAGCGTATTCAAAACCGGTATATCCCATAGAAGAAACCTGACGTGCCAGCCCGGAAAGCATCACGCCTGCCCCTGCCTCAACCAGTAATTCTCCTTCCTGCTCTTCATACTGTATATGATCCATTG
>JAXJXA010000414.1:0-2283 GCA_036307745.1 Acutalibacteraceae bacterium | reverse complement strand
CATATAAACCTCACCACGAACCTCAAGATATGGAATTGCCTTTTTTAACTTTTTGGGCAAAGATTTAATAGTCATCAAATTTTCCGTAATATCTTCTCCTATTGTTCCATCACCACGAGTTGAACCACGAACAAAAATACCATTTTCATATTCACAAGATACTGACAAACCATCAATTTTAGGCTCAACAACATACTCTACATTACCTACAACTTGTCTCACACGCCTGTCAAAATCACGCAGTTCCTCATTTGAAAAAGAGTCGTGCAAACTTTCCATAGGAACAATATGAATTACCTGTGAAAATTTATCAGATGCTTTTCCTCCTACACGGTTAGTAGGAGAATCTGATTTCTTTAATTGAGGAAATGTGTTTTCTAAGTTCTCAAGTTCATTGAGCATTATATCGTATTCATAATCAGATATTAATGGATTGTCCCGGTTGTAATATCTGTCATTATGAAAATTAATCTGTTCAGTAAGATATTTAATACGATTTTCAGCTTCTTTATTTGTCATAAAATCACCCATTATAAATTCTTATAATATTTTACCCTGTTTTATATATAAAATCAAGAGAAATAATCGAAAGGCACAAGGCACAAAGGTTTTAGAATCAGTAAATAAATTATAAACAAAAGGAATTAAAACAAAAAATATGATATACTAAAAAAATCACTATATTAAATAGAAAAAGAATGTCCAACAACAGAAATATCAGTAATTTTATTGTAATCAGTCTTTTGCAAATTCATATTTTTTTCTATTGCAGTTAGAATTATATCTATTGTTTCATTAGTTACAATTTCTCCAGGAGTAATAATTGGTATACCAGGAGGATAAATCCATATATACTCATTTGATGTTCTTCCTATTGCATTTTTTATATCAATAATTTCTGTTTCTTTATTTATATCACTAAAAAAATTAGTGTCTGTTTTAGGAAGATTTTTTATGGAAGTAAAAAAACACGCTCTGTTTACTTTTGTTATTTGTCTGTCAATATCAGTAAGTGCATCTGCAAGCAATAACAAATTTTCTCTGTTATCAGCCATAGATGTCATAGCTATTGCGTAATCGCCACTGCACATTTCTAACTCTATCTTATGTTTAGTGCGAAGTATTTGCATAAGCTCATTACCGCTAATAGAAGTGTATGCAGTAGAAATTACAATTTTGCTTTTATCAAATAAAAAAATATCCTTTGAGATATTTATGTTTTCTGTATAATTCAAAATCTGTAATTTTTCAAGCTGTGAAACTTTATTTTTAAACATATCAAGATTTTCGCTCCAACTTTGAAATATCATAATGTTATTTCCGAGGAAATTTACACAACTATCAATAGATGACATAAAGAGATACGAAGGACTGCTTGTCTGAAAAATAGACAACTGCTGTTGCAATTTTTCAGATTTTACTATATCAGAATTCAGATGTATAATACCCGTTTGTGTAAGGCTTGGTAATGTTTTATGCAAACTTTGTACTACAATATCTGCTCCTCCTTTAATAGCTCCTCCTATAAAATATGATGATATATCAAGATGAGCCCCGTGTGCCTCATCTACCAAAACAGGAATTCCAAATCTATGAGCAATTTCAGATATTTTCTCAATATCGCTTATTACACCTTCATATGTAGGACTTGTAATTACAACTAATTTAATTTTTTTATTTTTTTCAAGCCGATTATATACAGTTTGAGGATTTATTGATGAATATATAGGTAAATCACCAATCATATCTGGCAAAATGTATATTGGTCTAAGTCCACAAAGTTCAATAGCATTATAAACTGATTTATGGCAATTTCTAGCTATCAATACATAATCGTCTCTGTTAGTACAGGCTCTTATTCCTGCAAGAATTCCTCCCGTACTACCATTAACCAAATAATAGCTATGTTTACTTTTCCAAAGTTCTTCTGCCCGTATCATTGCTTCTTTTAATATACCTTCTGGAGAATGAAGGTCATCCATACCGTAAATTTCTGTAAAATCACAGTTTGCATATAGCTTTTTAAGATATGGTTCTAACATTACATTTCGTTTATGTCCTGGCATATGCATAGGAATCATATTTTTTTCATTATAGTCTTCTAAATATTCAAGCAAATTCATTTTATCCTCATATAAAAATGCCGTCGCAACAGCAACGGCATTAAATTAAAATATTTTTATTTGATAATAATATCAATCGCTCTCCTCTATATATTCAGATGTAGGAGCCTGAGATTTTTTAATCATCATACCGTTTACAAAAACATAACCTTCATCATCT
>JAXJXA010000413.1:0-2458 GCA_036307745.1 Acutalibacteraceae bacterium | reverse complement strand
CTTTATGAATGTGTTACAGAAAGATTACTAAATTAGATTGACGTGTTATATTTAAATACATACAAATAAATCCGGTTACAATTATTTTTCTTCTATATTCTCAGAGGGTTCATTTTCATTTTTAAGAGCTTTTTTTAATTCCACGAACGCTTTTATATTATTGACAATACCCCTGGGTCCTATAATTATAAACAGTATACTTACAAGCATACTAAGAATAAAGATAGTAAGATATTCGGGGGTGTTACACATTATTGATATGATAGTCCAAAGAATATCGGTATCCCAGAATATTAAAATACCGATAAAAGCTGCTGTAACAGCCATTACCAGAACAGCTCCTGCTGATACATCTTTAGCTATCTTTATAAGCTGTGAATTTGTGCGGGTAATAGCATCGCAGGTTCGCTCTATGGCTGTATTCAGCAATTCAAGTGCCAGAACAGCCGCTATAACAAGTAAAATAATGGCAAGTTTAGCACTGCTTAAATTGTAGAACTGCGAGAAAAAAAGAACATAAACAGCAATTACTATATGTATTCTCATATTGCGTTCATTACAAACGCAGTTTGTTATACCTCTAAAAGCATAAAAAAAGCCTTTTAGAAAGTCCCTCAATTTCTTTAATCCTCTCTTACATAGCTTGTGGAAGCTGGTAAACCTAACAAAGACATTACCCTTTCTTCCTTTTCTCTCATTCGTACTCTCTCCATATTGTCTTCGTGGTCATAACCAAGAAGATGTAATACAGAATGTGCGGTGAGGTAACCAACCTCACGCTGAAGACTGTGACCATAGAGCTCTGCTTGTTCAACAGCCTTTTCCATAGATATTACAACATCACCCAAAATTTGAGCACCTGTCTTAGGGTCTATATCATATGTACCATTTTCTCCCATTACAAAAGATAATACATCTGTTGGCATATCTTTATTACGGTATTGTTTGTTAAGTTTATGAATTTCCTCGTTGTCAACAAAGGTTACACTGATCTCAGCAATTCCTCCCAAATTTTCCAGTTGAAGTACTGCATGGCAACAGCGTCTTACTAACATTCTTAGTCCTGTTGGTATTTTTACCTTTTTCTGATTATTTGTGATAATAACTCGGAGTTTCTCCATTTTTTCTTTTAGCCTCCTCACTGTTTCTCTCGTAAGCTCTGATGATATCTTGCACTAATTTGTGACGAACAACGTCACGATCACTGAATGTGACGCAGGCAATATCATCAACATTTTTTAGTATTTTTATGCTCTCTCTTAAACCGGATTTACTTCCATTGGGTAAATCTATTTGTGTAACATCACCGTTTATAACCATTTTGGAGTTGAAACCGAGTCTGGTTAAAAACATTTTCATTTGTTCTCGTGTTGTATTCTGAGCTTCATCCAGGATGATGAAACTATCATCAAGGGTACGACCTCTCATATAGGCGAGAGGGGCAACCTCGATGTTGCCTCGTTCAACGTATCTCTGATAGGTCTCGGCACCTAGCATATCAAACAATGCATCATATAATGGACGCAGATAAGGGTCAACCTTGCTCTGTAAATCTCCGGGAAGAAAGCCCAGTTTCTCTCCGGCTTCAACAGCAGGTCTTGTTAAAATTATTCTGTTTATTTCTCCTGCTCGAAAAGCAGTAACAGCCATTGCAACCGCTAAGTAAGTTTTTCCGGTACCGGCAGGGCCAACACCGATTGTGATGGTATTTTCTTTAATTGCATTGCAGTACTTTTTTTGTCCCAGTGTTTTTGGTTTGAGAGGTTTTCCCTTTGCAGTTATACAAATACAATCCCCTGCCAACTGTGCTATTTTTTCTTCACAGCCTTCATTAATAAGGGAGATGCAGTAGCGAACGTTTTGTTCACTGAGTGTTTCTCCTCTGTTAATTAATGAAAGAAGATTTTCTATAACCTTAGTTGCTTTTGCAACACCTTCAATATCTCCGCTTATTTTCAAATATGAATCACGGCTAACCACTGTGACGGCAAACTCATTTTCAATAATTCTTATATTTTCGTCAAAGCTGCCAAATAAAGCTACGGCGTTTTCCATACGATCAATGCTAATTGATTGCTCCAATAATTTTTCACCTTCAATAATAAAAATAAAGCTACAAACAGCCGATTACAGATAATTTTAATGTAAAATTAACAAACATTATGAAAATACTTTTATCATAATTGTAATAATTATAACACAAATTTTAAATTTAGTCACTAATTTCTAAAAAAATGCTTATAATTTTTAAAATTTCAGCACAATAGTAAAATATATTTGTTAGTTTTTGTGCATTTAAACAAAATATTATAAAATATATACTTAATTTAAATAAATATAGCTTGTGCAAATATTTTATTAAAAATACAATGATTAAGGAAAAATAGGTTGCAAAAATTTATGACAAATATATTTTAGGGTGTGTCAAACAAAACACTTGACAGGTGGTAATATATAT
>JAXJXA010000412.1:0-1300 GCA_036307745.1 Acutalibacteraceae bacterium | reverse complement strand
TACCGGAAAAGCAGTTCAAGGTGCAGAATTTACCATTAAATTCTACAAAGGCTACTTTACCAAGGAACAGATTGAAAATGGAGATGCTGACAGTAGCTTTAAAAGATATTGGACAATTAAAACAGATGAATATGGATATGCTACTTTAAACAGTGCCTATTTAGTTGATAGTAACAATGATTTTTATTATAACGTAGGGGATCCTAATCCAATTCTACCACTCGGCACAGTAACCATCCAAGAAACCAAAGCACCTGATGGATATATCAAAGACGATACACTATATGTACAGCAAATCACTGGTGTTCCCGGTTCATCAGAATCAGTATTTACATACAACGAATTTGAAAATGTAAATGAAGTAAACACATACTATGAGCTTACAAAAACATCAGAGGACGGTGTTGTATCAAACGTAAAAATCAATATTTATGAGGGCAACACAGTTAATAGCAACAAGTTCTTAAAAACTGTTACAACAGATAAAAACGGTAAAATCAAAGAAAAATTAGATGTTGGTACATATACCTTTGATGAGGTTGCAGACAGCAGATATATTAAGCCTGCACCTGTTACAATAACTATCACAAGTGAAAATACGGAAAGTAATCCTGCAAAAATTAATTTTGAGAACACATTAAAAACTGGCTGGTTAAAGTTATATAAAACTGCCGAACCCATTCAGAACGCAAACGGCACAACAAGCCCCGGTAAGATTGAGGGTATTGAGTTTAAGGTATATGACAGCAATAGCAAGTTGGTTGGTACATATATAACAAACTCAGAAGGTTTTTTAGCTAATGATATTGAGCTAAAGCCAGGCACATATACAGTTGAGGAAACACCAGTAGCAGGATATATGACACAGCCCACAAGAACTGTTACTATTGAGGCAGAAAAAGTAACAACAGTAAGATTCAATAACTCTCAGCAGGGCGGTGTTTTGAAGATTAAAAAGACTTCGGACAGAGCATCTACTGAAACAATAACATTCAGAATTGATGGTGTTTCAAATAACTTTCATACTGAAGCCCAAGTAAAAGTTGGAAGAAGTCAATCTATTATGTTACCTTCTTCAGGCGTTTATAAAGTAACAGAAATTTTAACAGATGAGCAAAAACTTTATTGGCAAGATCCTGAACAGGAGAGTAAAACAGTTACTCTTGCAAAGAATGGTGAAACAGTAGAAGTTGAATTTAATAATCACGAAAAGCTAGGTAACATTAGAATTCAAAAAACTGCAACAGACGGCTTTATTGAAAACGTAAAATTTCTTATATCAGGTAAATCATATTCAGGT
>JAXJXA010000411.1:0-3825 GCA_036307745.1 Acutalibacteraceae bacterium | reverse complement strand
GATTATGTATGCAACATATTTTGAATTATTTTTATCCAAATATGAAAATGATAAGAACACAAGAAATATTACAATACAAAAAATAATTGATTCTGAGTTTTATTTTGATCCTGAATTGAATAGTTATACTGCTGAACTTAATGATAATGTATTTTTTGACAATGTAGAAAATCAGTTGTTAATAGAAATAAATGATACCCAACGTCAGAAAATTGTTGAAACAGCAAATAAAATTGACCTTACAAATAATGCAATGAGGCTTGCTGATTTTGCACTTTCACAGCTTAATAATCACTATACCTCATATACAAGCTATGAACCTATTAATGGTGAGTGGGATTCTACTTTCATATCATATTGTTGTAATGAACTAGGCTATATTGAAGCAGGTTATTATAAAAAACATACTGACCGCAACACAGCATTAAGCGAGTGTAGAAGAACAGGCAAATTCCAAGACGGCTATGCATATGGAAATGAGTATGTACCCTTTCCGGGAGATATAATTTTTCTGAACCGAGATTGCGAAAATTCGACATCTGACCAAATGGGTATAGTCACAAAAATTGAAGGCACTGTAATCACTATGGTTGTAGGTGACGGAGGACAAAACTGGAGTGGTAGCAGTGTTGCACTAAGACGATATGAATATAACAGTTCATACATAGTCGGCTACTATCCTATCAGCAACTATATAAACAAAAGTATTTTAGAGGAGGAATAAGAATAATGGCTGAATACTTTAATTCTGAAAAGCTTACTGACAAAACAGTAAGCCAATATCAAAGGCTAAAAACAACAATGGTATTGCCAAAATCTACATTTAAAAAGTTAGATGTTATCTGTAAAATTCTAGAATCAAATTCAAGAAATACAGCTTTGGAACACGCTATTAACTTTTACTTTTCATATTTAACAAATGGATTCAATCAGGATTATCTATGTGATATTTACGGAAATAAAATCAGCTCAGAAATAAAAATTCTTGCTGACAGAATGGCAAAGATACAGTTTAAAACGGCAGTAGAAATCGATATGCTTACAAGATTGGTTGCAACAGATTTATCAATCAGTAAAGATTCATATGAAAAATTACGAAAAACGTCTGTTGACAGTGTAAAACAATCCCACGGAACTATAAATATATTTGAAGCCGCTAACGGAGAATAAAAGGAGAAAATATAATGGGTGCCAACATAATACTTAACAGCAGATATTTCAGGGTTGCACAACCCGGTGAGCAGGAAAATAAACATATTTTAACAAAGGCACATACTGCTGACCTTGTAGGATATGTTGGCACCAGAGAATCCGTTTCTTTTAATAATGACACACCAATTATGATGAGCGAAGCAACAGACAAACAAAAGCACGCATTAGAAATCCTTATGAAAGACTGTAAGGATTATGAAAATACACACGAATATAAAGACTACATAGCAAATCCAACTAAAGCAAACGCTTCAGAGCTTATAACAAGATTATCTGAAATGATACTACTTGATAATGGAATATATCTTGATGAAGCTGTTTCAGACCTAGTAAGCTATGTTGGTACTCGTCCGTCTGTTGACATTGAAAAAAGTCAGCAACACGGGCTTTTTTCTTTTTATGAAAACGTAGACCTTGAAAAAGCAATGGAAGAAATATCAAACCATAAGGGACGTATATGGACACACGTTATTTCACTACGCAGAGAAGATGCAGACAGACTTGGTTATTCCTCTCAGGCTCCTTGGAAACAATTAGTACGCAGTGAAATTGACACCATTGCAAAAGCTAATAATATTAAACTTGAAAATTTAAGGTGGTATGCAGGTATGCACAATACAGGACATCACCCTCATATTCACCTTTTTATATATAGTAACGACCCTAAAGAGGGTTATATAAATACAAAGGGAATTAAAAGTATAAAATCTGCATTTGCAAATGAAATATTTAAAGATGATTTAAAACACTCATTTGTAAATCAAACAGAATACCGAAATCAAATTAAAGATGCAATGTCACAGTTAGTAGATAAAATTAATCAAAATCCATTGTCACAATATGATAACGCCACACTTGATTATTTACATAACAGTATATACACCCTTGCAAATAAAATGCCGGATACAGGTAAATATTACTACAAGTATCAGCCTAAAGAGATTAAGGAATTGGTAGATGACATACTAAAAACATTAACAGAAAAATCTCCGGATATGGCAAAACTTTACGATATGTGGTGTACAGAACAAGAGAAAATTCTTGGAACATATAACGAATCACCAAAATACAAAACACCGATAGAGCAAAATGATAATTTCAAATTTCTTAAAAATTCTCTTCTTAAAAAGGCTAGAGAGCTTCAAGCAGAGGTTTCTAATAAGGATATATACGAGATAAATAAGAACATTCAACCAGATATAGTGATTGATTATGAAATTGAAGAAACAAATATTTCAAATGATATAGATGATAATTTTGAAACAGAAGAAACTATATCAGATAACAACCAACCAGACTTTGAAGAAAATGTAGATGAAATTCTCGATGAAACTCTCGATGAAGTCACCGATGAGCAGTTATCAGATGATAAAAATGCTGATTTTACAGCAGATAAAGAGCTTTCAATGCCTGATTTTCTACTTGCTGATGACTTTGCTAAGCTAGAACACAATGCTCTATCAGACCCCAAAGCATCATACGAGCTTGGACTGCAATACCTTTATGGCAATTCTAAGCACAATATTCAAAAAAACTATGAGCTTGCTCAACGCTATCTTGTTATATCAGCTAATCAGAATAATGCTTATGCTAATTATGAGCTAGGAAAAATATATTACAACGGTGTTGGAGTAGAAGCTGATACTGAAATAAGCAATAACTACTTTCTTAAAGCACACGATTTGTTGTTAAGTGAGCTACCAAATGAAACATTTGAAAGCCTTAATTACAACATACCTATATCAAATATTGATTATGATACTTGCAGGGCACTCTATACTCTAGGAACAATGTACTACAAAGGCTTAGGTGTACCTCAAGATTACCAAAAAGCAGAAATGTACTTTTCAGCATCACAAGAAAAAATTCCTTATTCAAAAATATATCTTGGTAATATGTCAATGTATGGATTAGGTAAAGATATTGATTATGAGAGAGCAAAAGAATACTACACTGAAGCTATGACATCTCGTGGTGAATTTACACAGGCTCAGGCTTCATACAAAATAGCATTGATGTATGAAAAGGGTTTAGGAACAAATGTTGATTATGAGCTTGCTTTTAAAAATTATTTTAATTCAGCAACAAAAGCAGACCTTGCAGATGCACATTACAAAATGGGACAGCTACTAGAAACGGAAAAATTTAAAACAAATGATATTGGCAAGGAACAAGCAAATGGCTGTTATCAAAAGACTTTAGAGCTTTACTTAAAAGCAGAAAAAGAAATGGAAAACAAGTCTACCGAGCTTACCATAGGCACAATGTATGCTAAAGGACAGGGTGTAGAACAAAACGAAGATAAGGCTGTTGAATGGCTTACTAAATCAGCTAAAAAGGATAATGCCATAGCTTACCAAAAATTAGGTGCTATATATGCTGATGAAAACAGCATATATTTTGATATGAATAAAGCGGTTAAATGCTTAGAGCAATCAGCAAAAATCGGTAATCACTTTGCAAATTATCAGTTAGGAAAAATTTATTCTGATCCAAATGGTAAGTTTTATGACCTAAACAAATCTATCCCTAATCTGCAGATGTCAGCAAATCAAGGCAATCACTTTGCTAATTATAAGCTAGGTAAGATTTTTGCTGACAAGGATAGTCAGT
>JAXJXA010000410.1:0-3419 GCA_036307745.1 Acutalibacteraceae bacterium | reverse complement strand
TTTGTTATAAATTTGTAATTAAACAGACTTTCAATAATAAAAAGCAACAAATTTGCTATAAACATTACATTTTTATTAAAGAATTAGATTGACGTGTTAAATATAATAATCAATCTTTAAAAATTATAGATTATATGGTATAATTGCTGTAAATATAAATACAGTGATTATACCATTTTTTATGGAGGGAATTATGACAGAAAATAATTTTAATGACAAATCTGCCTTTATCGCCATTGTGGGGCGACCTAACGTGGGAAAATCCTCAATTTTAAATAAAATGTTAGGACAAAAAATTGCTATAGTATCAAGCAAACCACAAACAACCAGAACTCGAATTATGGGAGTTCTGACAGAAGAAGAAACTCAGTTAGTTTTTATTGATACTCCTGGTATTCATAAACCACGCACAAAACTTGGTAAATATATGGTACGTTCTGTAAACGAGTCTGTATCCGGTGTAGATGCTTGTATGCTTGTTACAGAGGCTTGCAAAGATATTACCGATACTGAGCTAAAACTGATTGAAAAATTCAAAGCCATGGACGTTCCTGCAATTTTAGCTATAAATAAAATTGACACAGTAAAAGAAAAAAGTGCTCTTATGTTACAAATAGCACGATACAGTGAAAAGTTTGATTTTGAAGCGATTGTGCCAGTTTCTGCACAAACAGACAATGGAATTGAGCAATTAAAAGAAGAACTTAAAAAGCTTGCACAGGAAGGCGGTCATCTTTTTGATGATGATACACTTACCGACCAACCTGAGCGTGTACTTTCAAGCGAGATGATAAGAGAAAAAATGTTGAGGCTTCTGGACAAGGAAATTCCTCACGGTACAGCTGTAGTTGTGGAACGTATGAAAAGCCGTAACGATAAAAATATTATTGACATTGACGCAACAATATATTGTGAACGCAGTAGCCACAAAGGTATTATAATTGGTAAACAAGGTACTATGCTTAAAAAAATAGGCACATATGCACGTCAGGATATGGAATCTTTTTTCGACTGCAAAGTTAATCTTACTCTTTGGGTTAAGGTTAAAGAGGACTGGCGAAATCGTGATACTCTATTAAGAAGTTTTGGTTACGATAAAAATGATTTTGAAAATTAATCATAAGTATTTATTTTATAGGAGTGATTTTTATCAATATCAGTATTAATACTAACAGTAATTTATCAAAACCAAAAAGAAGAATTGACTGGATAGATTCTGCAAAAGGAATAGGCATTATATTAGTTGTTTTTTCACATCTTGCTTTTAGAGATACTCAATATTCTGTTGACGTAGTTTTTTCATTCCATATGCCTTTGTTCTTTTTTCTATCTGGTATTGTATTTTCCAATAAAGATTCATTTAAGATATTTCTATTAAAGCGTATCCGTTCATTATATATTCCATTTTTAGTCTTTCTGACAATAGACTACTTTATTTACTTTATTTTTAACTATGATTCATTATTAATTACAGACTTCTTAATTACATTAGTAAAACAATGTATTGGATATGATCTTATTTCAGATGCATATTTGTTCAATGGTCCAATATGGTTTTTGTGTGCTTTGTTTTTTTCTGAATTATGTTTCTACTTTATTACAAAATTACATAATATTTTTATTGTGTTATCTATATTAGCAGGAATAATCGGAGCATATTTTATACGCTTTAATTTACCATTTGGTATAGGATATATTTTTAGTTCAACTATTTTTTTATCTTTAGGATTCTTGTCAAAAGATTTTCTGGCAAAACTAGCTGATAAGATAAATAAGTATTGGTGTTTAGCTATATTCGCTGTTTCCATTATATTGGTTAGTTTTTTAACAAGTTTAAATGAATTTATTTCTATAAGAGATTTTTCCTACGGAAATATAGCTTTATTTTTGATAAATTC
Organism: Acutalibacteraceae bacterium; assembly: GCA_036307745.1. GTDB lineage: Bacteria > Bacillota > Clostridia > Oscillospirales > Acutalibacteraceae > CAG-964. The sequence goes on along the minus strand of JAXJXA010000410.1, from coordinate 1,521 downwards.
ACTTTTAGGAACAGCAGGAATACTTGCTTTGTCTGTATTTTTGCGTAATGTAGAAATACTTAAATTTTTTGGTCAAAATTCTATTGTAATATTATGTTTACATCTTTATTTCAACAGAAGATTTATTCCGTTTATTTTTGAATTATCAGGAATAGATAATGTATATTTAAAAAATATATTTGTTCAGCTAATTATAATTGTATTGATATTTACTATTATGTGGTTCATAATTAAATTTGTAAATCGCTATTTATATTTTATTTTTGGAAAAAGAAAAACTATTAATTCAAAAAATCAACCAAACATCAAGTAAAATATAAAAACTTAATTATTACAATTCTTAAATTATCAAAAATAAAATTCAGATTGTTTATAACAAAACAATCAGTATAAATTTATAGACAAAAATTTCTAAATAAATCTTCTACAAATTACACCCTATATTAACTATATAAAAGAGATATACTGTAAACATAGGCTGTTTTTAAACATATAATTATTGTGTACAGCTTATACTAGGTCGTATTTGAAAACTCTATTTAAACAACAGTGTTAGTATTAAATTTTATAAGGGTGTGTAGTAATGGATATTTATGATGCGTGGTCAAACTTTTTAGAAACAGGCAGTGTAATGGACTATTTACGTTACACCTCTTTAAGAGATTCAAAGGAAAATTTCCCGGAATATTTTAATAGAGAAGATGATTTTGATATGCAGGAGGATGACGATGAAAATCTCCACAGACGGGCTGATAATAGGGGAACAGAATATTGGTGAGAAAGACCGTCTTGTAACTGTATTGACAAGAAAAAAAGGAATTATAAGGGCTTTTGTTAAAAATTGTAGAAGTTTAAAAAGTGCAAAGGGCTCAGCCACACGGCTGTTATGCTATTCCCGACTGGTGATTTATATCAGTCGGGATACATATATTATTGATGAGGCAACTTGTGAAGAAATGTTTATAAAGCTCAGAACTGATATTGTGAATATGTCGTTGTCACAATATTTTTGCGAACTTGTAGGTTATCTTGCCCCCCGTGAAACACAAGCTGAAGAATATTTACGACTTATGCTAAACGCACTATATCTTCTAAGTAATAATAAACGCTCAAACACTGTAATAAAATCAGCAGTTGAACTTAGAATGATGTGTTTTTGCGGATATATGCCTAATCTGGTTTGTTGTGAAATATGCAAATGCTATGAAGATGAAAATATGCACTTTTTGCCACACTCAGGAAGATTTATATGTAGCAGTTGCCTAAATAACATTGACGAGTACAGTATAAGAATAGGTATGGGTGTTGCTACTGCAATGAGATATTGTATATACGCAGAACCGAATAAAATGTTTAACTTTAAACTATCGGACGAAGGACTTGCCTTATTGGAACGCTGTACAGAGGAATATCTGCTTTTCACCACTGAACACAATTTTAAAACACTTGATTTTTATAAAACAATAAGATAACTAGGGAGTAGCTGAAAACAGAAAAATGACTGAATATTTCGCTAAGACG
>JAXJXA010000409.1:0-2158 GCA_036307745.1 Acutalibacteraceae bacterium | reverse complement strand
TTGAAATCACTCGTTTTGGAACAAAAATCCAGCACTTTTTCTATTTTTCAAACAAGCCCTAGTATTATTTTATTCTGTACAATATTTTTTAGATTCGGTTTGATAAACATTATTACCTTCACTGTCAATAACAACAATACAAGGAAAATCCTCGACAGTGTAGCGTCTTACAGCTTCTGTACCAAGGTCTTCGTAGCAGATGATTTCATCTGACTTAATACTTTTAGCGATAAGTGCGGCTGCACCGCCGATTGCTGCAAAATAAATGCATTTATTTCTTACTATGGCATCAATAACTTCTTGATTTCTGGCACCTTTACCGATCATTCCTTTTAATCCCATATCTAAAAGTGTAGGTGCATATTTGTCCATACGGTAACTTGAAGTAGGACCAGCGGGACCAACAGCATAGCCTGGTTTTGCAGGTGCAGGTCCTACATAGTAAATAACTTCTCCTTTTATATCAACAGGAAGTTCTTCGCCTTTTTGTGCAAGTTCATATAATCTTTTATGGGCAGCGTCTCTGCCTGTAATCATAGTGCCTGTAAGCAAAACGCTGTCACCTGCCTTAAGGTCTTTTATATCCTCATCAGTCAATGGCAATGTAATCTTTTTCATAAATATGACTCCTTAATTATATAGTAACAGTTTTGTGTCTTGCTGCGTGGCAACAGATATTTACAGCCACGGGCATTCCTGCAATATGTGTTGGATATGTTTCTATATTAACTCCAAGAGAAGTGGTTGTACCACCAAGTCCGGCGGGACCAAATCCCATTTTGTTTATTTGCTCAAGAAGATAATTTTCCATTTCTGCATATCGTGGGTCGGGGTTGCTTGTATTGACAGCTCTGAATGTAGCTTTTTTCGCAAGTTGTGCTGCCTTTTCAAATGTTCCGCCAATTCCTACACCAACCACCATAGGAGGGCAAGGATTAGGACCAGCTTTTTTAACGGTTTCCAAAACAAAATCTATAACCCCTTGTTTTCCATAAGATGGTGTAAGCATTTTGATAGCAGACATATTTTCACTGCCAAAGCCTTTGCCTCCAGCGATAATAGTTATTTTGTTTCCTGATACAATCTCAGTGTGTATAACAGCCGGGGTATTGTCCTTTGTATTGATTCTGTCAAATACAGGGTCATTTACAACAGATTTTCTTAAATATCCTTCCTTATATGCTTTTCTTATACCATTTTCAACAGCAGTGTTAAAGCTACCACCATCGATAACAACCTTATCGCCATATTTTACAAAAAGCACTGCCATTCCAGTGTCTTGGCAAATTGGAATTTGTTCCTCTTTTGCGATTTTATTATTTTCTAACAGTTGACAAAGAACTTGTTTGCCTACCGGAGATTTTTCGGTTTCGCAGGCTTTTTGCAGTGCATCTGTAATATCGTCACCGATAAAATAATTACAGTCCATAAATAATTTTTTTACTGTATCTGTAATTTCTTGTGCTTTAATTATTCTAAATTCCATAAATATTACCTCTATTTTGATTAATAAATTAATTATATTATAATAATTTGTATATTTCAAGCCAATGTATGCATAGTCATAAAAACTATGGAAAATATATACATTGAAAGGATTTGATAATATGAATTTAAAAGGAAGCAAAACAGAAGCTAATCTTTTAACAGCTTTTAGCGGAGAATCACAGGCTCGTAATAAATATACATTTTATGCAGAGGTTGCAAGGCAAGAAGGTTATGAACAGATAGGAGATTTTTTTGATGAAACTGCACATAATGAAAGAGCCCACGCAAAAATATGGTTTGATTTTTTAAGTAATGGAAAAGATACAACAACCGTACAAAATTTAATAGACGCAGCCGCAGGTGAGCATTATGAGTGGGTGACAATGTACAAAGAATTTGCAGAAATCGCAAAGAGTGAGGGTTTTTACGAAATTGCCTCTATTATGCAGGCTGTTGCTGATATTGAAAAGGAACATGAGGAAAGATTTAAGAAACTTCAGATAAATTTACAGGAACAAAAAGTATTTACAAGAGATGGACAGCAGATATGGAAATGTAAAAACTGTGGACATTTACATTATGGTGAAAGTACCCCCAAGGTGTGTCCTGTATGTCATAAGCCTCAGGCTTACTTTGAAATAAAGTCTGATAATTATTAATAAAGAAGATT
>JAXJXA010000408.1:0-6196 GCA_036307745.1 Acutalibacteraceae bacterium | reverse complement strand
GAGCCACAGAAAGGCTGTCGCCTTTCGAGGATACGCAGTATGAAGTGCAGTGCGACATATGCCGAAATGATTTCTGTATTTTAAATGGTGTTTAGTATTAATTATAAATTACTAATTAACTTTTTGTTTCGTTGTGTTGAGTATTTTTGGGTATTGTCATAAGAACAAGAGTTCCTATACTAGGTGTGCTATTCATAATAAGAGTACCGTTACACATTGACTCAATTCGTTTTTTTGCATTGTCAATACCAACGTGGCTTCTGTTATCATTATGTTCAGGTGGTCTTGTTAGATCTACACCTACTCCATTATCTCGTATTTCAACTGTAAAAGAATCCAATAATTCGTATGTTTTTATGGTTACTGTGCCACCTTCTTTTCTTTTAGTTATTCCGTGGCGAATTGCATTTTCAACAACAGTCTGAATTGTAAGAGATGGAACTTCAAATTCAGTAGCTTCAATATCGTATTCTATATTAATTTTATCACCAAAACGCTTTTTTTCAAGAGAAATATAATTTTCTACATGTTCCATTTCCTTTTCAAATGATATTGTTGTATTTAATGTCAGAGAATCCAAATTTCCTCTCAGATAGCTTGCAAACTCTGTTATAGCCTCTTTTGCTATTTTAGGATTGATGTCGCAGAGTTGCCTTATTACAACTAGAGTATTATACAGAAAATGGGGTTGAATCTGACTAAGCATAACAGATATTTTGCTTTGTAAAAGCTCATTTTCCATTATATCAGCTTTGGAAGCCTGTACTATACTTCTTTTAGCAATTATCATAATAACTAGAAATTGAGTAAAAGAGAATATAATTAGCCCAATATTAAATATATAGCCTAAATAATATCCCGTTGCAGATTTTCCTAATAATTCAATTAATAATGAAATGGTTAAAATAATTCCTGTACTTATTATTATACGAGAATGTGGTGTTGTTAATTTGTTATAGTCTATACATAAAAACAACATGGTAAACAAAACTATCAATATACTAGATAAACTAATGCAATTTTCAAAATTGATGTAATCCAATACCCCTGTTATCTGTAAGATAAAAAATGTTAGTATAACAAATACCCATATGTTAATAAAGGTTTGCATAGCCTTTTTTATGGCATTTCCTTTAATATATAATCTTAAATATACTAAAAGAAAATATATTAAGAAAATATGGTTAAGAAAATCAAATATATTTACAAGAAATGCATTTCTGAATATCAATGTTATATAATCATAATTCATAAAAAGAGAAATTGAACCACTGATCATTAACAGTCCACAAGACAAATCGCCTATCTGTACAGGGGATTTCATTATTTTTAAGGTGAACATAACAACAATAAGAACAAAGCCCATTATAAAAACCAAGATGGACGAAATAAGAGTAATGGTGTTTTTTTCAAGCTGAGTTGTTAAAAGGTCATATTCGTTACCCTGAATAATATTATCAAGAAATTTATTTATATAGCTTGTATGGATTTTGCTATTGCAACCTTTTAATTTTATAGCAATAGTGTCACTCTCTGTAATTCCTGGAGAAATAAATCCTATCCATTCTTTACCGGCAGATTGAACAATATCAGGGTAATTTTTTTCATATCCGTATGAAAAAATTTTATTTCCATTTTTATAAATATCTGCAGTTACATTATTCATAAACAGATTGATTTGTTGTCCTGATTTTATTTCTTTATTAAATTTTATAATAAACATAATGTTGTTAACTTCTGCATTATTGAGATTAATCTTTTTATTATCTGGTATTTTAAAGGATTGTTGAAAACGATTGTCAGAACTATTAATAACATATAATCCACTGAAATTGCATTGTGTAATATCCGGAGAATTTATATTTCCTTTTCCAGATACAGCAATACAGAACAGTATGAATAAAAAAGTAAATACAAAAAGTATAACAGATACAAAAAAGTTATTTGAAAGTTTTTCAGTAGAATATTTCATTTTTAAACCTCTTATTTATGGTAATATTTCAAATTTTAAATTTTTTATGCAGAAAAATACAGATATTTTTTTGTATAATATAACACATTTTAACAACACTTGCAAATAAATTAAATTAAAAACAGCTTAAAAAGCATTGTAATAATTCACATTTTATAGTAAAATGAATCTATTAATAAATTCATAAGATTTTTATTCACTTATGTATAGTCATTATATGTTGGGAGGTTTTTATATGGAACAAGATGTAAATTTAGTAAATTTTACTCCCAACGGATATGATACACGATACAGTGGTAGTTTTTACAACAGTAATGTTTTAAAAATCGAAAATAATTGTAAAAAAATAAAAAATAACATTTTGAAAACAATTTCTGTTGTATCCACTGATATTATTGTTGAAGATAACATCTGTGAAACTTGCGAAGAAAGAGCATATAATGAGATTGCCTTTGAACAGTTGATATCAAAAGTAAAATCAGATTTTCTGGCTGAATTTGTAATTGAAAAATTATCAACTGAAAAATCTGATAATTTTCCACTTAAATACATTAGTATTTTAGAAAGCAGTTTTGCAGAAAAAGAGAAACTATTACCAAAAGATTTGTTTATTATTTTGGGTAGAGTTGTCAATGTAATTAATTCAGAGCTTTCAGCAACAGAGAGAGTTGTAATTTTTAAAGAAATATGTAAGAACTCAGAGTATACTTATGATGAAAAAATTGCAACCTTGAATATTATATCAGAAAACTCTGAATTATATAGTAAAGAATGTGATAAACATATAAGAAATAAGATAATTCTGCTAAATATTGTTAAAAACAGTGGCTTTGTTATGGATTTCTCTGAAATAAGAGAAAAAGAACGTCAAAAAAGAGAGTATCAAAAGAAATTTAAAAATGATATTATTGAGGAAGCCAAAGATGCTGAAAAAGAAAAATTAGATAAAGCCAGAGATTTGATTACAAAAACATCTGAAAAAATTAAAACCCTTACTCAAAAAGTAGAACAAAAAGAGAGAAAACTTAAAGCTGTTGCAGATGTTTTGACGAACAAAAAATCCTCGTCAGAGGACAAGCTGTATTCTATAAATAATATATTGTCTGATTTAAAACAACCTGGTAAAGACAGCATTACTAGAATTATGGTAAATTCAGATGAATATTTTAAGTTTGGTGCAGGTATTACTCTTAGTTGTGATGATTTGAGAATAACAGTACCAAGTGGATATATAGCCGAAACAATCGTCGAAAAAAATGAAACTATTATTTATTACCAGGGTGTTTCAAAAATTGTAAAGAAAAATAATTTTGTTACATCACCATTAGTTATAAATATAAAGAAAAAAAAATCAGATGGTATAAATAGTCTATATCAATTTTTTAATAAATATATTGAATTTTGCAGACAAGCTGATATAAAGTATAACCAGACCACAATAAGCGGTTTGCCAGCTGTTTTTTTGCGTAATGATAATAAATATATGATTTTTGTGTATATCCATAAACAAAATATGGTTATTGACATAGAAATTAAGTTTAATATTACTGTGTTAAATAAAGAAAGCATTGTAAAGAGAATTGTGTCAGGAATTAGGATTGGAGGTAGAGTCTGACTTGCCGTTTGATTTTCCTATTTTGTATTTTATTCAGGAACACCTTACTGCTCCATTGATTGATAGTGTAATGGTATTTATCTCTGCTATTGGAGAAGGCGGTATTGTATGGATTGTTTCTGCATTAATAATGCTGTTTTTTAAACGTACTCGTAAGTGTGGATTACTGGTATTGATTTCAATGTTGATTTGTTTTATTACAGGAGAACTGGTAATAAAAAATATAGTGTGCAGAATTCGCCCTTGCTATGTAGATACTGCAATGGAATTATTAGTAAGCCGACCAGATAGCTACTCATTTCCGTCAGGTCATACAGCGTCATCTTTTACCGCAGCAAGCGTAATGTTTTATTTTTTTCGCAAACCTGGAATTTTTGCAATTTTATTTGCAGCACTTATGGCTTTTTCAAGAATGTATCTGTTTGTGCATTTTCCCACAGATATACTTGGTGGGATTTTGCTTGGAATAATGGGTGCAACACTTGTAGTATTTGTATATAAGAAATGTTTTGAAAATCGAGCAGATAGATTAAATCATAATTGATATTACAATATACAATAAAAATTCATTTTGGTATCTTCACGATGAATGAATTTTTTATTATAAATTAAATTTAACTTTGTTGGAGGAACATATGAATAGTAAAATAGGTACTAAAGCACTTTTAGATTGCTCACACACAATAGCGACTGAGCTGTTTGAAAATATTGAGTTTCCGTGGGAGGCTCTTAATCATATAGAAGAGTTTATTATGGCAGTTGGTCCTACACTACCAAAAGATAAGTATGACCTTATTGGTGATAATATATGGATAGCAAAATCAGCAAATGTTGCACCATCTGCATTACTTAATGGTCCATTGATAATTTGTGAGAGAGCAGAGGTAAGACATTGTGCCTTTATTAGAGGTAAAGCTATAATAGGAGAAAATTCAGTAGTCGGTAACTCAACTGAGGTTAAAAATTCTATACTTTTTGATAATGTTCAAGCACCTCATTTTAATTATGTAGGTGATTCAATTTACGGCTACAAATCACATACAGGAGCAGGTGTCATTGCATCAAATCTCAAATCAGATAAAACAAATGTTATTATTAACATAGATGGAGATAAGATTGATACAGGTCTTAAAAAATTTGGTGCAATTATAGGTGACTACGTAGAGGTTGGATGTAATTCGGTTTTGAATCCTGGCACAATTATAGGTAGAAATACAACTGTCTATCCTGTATCGAGAGTACGAGGATATATTCCTGAAGGAAGTATTTATAAAAAAGCAGATGATGTGGTAGAAAAATTTTTACCTGATGTAGAATAATAATTTTTGATATATCTATAAAAAATAAAATAATTTTTAAATTTAAGCCTGATAATTTTTTTAAAATACTTGAAAAAATTATCAGGCTGTGTTATAATATTCAGGCATTACGCACGTCGACACTTGTTGCCAGGTGCTGTTAAGCCATAAACAGTTGGCATTATTATAACGGTGCGGCGGAGGAATTATAACCTAAAGGAGGACTTTAAAATGGCAGTAGTATCAATGAAACAACTTTTAGAAGCAGGCGTTCACTTTGGTCATCAGACAAGAAGATGGAACCCTAAGATGGCTGAGTATATCTTCACAGAGAGAAATGGTATCTATATCATTGATCTTCAGAAGACGGTTAAGAAATTAGAAGAGGCTTATGCTTTTATTCGTGAGATTTCAATGGAAGGCAAGAGCGTTCTGTTTGTAGGTACAAAGAAGCAGGCTCAGGATTCTGTAAAAGAAGAGGCAGAGAGAGCAGGTGCTTTCTATGTTAACGCTAGATGGTTGGGCGGTATGATGACAAACTTCACAACTATCCAGAGAAGAATCAACAGACTAAAGCAGCTTCGTGCAATGGAAGAGGATGGCACATTCGATCTTCTACCTAAGAAAGAAGTTATTAAGCTAAACCTTGAGATTGAGAAACTTGAGAAGTTTATGGGCGGTATCAAAGAGATGAAAGAGATGCCAGGTGCTTTGTTCATCGTTGACCCTCGCAAGGAGAGAATTGCTGTAGCTGAAGCTAAGAAGCTAGGTATTCCAATAGTTGCTATTGTAGACACAAACTGTGATCCTGATGAGATTGATTATGTTATCCCTGGTAACGATGACGCTATCCGTGCTGTTAAGCTGATCGCTGGTACAATCGCTAATGCTATTATCGAAGGTAACGAGGGTAGAATGGGTGCAGCTGCTGAGGAAGCTACAACAGAGGCTGAAGAAGTTACAGAAGAAGTTGCTGAGTAATTTATCAAATAATAGATTTGAATTTTTAAATTTACAGGGTAGATTGTCTGCCCTGTAAATTTGGTGTATATACAGAAAATAAACTGAAAGGATTGATATAAATGGCATTTACAGCTAAAGACGTAAAGGCATTAAGAGAGAAAACAGGTTGCGGTATGATGGACTGTAAGAAGGCTCTTACAGAATCAAACGGCGATATGGATAAGGCAGTAGACTTCTTGAGAGAGCAGGGTCTTGCTAAGCAGGAAAAGAAGAGTGGCAGAATTGCTGCTGAAGGTGTTGCTTTTGCTAAAACTAACGCTGATTCAACAGTTGGTGTTGTAATCGAAG
>JAXJXA010000407.1:0-2976 GCA_036307745.1 Acutalibacteraceae bacterium | reverse complement strand
TAACATTACAGGGAGATTTTAACAAGGGTGATAATATTGATTTTTCATGTTATACTAAACACCGTTTAAAATAGGTAAAATATTTTCGAGCAAATTTTATATTGAACGAATACTGATCCACAGAAAAGCTGTCGCCTTTTGAGAACACAGTATGATGTACAGTGCGAAATATACCAAAGTGATTTCTGTATTTTTAATGGTGTTTAGTATTAAATAAGCTATACACTATAAATAAAAAAGACGGTTGAGCATAAAAACTCAACCATCTTTGTAAATTTTAAATATTCACACAAAAATATATCGTGTATATTCCAAATTTGGCATAAACAAGCAAATTTTTGTTGCTTTTTATTATCTCTTTGAGAACTTTTTAAAGTTCCAAAAGCCCTATATTATGGGGGTTTTGCTTATTTTTGTTGCTTATATGTTGCTAACGCACATCGCTTTACTACTATTAATCACACCTTATTAAAAAATTATCCTATTTTTTATACATTGACGTTGAAAATCAGTTAAAATAGAATGTTCTACGTAGCAATAATTTTTATTTAGCCACTCCACTGTTATTTGTTTAAAATAATCATCTGGTTGAACATTACAAGCTGATGATAAATCCAATTTTCCATGCTTAAAGCTGCAACTTATGAATCTATTGTTCCCGTTTCCTGACACTAGAAGTTGGTCAATCAATATTCTACCAGTATTCTGCACCATAAGTGGTGAGGATTCTATAGAATCTAAATAATCAAAGATGCTTTCAAAGGTAAGACACAAAAGAAATGTATCATAACCTTTTGAATCTACTTTTTTTATAATATATTCATTCATGTCAACACCTCCTCTTTCAAGGTCAAATTTGTGTATTGATCAGGTTAATACACTTTAATATAATTTCATCAGCTTCTTCTTTTGTATTTATTATTCTAGTATTATCAATCGACCCCAACATATCTCCATAATGAAACGATGTATCACGCTGTGATTTATAGTAGTTGTAGCAAGTTTCTATATTACCTTTTTTTGATAAATCGGTTAGTGGGGCTGTATATAGATATGCTGTACTTCCTGGTGCTTTGTTAAATTGATTAAACTGGCGATTTACGGTTCCTCCAGCTATTTGAATTAAATATTTTATATGACCTTCTAGAGCTCTTAATGCTGGGAACGCATATTGCGAATAATCTTCGCACTCTACATAATAACTTAAGTTAATTATAGACTGCTTTATTAATCTTTGTATATTAATGGGATAATTCGCAGGAAAACTTGATTCTATAGGCTTATATTTACTGTTTATAGTATCCTGATTAACATTAACTCTATATGCACTTCCAAGGATTTGTTCTACTTTAGAGTTATCATCAAGTTCAACAATAGATGTCGCTATAACTTGGAACAGATATGTATTCTTACCTTGTACCAAAAGAGATTTGTGTCCAGATTTAAACAAGGTAACTGTAACTGTATCGCCGTTTAGTATAAATTTATATATTTTTTTATTTGTATAATCTTTTACTTCGTAACTAATGTTGCTATCATTCTCGATAATAATATCAGCAAAAGCCTGAAAATCATCTTGTGAAAAATAAGGTATAGAATACCAATGAGCTCCTTGAATAGCAATCTTTTTTCGATCTACTAAAGCAGACTTAGCTAATTGATCTACTTTTTCGTTATAAGATACATTACTATGTCCTGGCACTTTAATAAATTCAGCAGCGATAACATCCTCGAATTTAGATTTATATAAACCTACAAACATTTTACTAGCGTTGCTTTTTGCAGACCACTCTCCAGATATCCATTTTGCAAGACCTTCATAATCGTGATATATCTTTATTTTTTCATATCCGTTTGATATAGCCCAGTCTATAGCATTAATTACGCCAAAAATCTCTCCAATAATATTTTGACTATCAATATAATTCTGATTATCCCCATATCCGCATATATTTTTCTCAGTCCCGTCTGGAAGAACAAAAACTACTCCATATGAATATCTTGCTAAATCTTTATCAAAACTACCATCAACAAACGCCACTAAAAATCCATCTGCTATCTCTTTAGCAACTCTATCTTTCCATAGGTCTTTTCCTTTTAAATAAGCTTCTGCTTCTTCTCTTGAACTAAATCCCTTGAAATCAGGATTCGAGAATCCTTTGGTAGCAGATTGACAATCACCCCAATTATCAAAGATACCGGTAGTATGACCCTTTTTTACAGCGTAAAATTTCATATTTTCACTCCCATCTTTAAATATACGAATCAATTAATTATAAATGAATTACTGTTTAATATGTGCCAATACGTTTTTAGCCACATACCAAAACATAACAGGTGGAATAGCATTTCCGAGTGCTCTATATTGAGCAGCTTCTGCTCCTGATAATTTAAAATTTTCAGGAAAAGACTGAATTCTTGCAACCTCACGAGGCGTAAATCTTCTGTACTTACCATCAACCATAAGAACGGGGTCAGTACTATTCAAAGAAACTTTAGCAAGATGAGCACCAACTGTGTTACAAGGTTTCGATATATCTTGAGCTCTACCTTTATTCATTGATTCTCTCTTTTTCATCATTCCCTGTACTGCTCGTTCACTAAAGAAATATTTATCCGCAACAATAGTATCGATAACATCATTGAGCGGAACATATTCTTTTTCATCAGAAATAGGAATATCCGGAAAAGCGAAATCTATATTTAAATCTTTTCTAAATCCTACAATAATTACACGTTCTCTTTTTTGAGGAACACCATAATTCACCGAATTAAGCAATTCGTATTTCACTACATATCCACTTTTTTCAAATTCTTCGATAATCAACGGAAAAGCCTCTTTTTTATTTGCAGACATAATTCCCTTAACATTTTCAGCAATAAAACACATAGGCTGTTTTTCTTTAAGTATTCTGCACATTTCAAAGAAAAGCTTACCTCTGTCATCTTTTATTCCCAAACGTTTTGGATTTTGTG
>JAXJXA010000406.1:0-3593 GCA_036307745.1 Acutalibacteraceae bacterium | reverse complement strand
GTTGTTATGTGAATATTCGTCCAAAGTGTTTAACTGTCAGCCACGTATAACACCACAGGGGGTGGCTGTTCTTAATGGAAATATTGGCGGATCAAATTACAGTTTTACAAATGGTGTAAGCACTCTTGATGAAAATAGCTATTACTGTACATCTGTGGAAGTTGAGTATAACAGATATGGTGTTATATCACAGGTGTATGTCAGAAATAATCTTAATGATACCGGATACAGCTTGATTCTTGAAAATAAAGAGGCACAACAGCGTGGAATTGAGTGTAAAAGGTATCTTGATGCTACTCCGTCAAGTAATTTTTGTACATATGATGGTACTAGAATAATAAACGAGTCCAATAAACAAAGTACAAGTATAAAAGTTGTATGTCCTTGCTTTGTATATAATCCTGTTGGCGGTACAGCAAAAGTTAATTCGGGAAACAGTGTTTATGAAAATATGGAGATTTATTCTGCTAATTATATTTTTAGTAAGAATGGAGTTTCCACAATTTTAAAGATGGAAAAGAAAGGAGAAGGATAAATGCTTGGTAATGATAACATAAGTAATAAATCTACTGTTGAATTTGCTGAAGTTGCAACCTGTAAAGATGGGAAAGTTAATACAAAGGGGGCAGTGCCTGTTGTTAATGCACAGATGGTTGCACCGTATGGTGTAGCTTTTGTAGTTCCAAATGGCGAAAAAACTGTGATGTTACCTGTGGGAAATACAACTGTTTGTCTTGGTACAGTTCAGCAGGCGAAAAACTTGCAACAGGGTGAAGTAATGCTCTATTCCTCAGGAGGTGCCTCTGTGGTTTTAAAAAATGACGGCAGGGTGTTAATTAACGGAAAGGAGTATTAAATGGATACAGCAATAAAAAATGGTGATTTTAATGTAGACGAAACAGGTAAGATTTACGCAATAAGCGGTATGGAAGAAACATTGCAAAGGTGTAGAATATTACTTGAAACCCGTCAGGGGGAATTCTGTTATAATCAGAAATTAGGGAGTAATATACATTTATTAAAGGCTGATGATAAGAATTTGCAAGGAAATGCATTGCTTTTGGTAAAAGAAGCATTAATGCCTGTTACACAGGTAAAGGTGTGCAGTGTTCATACAACAGTGGAGGATGATTCATCTATTCTCCTTGAGATTACAATATCAGCATATAACGAAACAGCAAAACTGGAGGTGAAAGTTTAATGAAAAGCTATGAAGAAATTGTAGAAAATATGAAAAATTTATTTAATCAACAGGCAGGATATAATGTTGATGAAGCATCGGATATTGGAATAAGAATAAGGGTACTTGCAGGTGAAATTTTTAATTTACAGACATATCTTGATTGGATAAAGCAACAAGCTTTCCCTCAGACAGCACAGGGCGAATATCTTGATTATCACGCACAGATGAGAGGTTTACAACGTAAGGATTCTGTAAAGTCTGTTGGCAGTGTAAGATTTTCAATTTCAGAAGTATCAGATGTAAATATTGAAATACCACAGGGAACTATAGTATCAACAGGAGGAGAAACTCCGATTAGCTTTCAGACTGTAGAATATGCTTGTATAAATGCAGGTGATACAAGTGTAGATGTAAATGCAGAAGCGGTTGATGGAGGAGTTAATGGCAATGTGATTTCAGGAAAAATATCAGTTATAGTTACAATGACAGTTGAAAATTTAAGTGTAAGCAATCCATCTGCATTTACTCTTGGTGCTGATGAAGAAGATGATGAAACTCTCCGTCAAAGAGTAATAAACAGTATGAAGTTTATTATAAATGGTACAAATAAAGAGTATTATACCTCACTTGCAAAAACTATAAGTGGAGTTGAGTGTGTTAACGTGGTGCCATATAAATATGGTAAAGGTTCTGTTGCCATATATATATCTGGTAAAAATTCTACCCTTACTTCTCAGACAGTAACAGAAGTAAAGGAATTTCTTTCTGAACAACGAGAAGTTAATGTAAACGTGTATGTATTTGCTGCAAAGCTATGCAAAACCATTATTGAGGTTAATGTAACTTTGGAAGATGGTTATGATATTGACGAGGTACAGAATAGGGTAAGTGAGCAGATTTCAGAAATTCTGGAGGGATATAATGTAGGTCAATCTCTTACTGTTGCAGTAATAAACGATGTATTATTTCATACAGAAGGGATAAAAAACTTTGAGGTAATTTCAGAGGGAACAAGTGGATTAACTGCAGCAGATAATGAAAAGCTGATTTTATATCAGGTTAATCTAAAGGAGTAATAGCTATGGAACAGGTATTAGATAATATAATTAAAAGACTTAACAGTTCAGGAGTATACAATGTTACCCCTGAAAAGAATATATATAATGAAATTTATGCTTATGATGGAGCTTTTGCAGATATTTATAATGAGGCAGAGATACTGTTAAGAGAGATTATTGTAACTACAGCTGAAGATTATGGATTGGATATGCGTGAAAAGTTATGGGGTGTGCCACGAACAGATCTCACAACAGAAGAACGTAGAAGTACAATAGCAAAAAGATTTTGTATAGGATATAATGATTTTACTTTATCAGCTATGTACGATTTTCTTGAATCTCTTGGTATTACAGCAGAAATTACAGAGGTACCCGAGAAATGCAGAATTTATATTTATGTCACAAATGGAGCTGATTTTACAGTAACTATGCGTAAATATCTTAACTCGCAAATACTGGAATTTTTTCCGGCACATAATGAAATATATGTGGATTACAGACAAGGTACTTGGGATACACTGGATGCTAAGAAAACAATGTTTGATACATACGATTCCTTTAATATCCCGTGGGATATGTTGGAACATTTTGAATAACAGGAGGTAATAAAATATGAGTTCAACTAATAAAACCGAATATTTACAACTTAACGATTGGTTAGGGTCAGATCGTCCGCAGAGAATTGATTTTGTAGATGATAACAGAATAATTGATGAAGCAATAAAGTTACACGTTTCAGATTCGAGTAAGCATATGTCAACTACCGAAAAAGCAAAAATTGCAACACCTTATGTAATGGTATCGTATGCGGGTACAGGTACGGCAAGTAATACTATAACATTAGATATACAGCCTAATTTTGTAATAGTGTTTATGAAAGATGCTCCTCCGGTAGAAACCGATTCTTCAGGAAATGTATTGATAAATCAGTGTTTTGTCGCAAAATCAAATGGTAGTGTAGGCGGAGCAGTAATAAACGACAGTGATATAACCGTTTATTCATCAGAAACTGCAACAAATGGAATTAAACATAATATGAATAAACTTAACGGGCAGTACTGTATAGTAGCTTTTAAATAATGATAATTCAATTATAAAAAATAAAAGTAAAAACGCACATTTACCAATAAAGGTAATGTGCGTTTTTACTTTGGAAGGTATATATGAAAAAGGTATTAGCAAAAATATTTAAAACTTATTACACATAGATGATAGCATTCTTTACTGAATTTGTCAACCCTTTTTTGTAGAAAATGATAAAAATTTTATGGCTGTTAAAAAATAAGGCGTGTTTTTTGGTTGTTATGTAGAAATAAAATAGTTAGTAAGTATTTTTATTAACTTAATTAGAG
>JAXJXA010000405.1:0-4991 GCA_036307745.1 Acutalibacteraceae bacterium | reverse complement strand
GGGCACAAATGGGAATATTGATTAAATCTGCGGAATCTTTGCAAACCGCAGGACATATCAACACTGTTGTTTTGGACAAAACCGGCACTATAACTCAAGGTAAACCACAAGTTACAGATATAATCCCTATTGAAACAGATGAGAAACAGTTTATAGACATTGCTACATCTGTCGAAAAACTGTCAGAACATCCTCTGGCACATTCTGTGGTAGAATACGGAACAGAACACAATTTCTCTCCTCTGATTGTGACAGATTTTATTAGTCATGGAGGTATGGGAATATCTGCTAAAATTGAGGATGATACAATACTTGCCGGAAATATTAAACTTATGCAGAAAAACAATATAAATACCTCAGTTTATGATAAAAAAATCAATAGTCTTTCAGCACAGGGCAAAACTCCATTGTTCTTTGCAAAAAACAATAGTATAATAGGAATAATTGCAGTAGCTGATATAATAAAAGAAAGCAGTAAAACAGCGATAGCAGAGCTTGAACATATGAATATTGATGTTGTTATGCTTACAGGTGACAACAAGACCACAGCTACAGCTATCGGCAATAGCTGTAATATAAAAAAAGTGTATGCTGAGGTTCTTCCTCAAGACAAAGAAGCCAAAATAAAACAACTTAGGGAAGAAAATCGAATAGTTGCAATGGTTGGTGATGGAATAAATGATGCTCCTGCACTTGCTAATGCCGATGTTGGCATTGCTATTGGTGCAGGTACAGATATAGCTATAGATTCAGCAGATGTAGTACTGGTTAAAAACAACCTTACAGACATTGTAAAACTTATTCAGTTAAGTCGCAAAACAATGAAAAATATTAAAGAAAATCTGTTTTGGGCACTTATATATAATTCATTGGGAATTCCGCTTGCCGCAGGACTTTTCTATGGTATACTCGGTTGGAGACTTAATCCTATGTTTGGTGCCGCCGCAATGTGCGTAAGCTCAGTTTGTGTAGTAACAAATGCTCTGCGACTGCGAACCTTCAAGCCTGTACTTAAATACAGCAACAATATAAACAAAGATAAAGTAAAATCGCAATCTACTGTTGAAGAAAAAAATAACAACAGTATAAATATTGATACACATAAAAACAGAAAGGATGATTCAATTATGACAAAAACAGTAATTATTGAGGGTATGATGTGTACACATTGTTCTGGCAGAGTGGAACAGTTATTAAATGAAATTGAAGGTGCAACTGCAACAGTAGACCTTGCCAACAAAAGTGCAACAGTTACAGGTGATGTATCTGATGAAATAATAAAAAAGATTATTACAGATGCAGGCTACACCGTTGTGGAGATAAAATAATGCAGTGCGATTGCAATAAGGTTTCCAACCTGCTTAAAACAGCCCGTGGACAGATTGACGGAATTCTTAATATGATAGAAAATGACCGTTACTGTATGGATGTTATGACTCAAATAATGGCTACACAAGCTATTTTAAAAAAAGCAAATTCCATTATATTAAAGGGACATATGGAACATTGTATCAATAATGCCTTTGAGAATGGAAATCAGAAAGAAAAAGAAGATAAAATTGACGAAATTGTAAATCTTTTTAATAAAATGGACAAGTAATAATACTAAACGCTATTTAAAAACTAGATAAGTTTTTAAATAGCGTACATCTGTTGCACAAACTATACTGTGCTACGCACAGCACGTCTCATATACTCTTCATTTAAACAGCCCTTAATATAAAATATTATCTTTTTTAACAAATTAACAAAAATTATTTATGGGTATATCTCTGATACAGTAAAAAAGAGATATACCCATTTTTTCTTTTAATTACAGTAACAAAAAACCAATTTATACCAATGCTTATTTAAAAATAAAAATTGTGTTTAATGTTATGTGATTTAAATAAAAAAGTACCCATAATTTGTCTGTTGTTTGCATTGACTTAATTCTATAAAAAATATATAATTTAACGGTAAGTATACCCAAATAAGTGTAAATTTAACTTTTAATATCAACTTTTGATAAAAAGTAACGATAGTTGAATTGAGGGTTATTTTTATATTACGCAATGTAATTCATACTGCGTAAAAGTACAATTTATTAGGAGGATTAGATTATGAAAAATCTAAAGAGAGCCTTGGCAATAGTACTTACCGCACTTATGGTGCAAAGTATTGTTGCCTCATCTGTAGCATCTGTTTCGGCGGCAGATACCTCTCAGGTTGAGACATCTGCTGACTCAACGTATTCATCTAGCGGTACAAGTGAAGTTCAAGATATCGCACTCGACAAAGGTAAACTTCTCTTGTATAAGGGTGATACACAACAACTTAATGCAATATTAACCCCTGAAGATGCTCAGGATACAATCACCTGGACAAGCAGTAATACTGCCGTTGTAACAGTTGACAACAGTGGTATGGTTACAGCATCAGAAAAAGAAACAGGAACAGCAGTAATTTCTGCTACAACATCTAACGGAAAAATAGCCTACTGTAATGTAACTGTTTCAAATGAACCTGAATATGTTTATTTGAATAAAACAGAAGTGACAATTATTCAAGGGGAAACTTACACATTAACACCAAGCGTTACTCCTACCGATGCGTATACTGAATACAACTGGTCAATAGACGACAGCACTGTTGCCACTGTTGATAAAAACGGTACAGTAACAGCAAAAAAACTAGGAACAACTACCGTAGCAGTAACAACAACAACTGGTAAAAGTACCCTTTGTACTATTAATGTAATAACTGTTCCTAAAACTATTAAGTTAAATAAAACAGAACTTTCACTGCGAACTGATGAAACATATACACTTACTAAGAGTGTCTCTCCATCTACTGCAACAGCTACATATAAGTGGAGCAGTAGCGATACATCCGTTGCAACAGTGGATCAGAATGGCAAAATTACAGCTAAAGCTTTGGGTACAACCCTTATCCGCGTTAAAGCTAACAACGGAGTAACAAGTGACTGTCTACTTACAGTTTGTGAATACCCTACTTCTGTTTCACTTACCAAGTCAGAACTTGATTTGGTTGTTGGAAGTTATGAGCAACTTACTCCACAATTACAACCTGAAAATGCTTACGCTACATATAAATGGACAAGTAGCAACACAAACATAGCCCTAGTTGATTCAAATGGTAAAGTAACAGCAAGAGGTGTTGGAACAGCTACTATCACAGCTGTAACCGATAACGGTAAAACAACCACCTGTAAAGTAAACGTTACTGCTGTACCAACTTCTATTAAATTTAATGAAATATCTTCTAATGAAGCTTTACCAATGAGAAAAGATGAAACCTTCCAGCTTACTACAACAGTAAAGCCTACTAATGCTACTACATCTTATAAATGGGAAAGCAATAATCCTGATGTTGTATCAGTTGATGAAAATGGTTTACTTACAGCAAAAGAATTAGGGTCAGCTACAATTACTGTTACTACTGACAATAATTTACAGGCAAGCTGTGAAGTTGTTGTATACAAAACTCCAACATCCATTTCTCTTAATGCCTCTGAAATAACACTTAATTCAACAGAGACATTTCAGATTATACCTAATGTTCAGCCCTCTGATTCTTATTGTGAACTTACAAGTATAATAAGTGACAAAAGTATTTTCACTATTGACACAAAAGGTTTAATTACTGCAAGAAATCCAGGATCAGCAACACTTACTGTTACAACTGACACAGGATTAAGTGCTGAATGTATAATCAACGTAACTTCAATTCCGACAGATCTGGAAATCACCAATAAACAGCCCATAAAACTCAAAGTTGGTGGAACTGTAAGATTAAATAAAAAAGTAACTCCAAGCAATGCTATTACAACATATGAATGGACTAGCAGTGATGAAGATATTGCTACTGTCGATGCAAACGGGCTTGTAACAGCAAAAGCTATTGGTACAACAACAATAACTGTTAAAACTGAAAATGGAATAAGTACCTCTTGTGTTGTAGAAGTTTGCCCTGATCCAGATAGTATAACACTAGACCAAACTTCTATTAACTTAAAGAACAACGAATATTATACATTGCTTCCAACACTTACTCCATCAAACGCAACAACAACATATAAATGGACAAGTAGCGACACTAACATTGCCACTGTATCTTCTACAGGTAAAGTAACCGGTAAAAACACAGGTACAGCTACTATCACTGTTACAACTGATAATGGCAAAACTGCTACTTGTACTGTTAATGTTGTAGCACAGCCAACAGGTATTTCATTTGTTGAAAGATCATATTATCTGAGAGAAGGCGAAACAGGAAACCTTACTATAAAACTCTCACCTACAAGTGCTGTTACAACCTACACCTGGACAAGTAGTGATACAGAAGTTGCTACTGTAGATGAAAATGGTGTAATTACTGCAATTAAAGAGGGAAAAACAACTATCACAGTAAAAACAGATAATAACAAAACAGCATCACTAAAAATTACTGTGTACACAATGCCTACAGCTGTTAAGCTTGCACAGTCATTTATGTCTATGGCTGTTGGACAGGATTTTACATTCACTCCAATTTCAGAACCCGAAAATACTATGGCAACATATACTTGGAAAAGTAGTAATACAGAGATTGCTGAAATTGATGAAGACGGTAAAGTTGTTGCAAAGGCATTAGGAACAGCAACTATTACTGTTACAGATGATATAGGACACACTGATACTTGTAAAATTACTGTATATCCTGCACCTGAAGCTGTAAAGCTAAATGCTAAGTCTGTTGTTACAACTCCAAAGAATGGATATCAGCTTAAAACAACTATAACACCTTCAAACGCATATACCTCATACACTTGGGAAAGTAGTGATCCTGAGGTTGCTACTGTTGACGATAACGGTAAGGTAAAAACTTTAAGCGAAGGTACAGCAACCATAACAGTTAAAACTTCAAACAACATAACCGCAAGTTGTACCTTTACTGTTACTAACTCACCTATATCAACAAGTCTTGATAATACTGATGTAACTATGGAT
>JAXJXA010000404.1:0-8267 GCA_036307745.1 Acutalibacteraceae bacterium | reverse complement strand
TGAATAATATTAAAATAATAATCATATAAAATGCGGCGATTGCTGTTTTTTATTAAGTTAAATTTATATCAAGAAATAAGAAAACATATTATATAATCGGAGGAATTTATTATGGCAAAGACTATTGGTATTGATTTGGGTACAACAAATTCATGTGTAGCAGTAATTGAGGGTGGTGAGCCTGTAGTTATTGCAAATGCAGAGGGTGCAAGAACAACTCCTTCTGTTGTAGCTTTCTCAAAAACGGGTGAAAGACTTATCGGTCAGGTTGCAAAAAGACAGGCAGTAACAAACCCTGACAGAACAGTTGCATCTATCAAGAGAGAAATGGGCACAGATTATAAAGTTAATATAGACGGAAAAAGCTATTCACCACAGGAAGTTTCAGCTATGGTTCTTTCAAAACTGAAGGCTGATGCTGAGGCTTACCTTGGCGAAACAGTTACACAGGCTGTTATCACTGTTCCTGCTTACTTTACAGACGCACAGCGTCAGGCTACAAAGGATGCAGGTAAAATTGCAGGCTTGGATGTTAAGAGAATTATCAATGAGCCTACAGCAGCTGCTCTTTCATATGGTATTGATAAGGAAACAGACCAGAAAGTTATGGTATATGACCTTGGTGGTGGTACATTTGACGTATCTATTATTGAGATGGGTGACGGTGTGCAGGAGGTTCTTGCAACAGCAGGTAACAACCGTCTTGGCGGTGATGACTTCGACCAAAGAGTAATTAACTGGATGGTATCATCATTTAAGGCTGAAACAGGTGTAGACCTTACAAACGATAAAATGGCTATGCAGAGATTGAAGGAAGCTGCTGAAAAAGCTAAGATTGAGCTTTCAGGTGTAACTTCAACAGCAATCAACCTGCCTTACATTACAGCTGATGCAACAGGTCCTAAGCACCTTGACCTTACACTGACAAGAGCTAAGTTCAATGAGCTTACAGCTGACCTTGTTGAAAACACAATGGTACCTGTAAGACGTGCGTTAAGCGATAGTGGTCTTTCAATCGGCGAAATCAATAAAGTTCTTATGGTTGGTGGTTCTTCAAGAATCCCTGCTGTTCAGGAAGCTGTAAAGAGCTTTATCGGTAAAGAACCATTTAAGGGCATTAACCCTGATGAGTGTGTTGCTATTGGTGCAGCTATTCAGGGCGGTGTACTTGGCGGCGAGGTTGATGGCTTGCTGTTATTGGATGTAACTCCACTTTCACTTGGTGTTGAGACAATGGGTGGCGTTATGACAAAAGTTATTGAGCGTAACACAACAATTCCTACAAAGAAGAGCCAGATTTTCTCAACTGCTGCTGACAACCAGACACAGGTTGAAATCAATGTTCTTCAGGGTGAGCGTGAATTTGCTCGTGACAATAAACAGCTTGGTCTGTTTGCTCTTACAGGCATTGCTCCTGCTATGAGAGGTGTGCCTCAGATTGAAGTAACATTTGATATTGACGCTAACGGTATTGTTAACGTATCAGCTAAAGACCTTGGTACAGGCAAGGAACAGAAGATTACAATTTCTTCAAACACAAATATGTCTAAGGAAGACATCGAAAAGGCTGTAAAAGATGCTGAGCAGTATGCTGCTGAAGATAAGAAGCGTCGTGAAGAGGTTGATACAAAGAACGAGGCTGAGAATCTTTGCTATCAGGCTGAAAAGCTGGTAAAGGAAAATGGCGATAAACTAAGCGACGAAGATAAGAATGCTATAAACACAAAGGTAAGTGCTACAAAGGCTGCTATTGAGCAGAACAGTGTTGACGCTATCAAGATGGCTACAGAGGATATGCAGAAAACTTTGTATGATGTTTCTGCAAAGTTGTATCAGCAGGCAAATCCACAGGGGGCTAACCCACAGGGAGCTCCTGATATGGGTGGATTTGATCAGAGCCAAACAGACAGCACAAGCAACGGTAGCGACAATGTTTATGATGCTGACTTTACAGATGTTGAATAATTATTAATAAAAAATTATAGATTTTAGTCACATTATGTTGTATAATATAATTCAGTGGCTTAAACTAGAACAGGGCAGGAGTTACTTCTGCCCTGTTTACTGATAATATTTAATCTGAGAATTATGCTGACAGGAGGCATTAATTTGGCTGAAAAACGAGATTATTATGAAGTTATGGGTGTATCTAAGGGTGCTTCTGATGATGAAATAAAAAAAGCCTTCAGAAAACTTGCAAAGCAGTATCACCCTGACCTCAATCCGGGTAATAAAGAGGCAGAAACCAAGTTTAAAGAAGTGAACGAAGCATATGAAGTTTTGTCTGACAAAGATAAAAGAGCAAGATATGACCAGTTTGGACACGCAGGAGTAGATCCCAGCTATGGAGCAGGTGCTGCAGGCGGAAGCCCATTTGGTCAAGGTATGAATATTGACATTGACGATATTTTTAGTAGCTTCTTTGGTGGCTTTGGTGGAAGCAGTGGCAGACGTTCAAATCCCAATGCACCACGCAAAGGTTCAAATATAGAAACAACTATTATGGTTTCTTTTGAAGAAGCTGCTAAGGGTTGTAAAAAAACTATTACATATACTAACGAAAGTGTATGTAATGAGTGTCACGGTTCAGGTGCGGCTAAGGGAACATCGCCTAAGGTTTGTCCTAGCTGTAGTGGTACAGGACAGGTGCAGGTTAATCAGAGAACTCCATTTGGTGTTGTGAGAACTTCACGTGCCTGTGACAGTTGTGGTGGTAAAGGTAAAATTATTGACACACCTTGTACAGCTTGCCGAGGAAAAGGCAGAGTACGCACAAAGCGTACTGTGGATGTTGATATTCCGGCAGGTATTAACGGTGAGATTCTGCAAGTGTCAGGACACGGTAATGCAGGTATCAATAATGGTCCTTATGGTGATTTGCATGTAAGAGTAGAGGTAAGACCTCACCCTATATTCGAAAGACGTGGTGACGATGTATGGTGTGAAATGCCTATTACTTTTTCTCAGGCAGCTTTGGGTGGTGAGGTTACCGTGCCTACTCTTGACGGTAAAGTTACCTATAATCTCCACGAGGGTACACAGCCTAATGACATCTTTAAGCTAAAGGGCAGAGGTGTAACACATCTTGGTGGAAAAACTCGTGGCGACCAGTATGTTAAGGTAGTAATTGAAGTTCCAAAGCGTCTTACACCTAAACAAAAGGAGCTTTTAAGACAGTTTGACGGTGAAATTACCGACAAGAATTACGGAAAAAGAAATGGATTTTTTGACAAGCTAAAAACAATGTTTGGCGAATAAATAATATAAAAGTTAAGGCAACACCTTGTAACCGTTATTCGGTGTGAAAGTGTTGCCTTGTGTGTTATACAGCGACAATAATTAATAAGGATGTGTTGAAGTGGAGTGGACAGAGGTTAGTGTTACTGTGCCTGTTGAAAAGGTAGACATTGCCGGAGATATAGCACAAATGGTTGTACCTTATGGTATTTATATTGAAGATTATTCTATGCTTGAGGACGAGGTGGAAGAAATAGCTCACATCGATCTTATAGATGAGGATTTATTGAAGAAAGACAGAAGTAAGGGGGTTGTGCATATTTATATCAGCCCCGAGGATAATCCTGTGGAAGCTGTTGCTTTTTTGAAAGAGCGTTATACAGAGGCAGATATTCCATTTGAAATAAACCTTACAGGCTGTGAGGAACAGGATTGGTTGAATAACTGGAAACAGTATTTCAATCCTATTGAAGTGGGCGAGAAAATTTTAATTCGTCCTACTTGGCGTGATAAGTATGACCCAAAAGACAGAGTTGTTCTGAATCTTGATCCTGGTTTGGCTTTTGGAACAGGTACACACGAAACCACAAGACTTTGCTTGCAGGCTGTGGAAAAATATACTACTGAAAATACTACAATGCTTGATGTTGGCTGTGGAAGTGGTATTCTGGCTGTGGCTGGCTTGCTTCTGGGTGCAGAAAAAGCTGTTGGTGTAGATATAGATGAAATGGCTGTAAAAACAGCAAGAGAAAATGCAAAACTGAACGGTGTAGAAGATAAATTTACAGTATTATGCGGAAATCTTACTGATAAGGTAGAAGGCAAGTATAATGTTGTGGCAGCTAACATTGTAGCTGATGCTATAATTATGTTGTCTGAGGACATTAAAAACTTTATGTATGATGACTCAGTTTATATTATGAGTGGTATAATAGATACAAGGGTTGATGATGTACTTAATGCAATAAGTGATACCTTTGAAGTTACAGAAAAACTTCTTGAAAACGGCTGGTGCTGTCTGGTTGCAAAAATTAAGAAATAATTGGAAAATAGGAGGATTAAATTATGAGCGAATGTTCACATAATTGTGGTAGTTGTGGAGAGGATTGTAGTTCACGCAAAGAACCTCAGGATTTATATGCAAAGCTAAATGAACACAGCAGTGTTAAAAAGGTAATAGGTGTAATAAGCGGTAAGGGCGGTGTAGGTAAAAGTATGGTTACCTCTATGCTGGCTGTACTTTTTAATAGAAAAGGTTATAAAGTAGCTGTACTTGACGCTGATATCACAGGTCCGTCAATTCCGAAAAGTTTTGGTATAAGCGAACGTGCAAGAGGTTGTGATGATGGTATAATACCTGCTGTTACCACAACAGGTATAGACGTAATTTCAACAAATATGTTCTTACCAAACGAAACTGATCCTACTGTATGGAGAGGTCCTGTTATTTCAGGTACTGTAAAGCAATTCTGGACAGAGGTTATCTGGCAGAATGAAGATTATATGTTTGTTGATATGCCTCCTGGAACAGGTGATGTTGCTTTGACAGTATTCCAGAGTATTCCTCTTGATGGCATTGTTATAGTAACTTCACCTCAGGATTTGGTAACAATGATTGTTGAAAAGGCAGTAAAAATGGCTAATATGATGGATATTCCTATTTTGGGAATAGTTGAGAATAACAGCTACTTTATATGCGACCAGTGTGACAAAAAGCACTATATTTTTGGTGAAAGTAAAATAGATGAAATAGCTAAGGGATATTCAATTCCTGTGCTTGGAAAGCTACCTATTGAACCAAAACTTGCTAAGTGTGTTGACAACGGAAATATCGAACATTTTGAAGGCAACTGGCTTGATAATGGCGTTGAAATTATTTTAGAGAAAACGAAATAAAGAAAAAATTTCCCTCTGCAAATGCTCTTATAAGTATTTGCAGAGGGTTGTTGTTATTTTTCGTTGTCATTATGAAAATATTTGTATACTGTTTTTGCTACAACGGTGTTCATTGTTGGGGCATTTTCAAGCTCAGTAAGGTCAGCTTCTTTTATATTTGTAATGGTGCCAAAGTGCTTTAAAAGTGCTTTGGCTCTTTTTTCTCCGATACCTTCAATTTCGGTAAGAGAGCTTTTAAAGGTAGTTGTTTTTCGCTTTTGTCTGTGATAGCCGATAGCAAAGCGATGAACTTCCTCCTGAATAGTAGACACAAGTGTAAATACATTTCTTTTGTTGCTTATAGCTATTTCATTTCCTGCATCTGTAATTGCACGGGTGCGGTGCTTGTTGTCTTTGACCATACCAAACAAAGGTATATTATATCCTCTTGCAGATAGCACACTTGCAACCGCATTAACCTGTCCCTTACCACCATCCAAAAGAATAAGATCCGGCATTCTGCCAAAGCCAACACCCTCATCCTTGTGTTTTTCATACTCGTCAAGCCGTCTGTCTATAACCTCAGCCATAGAACCATAATCGTCCTGTCCTATAACTGTTTTTATCTCGAATTTTCGGTAAGCACTTTTAAGTGGCTTACCATCTTCAAATACCACCATACCAGCCACATTTGCGGTGCCGTTTTGATTTGAAATATCATATGACTCTATATATCTTGGTGCTTTGTCAAGACCAAGTAATTCTCCCAATGTATTAAGAGTCATAGTATCTTTTCCTACAACACCTCGTTGATGTGCAAGGTGTTCTGCTGCATTGTTTTTGCACATTTCAACTAAATGGAGTTGTTCACCTTTTTGAGGTTTAATTATTATGACTTTTTTACCAAGTTTTTCGCTTAGCCATTGTTGTAATAACTCTGCATCATTAATATCGCCGTCTACAGTAATTCTGGGTGGTACAGATTCTCTTGTGTAATAATATCTAGATATAAATTCACTGCGAGCTTGAGGCAAATCGTCAATATCATTTATTATAAAATGTTCCCGATCATACAAAGCATTATTTCTGAATTTGAATATTTCAAAGCAGGCGGTTTCTCCCTGAGTTACAACAGCAATAACGTCCTGTTCCTCTATTTTGGAACATACTACTTTTTGGCTTTCTGCCATTTTTTTGACTGATTGAATTCTGTCACGGATTTTGGCGGCACGCTCAAATTCAAGATTTTCAGCGGCATTATTCATTTCCTCTGTCATCTTTTTAATATCTATGCTGTTACCACCTTTTAGAAAATCAACAGCCTCTTTTATATTTTCGCGGTACTCTTTGTTTGTAATTTTACCTTTACATGGAGCATTACAAAGCTTTATGTGGTAGTTAAGACACGGTCTTCCTTTGCCTATCTCTTGGGGAAATTTTCTGTTACAGGTTGGTAGCCTAAATATTTTAATAGCCTGGTCAACAGCATTTTTTACATAATATCCACTCATATAGGGGCCTATATACTGTGCTCCATCTTTTTCTATCTGTTTAACTGCTTTAATACGTGGCCACTGTTCATTGGTTACTTTAATATAGCTATATCCTTTGTCATCTTTTAGCAGAATATTATATCTTGGTGCATTTTGTTTAATAAGACTACATTCCAACACCAAAGCCTCAAATTCACTGTCGGTTACAATATAGTCAAAGGTGTGAACATTTTCTACCATTCTTATAACCTTAGGGGTGTGGTTTGTATGTGAGCCAAAATATTGACTTACTCTGTTTTTCAGAAGTTTAGCTTTGCCGATATATATTATCTTTTTATTTTTGTCACGCATTATATAAACACCGGGCTGTAAGGGTAGTGTCATTGCTTTTGCTCTAAGCTGTTTTATTTTATCTTCCATTTTAATCACCAATTACTTTTTTGATGTACTGTTTAAATATATTCTATCATAAAAGTCTTTACTATAAAGTATATTTTGTGATAAGATTTTAAAGAAAATTTAAACTATTAAATAAATCAAAGAGGATAGTTATATGAAGATTGCAGTTTTAGGGCCTAAGGGAACCTTCAGTGATAAAGCTTATTTTGAATATGATAAGTATTATAAACAGCAAAATACAGATGGTGAACCACTTGAACCAGTTTATTTTCCAAATATAGATGATGTATTTAATGCAGTAGATGCGAATCAAGATTGTGCCAATATATGCGATATAGGTATTGTACCAATAGAAAACACTTTAGATGGCTATGTTATGAGGACGTTGGATTTAATCCTTGAAAAAATATACATATACTAGATGAGAATATGGTGGAGGTACAGTTTTCAGTTGTAGGCAATGTAAAAAGCAAAGATGGCATAAACAAGCTTTATGTACAATTCAAAGCTCACGGGCAATGTAGAAAATTTATTAATAGTCTTAATGAGGTTTCTATTTGTACTACTGAGAGCAATATGGAGTCCTATTATCGTATAGAAAACAATGTTGGTGAGGCGGCAGTTGTACCAAAGCATATAGCTGATATCGAAACAGAAAGATTTGTAATAGATAATGTAACAGATGCTAACAATAATTATACAAGATTTGTTATATTTAAGCGTGGTAAATTTGATAGTACAGAGATAAATTCAGTAAAGCAACACATAAGTCTTAAAGGTAATTCTACAAGAGTTCGTATACCAGTTTACATAATGCCAAAGATAGATAGACCTGGTATACTTTTCGAAATTCTTAGGAACTTTTATGAAAATAAGATCAATTTGATATCTATTATGTCAAGACCAACGAAACAGGAGATAGGAACCTATAATTTTTATATAGAGATAGATGCTTTGTATGAAAAAATAGATATTATACTTAAAACTCTTGATAAAATAAAAGTTAATAATGACATAAAAGTACTTGGTATATATAGCGAATAAGTAGGAGATGTAATTATTAATGCCTTAATTGCAATAAGAAATCGGACAGTTTACAAATTTGCAGTAGATAAACCATAGAGTATGATTGTCAAAATTCGTTTAACACTATTTTAGATATGTTTATCTAACAAAAACCACCACAAAAGCTGTTTATATGCCTCGACCTCCAAAAGTTAGACCTAATACTAGGGGCTGTTTGAAAAATCAAAAGTGCTGCTG
>JAXJXA010000403.1:0-1982 GCA_036307745.1 Acutalibacteraceae bacterium | reverse complement strand
ATGACATACTCCAAAGATACAAGGTACTGCACTCAAGTTATTGAACCGCCGTGTACCGAACGGTACGCACGGTGGTGTGAGAGGTCGGCTACTCAACTAATGGGTAGCCTCCTACTCGATTCTATATATTATATGTTTTAGAAATAAAAAGCACTGCTTAAGAAATAAGCAGTGCAGAAATATTGACTTTTATCAAAGTAAAACTTATACTATTTAAGGATATTAGTTAAGTTCGGGATAAGCCATAAAAGGTGTTAAATCCTTTTTAAACTCATCTGTAACTTGATCACTTGTTTCAAGTGTGAGTTTTTTATTAAGGTCAAGACTAAGAACACCCATAATTGAATGGGGATCTATCTCTAAATTATCACTCTTGATTAGCATATTTACATTAGGATATTTCTCGGCAATTTCAACAAATCTTCTAGCTGTTGCTATGTCAGGAATATAAATTGTTGTGGAATACATTTCAGTGTCCTCCTATTTAAGTATGTTAATATTCTACCACTTTCTTAACATAAAATCAATATAAATAGTGCAGTTTTATCATATATTGCGACAAAAAATTAATATTATTTGCATTTAAGGTCATTTTATTTAAAAAGAGGTTTATTATGAAATTTTACATATTTACATTAGGCTGTAAAGTAAATCAGTATGAATCGCAAATTATGCATGAAAGATTGTGTGAAAACGGCTTTTCATATACTTCAGATTATAATGATAGTGATATTATTATTATAAATTCCTGTACAGTAACTTCAGCCAGCGATAGTAAGGCTGTTAAGCTGATGCACAGAGTCAAAAGAGAAAATCCAAATTGTGTATTAGTTATTACAGGTTGTATGCCCCAAGCCTTTCCAAACGATGAACGTTTTGCAGAGGCTGATATTATATTAGGCAATAA
This sequence comes from Acutalibacteraceae bacterium, assembly GCA_036307745.1. Taxonomy (GTDB): domain Bacteria; phylum Bacillota; class Clostridia; order Oscillospirales; family Acutalibacteraceae; genus CAG-964. The sequence continues at coordinate 1,075 of JAXJXA010000403.1, read as the reverse complement.
ATCACGTAATATAGTGGTTCCTGCTATTCAACAATTCTTTATGGATAGAAGAAGAATTATAAATATATCTCAACACCAGGCAGGCGATGAATTTGAAAATACTTCTATAAGCAATTTTACAGAAAGAACTCGTGCTTTTGTAAAAATTGAGGATGGATGTAATCGTTTCTGTTCTTATTGCATTATTCCTTACGCAAGAGGTAGAGTACGCTCCAAGCCGATAGAACAACTTAAGTTAGAACTGGTGAATCTTAGTAAAAAAGGCTTTAAAGAAGTTGTGCTTGTGGGAATTAATCTGTCTGCTTATGGTCAGGAATTTGGAATGGATCTGGCAGATGCTATTGAAGCAGCCTGTAGTATAGACGGTATTGAGCGTGTGCGTTTAGGCTCACTTGAACCTGAACGAATGGATAGAGATACAATAGCTCGTATTGCTTCACAATCAAAGCTTTGTCCACAATTTCATCTTTCTCTTCAAAGTGGTTGTAATGCAACATTAAAGAGAATGAACCGGCACTATACAACTGATGATTATGCAAAGATTGTACAAAATCTAAGAGAATCCTTTAAAAACTGTTCTATTACTACTGATATAATGGTGGGTTTCCCTGGTGAAACTGAATTAGAGTTTAAAGAATCTCTTGCTTTTGCAAAGGAAATATCTTTTTCTAAAGTACACGTTTTTGCATATTCACGAAGACCCGGAACAGTTGCTGATAAGGCTGATAATCAAGTACCTGAACATATAAAAAATGAACGTTCAAAAGAGATGATAGAACTCACTGATAGAACAACAAAAAAATTTCTTGACTCACAAGTAGGAAGAATTGAACCTGTTCTTTTTGAACGCAAAAAAAATGGATTTTGGGAAGGTCATACAATCAATTATACCCAGGTTGTAGTAAATACAGATAAGGATTTAAATAATAAAATTGTTAACACTCAAATTATATCAACCCAAAAAAATAAATGTGTTGGTGTTATATAATAATCCTGATTTTTTATAAATCATAAATTCTATGGGGTATCTGAAAACAGAAAAATAACTGAATATTTCGCTAAGACGAGGTGAGTT
>JAXJXA010000402.1:0-12106 GCA_036307745.1 Acutalibacteraceae bacterium | reverse complement strand
TTAATCATTTGATATTTTTATGATAAATACTTTTAGAATGTATTGATTGAAATCATAATTAATGGGAGGTTAATATGAAGATTAATGATTATATTTATACTATTGAGGAAGCTCCGTTATCAAGTGTTTCTTCACATAGTGATATCTCATGCATTACAAGATATTTTGAAGCCGGTTTTCCTGTATATACCGCTATTCATAAAGTAAGTAAAGCAGATCATCCTGCAACTTATACACAAATGCATTCTCACGGTGAAGAAGAAATTAATATCATTATTAGCGATGACAAAGATTTTAAATATGAAGTTCGTATTGAAGATGAAACTTTCATTGTTTCAGCAAATTCTTCTGTTTATATTCCTTCAAATGTATTACATTCAACTAATGTAATAAGTGGAAGTGGTTATTATATTGCTATTCGTCTTAATAAAAAGAATGACTAAGCAAATAACATTCTTTACCTTATTTTTTAATCAAAGTAATGTTACAAAATCAAGATATTTTAATCATACAATATATGTTAGAAAAAGCAGGTGGAGTAGGATATGGAAAATACATATGACTTATATATTATTAAAGACCAAGGTGCAATGAAAAATAATGTATATGTCATTGTTGATAAAGATACAAAAAGAACAGCAATTATAGATCCTGCAAATAGTCTTAAACAAATTGAAGAAATTGTGACTAAACTTAATTTGATATTAGATATAATTTTAATAACGCATACACATTTTGACCATACACAATGTATTGACGATTTAGTTAGTCTTTATGATTGTACGGTATATGTTTCAAGGATAGAGGCAGATTATTATCTTTATTATTGTAAAAATCTTAATTTATTTGAGGATGAAGATTTTATAACTGTTGGAAGTACCTGGATTAAATGTTTGCTGACACCAGGACATACAATGGGAAGTGCATGTTTTTTATTGAGAAATAGTTTGTTTACCGGAGATACAATATTTATGGAAGGTTGTGGAATTTGTAACGGCAATGGAGGGTCTGCTTCTGATATGTTTCATAGTATTGCAAGAATCAAGGAACAAGTAGATGATTCAGTGTTAGTTTATCCGGGACATACCTATAAAACGCAACCTGGAATGGCAATATCTACTTTAAAGCAAAATAACATTTATTTTATGATAGAAGATGAGAAACCTTTTGTAAAATTTAGAATGAGAAAAAATCAGAAAAATTTGTTCAATTTTAATTAGAGTATATATTTGAAAATCTCTAATAACAATATATTTCTGCTAAAGCGAGTGATTTTAAAACTGAAAGGCTCAAAACACGTCAGTGTTTATACTTTTTTGAACATCGTTACTTTAATAAAATAACCAGTACTTTTTATGTTTAATTTTATAAAAAGTATCACTAATGAGTATAAACAGTAATATGATTTATGTAAAATGATAGAATAAACTAGAAGAGGTATAAATATGTTTGAAGAATACAGAGTAAAAGAGGATGATACAATTCTTGAATTTAATGACCCTGTTGATAAGAATTATGATTTTTCAAAATCATTATATCAAATGTTTCAGTGCAAGGTAAAAGAAAGTCCTGATTCTATTGCAACAGTTTATAAATCAGGTAATACAGAGAGTATTACCCTTACTTATGCTATGCTTAATAAAGCTATTGATAAAATGGCAGAAGCTATATACGAATCGTTACAAACAACAGGAAATCGGGTTGGTGTATATCTTGAACGCTCACCATATACTATAATTTCTATTTTGGCTATTTGGAAGACAGGTAATATATATGTTCCTATTGATATGGCTTTTCCGGAAGAATACATAAATTATATTATTAATGATGCAGATATTAATTTTATACTAACACAATCTAAATTTTCAGACAGATTGTCAAAAACAGATATAAAAATATTAGATATAGATTTTATTAAATTGGATAATAGTTTAGCAGAAGGAAATGCTGAATATAAACATTCAGATAAAAGTCATCCGGGACGTGTTTCATATATTTTATATACATCAGGAACTACAGGTCATCCAAAGGGCGTAATACACAGACAATACAATTTAATTAATCGTTTTAACTGGTTTTGGGAGTCATATCCGTTTTGTAAGGGAGATGTATGTTTCCAAAGAACTAATGTAAATTTTAATCCTTCTATGTTTGAATTTTTTATTGGACTTTTAAAAGGATTTCCAACAGTAATTGTATCAGATGATATCGTCAAAGATATCTATGAAATGGTTAAGGTAATTGAAGAATATAAAGTTACAGTGATTCAATTTGTACCTTCATTACTTAAAAGAGTTCTTGAGGCACAGAACACGGTAGAGAAACTGGTTTCTATAAGAATATGCGTAACTTGCGGAGAACCTTTATCATTAGAACTTTATAAAAATTTCAGCACATTTTTACCAAAAAGTACTTTGGTTAATGATTATGGTTCTTCTGAGATGAATGGAGTTTTATTTTTTGATAATAGTCAATATTTTGATAAAGATGAAAAACTTCCGGAACTGAAAGCTATCGCTAACATAAAAGCGTATATTATGAATTCTGATAACAGAGAATGTGCAGCAAATGAAACTGGTGTTCTTTTTATTCAATGTCCATTCCTTGCGGATGGATATGTAAATTTGCCGGAAGAAACAAAAAAGAAATTTATAAAAGTTTCAATGAAAGGAAAAGAGAATGTCCAGTTATATAATACAGGAGATTTAGCAGAACGAAACAGTAATGGGGGAATACGAATTGTTGGTCGTGCAGATCAACAGGTAAAAATCAGAGGAATACGAATTGAACTTCCAGCAGTTGAGCATGCTATTGTTGCTTGTAAAGAGATTGAAGAATGTTGTGTAATTGCAAAAGAAATACGAGATGGTGTGAAAATTTTGGTAGCCTTTGTTGTTTTAAAGGAATATTATCACATTAATGATACAGAAATTCGTAGTATGGTTGCATCTATCTTGCCGGAATATATGGTGCCATCTCAGATTATTAGAATGAAATTCTTACCACGAACTCCAAATGGAAAAGTTAAGAGACAAGAATTGGAGGAATACTTCGATAAATTGGTGTATTCAGATACAAAAGAGCATAACATAAAAAATACATCTGTTGATGACATGAAAAGAATTGCAGCTAATATTCTGTTAAGAGATATAAATTCTATTGATGAAACAAGTAGTTTTCGTGATTTAGGTTTTGATTCCCTGACAATAGTAGATTTTTTAAATACTATTAATAGTAGCTATAGCACTCAGATACAAGTTAGTGATTTGTTTAGTCACTCTACAATTAAGGAATTAACTGAAATCATTAATAAAAACAGTGCAATTAATGAAAGAGAAAAGCAATCTGAACAGTTACAGGACAAGGCTGTAAATCCGAAAGAAAAAATTGCTATCGTTGGTATATCGTGTAGATTTCCCGGAGCAGATAATGTGGAGGAACTTTGGGATAATATTCTTAATGGTAGAGATACAGTTGGTAAAATTTCTAATAGTCGTTGGGATGTAGATAAATATTTTGATAAAGATAGAAAATCTAAAGGAAAATATATTACCAAAAAAGCTGGTATGTTGAGTGATGTAGATTACTTTGACGGTTCATTTTTTCAAATAGTACCTGAAGCATGTGAGAAAATGGATCCACAACAAAGATTGTGTCTGGAAGAATGTTATAAAGCACTCGAAGATGCAGGATTTTCGGAAAAAGAATTAAATAATAAAAAAGTTGGTATATATGTTGGTGCAAGAGAAGGAGATTATAAAAATCTGGTAGGTTATGATGAGATTGATTCTTCTTTGACACTTGGGGCAGAGTCAGCACTTATGGCAGCACGTTTATCATATTATTTGAATTTAAAGGGTGCAGCGATTACAGTCGATACAGCGTGTTCATCATCTATGACAGCTTTACATCTGGCTTGCAGAAGTATTGAAGCTGGAGATAGTGAGATGGCATTGGTATGTGGTGTAAATGTAATGTGTACTCCTGCTTTATTAATCCAGTCAAGTAAAATGGGAATTCTTTCACCGACAGGGTGCATCAGAGCATTTGATAATGATGCTGACGGTACTTTAATCAGCGAAGGAATAGGAGTAGTTGTGCTGAAGAAATTGGGCAGTGCCGTAAAAGATAAGGATAGAATCTATGGAGTGATTGAAGCAACCGGAATTAATCAGGATGGAAAATCCAATGGAATTACAGCACCTAATGCGGAATCACAGGAAGAATTAATGAGATCTGTATACCGAGATAACCATATTTCTCCAGAGGAGATTTCTTATTTTGAATGTCATGGAACAGGGACTAAATTAGGAGATCCTATTGAAGTACAAGCAATCGCGAATGTATTTAAAAATGTGGATAAAAAAATAACATTAGGTTCTTTAAAAACAAATATTGGGCATACATTTACCTGTTCCGGAATTGCAGGTGTAATTAAAATTTTGCTTGCTATGAAGTATGGTACAATCCCTCCGGTTGCGAATTTTCATACATTGAATGAGCACATTTCTATTGAAAATATGCCATTACAGATTAATGATAAAGCGATGAACTGGAATGTAACACCAAAGATGGCAGCAATTAATTCTTTTGGAATTAGTGGCACCAATGTGCATATGGTAATTCGAGAATATCAATCTAAAGAAGAACAAAAGGAATGGAAACAGGGTTATTATTTGATTCCTTTATCAGGAAAAAGAAAGAGTGCCATAGAAAATAAAAAGAAAGAACTGTTGGCGTGGTTAGTCAAAAAATCAGGAAGCTACACAATGAACGAGGTAGCTTATACACTACAAAAAGGTCGTAGTCATTTTAAATATAGAGAAGCCTATATTGTAAAAGATGTACAAGAACTTTGTGAGATATTAAAAGATGTAGAAGAACGTGAATACTCTTTTGGCAACAAATTTGTTTCAGAAAATGGAAAGATACATTATTTTAAGAAAGAAGAAAATGATGTATTAACACAGGATGCACAGCTAAAAGAACAATTATTGATACTTGCCAGAAGATATACAGACGGACAAGAAATTGACTGGATAGCGTTTAACGAAAAAAATACAGCTAAAATTATTTCTATGCCTACATATCCGTTTGAGAAGGAGCATTATTGGATTGTTGACAGAAAACAGGAGGAAAAAAATAAAAAATCTTTATGCTTGATTAGTAAAGATGTTTCTACAGAAAATGAGAAAATATTTGTAAAGTATATTTCAAAGTATTCTGAAATAGTCTCCGGACATTGTGTAGAAGGAAAAATAATATTTCCTGCGTCAGCAATAGTGGAAATGGTATTTGAAGCAGCAAGTGAATTAATGAATGGAACGTGTAAAGGTTATATAAAGGAACTATACTTGCTGAGAACAATAGAACTTTATGAAGAAGAAAGCAGTATTTTTGTTAAATTAGAGAAAAAAGAACAAAATCTTATTTTTACATTCTCTTCGGGAGCAGATGATAAGATTTATGCGAATGGTATTTTTGTTATTGAAGATAAAAAAGAGAAACCTGAAAAACAAGATATAAATGTTTTAAGAAATAGTTTAGAAGAATGCTTTAATAAAGAAGAGTGTTATAACAAATTCCGTACCTTTGGATTAGAATATGAAGGAAGTTATAAGCCTATAAAAGAATTATATCGAAGCGATTCAAAAGCACTTGCTTTTTATATGGATGTAGATGATGCAGATGATACAACAGTGGTTACTTTGCCAAATGTACTGGATGGAATTATGCAGGCAGAATTAGGTCTTGTTATTGAAAAAAAGTCAGAAGGTACAAGGCTACCATATATACTTCAAGGTATTAGAACGTATGGAAAATTAACGAAAGATTTTGCAGTGTATGTAGTAAAAGAAAATTCTGAAGTAAGATTATCTGCTATGGATATGCAGGGAAATGTTTTATTATCTATTGATAACTTTATTGTAAAGAACAAAGTGGCAAAGAAAAGTGAACTACTAGCAGAAAGCAATGACTCTAGTAGAAAAATGTTATGTTTTCGTGATAAGTGGACAGAGTATGAAAATGAAGAAATTGAGATATATTCGTCTGATACACTTCTTATAATCGGAAAAGAGAATGAAACAGAAGAAATTATCCGGACAGCAGAACTGTTAGAAAACAAATTATTTATAAAGAAATTTTTATTTACAGATAATTATAAACAGGGAACAGAAAAATGTTATTATGGAGAATCTTTGTCAAAAGAGGATTATATTACTGCAAGCAAAAGATTAGGATTAGCATATTGTAGTGGAATAAAAATTCTGTTTTATAAAAAAGCTACAGAGAGTTATTCGACAAAAGAAGAGGCTTTACAAACAGAGCAGTTAGCAAAGGAATTATTGATTATAAGCCAATGTCTTGCTGAAGGTTACTTTGGTAAAAACTCAGAAATTTTATTTGCATTTGCAGGTAACTTTAGTGATGTATATAGTAGTGCTGTTGCAGGCTTTCTTAAGTCATTAAGTTTTGAAATTGCGTCTCCTAGATTTAAAGTCCTTGCCTTTCAAGAAGCTGAAACTAAATCTTTAGCTGATATAGTAATAAATGAGGCTTTCAATATACATAATGGAATAGAGGAAGTTCGTTATAGTAAGGATAAAAGATATAAAAAATCCATAGAAGAAGTTAATATTTTTGAAAAGAATAAAAACCTCAAATTTACACAAGAAGGAGTTACTTTAATTACCGGAGGTGCAGGACATCTTGGACTTTTAACAGCTAAGATGGTAGCAGAATGTTTTGCAGGAACTATTGTATTGGTAGGAAGAAGCTGTCTTACAGAAGATAAGAAGCAGAAGATAACAAAGATTGCTGGTAACAACATAGTTTATATGCAGGCAGATATTGGTGACAGAGAATCAGTACAAAAACTTATTCAGAACATAATAGAAAAAAATGGAAATATCCGAAGGATTTTCCATTCGGCAGGAATTATTCGGGATAAACTTGTAAAGCATAAGTCAATTCAAGATATTGAAGATGTATTAAACCCTAAGGTAAAAGGTTTGTTATATCTAGATGAGTTTACAAGAGAACAGCCGATAGAAATTTTTGCGGTGTTCTCATCTATTGCAGCTGTACTTGGCAATACAGGTCAGGAAGATTATGCATTTGCTAATGGCTTTATGGATTCGTTCATTGAACGAAGAAATGAAAAAGCAGAGAAAGGTCTTTGTCAGGGAATGGCATTGTCTGTAAATTGGCCATTATGGCAAGGAGAAGGAATGCAGGTTCCTGAAGCAACATTCCAATTATTGAAGAATCAGTTTGGTTTAGATTCATTACCAGAAGATGTAGGTATGGATGTACTTTATCATAATATAAAAAATGAAATTACAAGATGTATAGTTACAGTTGGTAATGAAGATAAGTTAAGAAAGTATTTTAAAGAGCAGAAGCTATGTGGAAAAAAGAAAGAATTGCTAAAAGTAGACAAACAGGTAATTATTCAGAAGATTAAGCAGGTAATAGAATCTGTAACCAAGATGCCAATGGATAGAATCGGAGAAAAAGATGAATTCGATAGTTTCGGAATTGACTCGATTATGTTAGTTGATATGGAAAAGCTATTAAGTGAAGAATTGGGAGAGTCTACTCAAAATGTGTTTCTAAAAAAAGACACAGTAGTTGATGTGGCAGATTACCTGATAGAAAATAAAATTGGGATACATTATCAGCAGAAACCTCAAACAGAAGTGAATATTGAGAATTTTGAAAGTCCGGAGGATGCAGGAGAACTTGGCAAACTGATAAAAGAAGTAATAGAGTCTGTTACTAAGATACCAGTAGACAGAATCGGAGACACCGATGAATTTGATAGTTTTGGAATTGATTCGATTATGTTAGTCGATATGGAAAAACTGCTTAGTGATAGAATTGGAGAATCAACCCAGAATGTATTTATGAAAAGTGGAACAGTAAAAGATGCTGTTTCTTATCTGTTGGAGCAAAATATTGGTATTCAAAAGTGTGAACAAAGTATTGTGCAGGAAGATGATATTGTATTGGTAGGAATGGCTTGCAGATTTCCGAAATCGAATAATGTGAAGCAATTATGGTATAACCTTGCTAATGGTATAAACTGTATCTCAAAGGTGGAACATACCAATTATTATGCAGGACTTATTGAAGGAAAAGACTTGTTTGATCCACTATTTTTCCATATAGCACCCAAAGAAGCTGCTTATATCATACCACAGGAGAGATTAATGCTCGAAGTAGTGTGGGAGGCTCTAGAGGATTCAGGGTATTCAAAAAAGAAACTTAAGGCTCTAAAAAAAGCTGGAAAACGTGTTGGTGTATTTATGGGTGCTATGTATGAGCATTATCAATGTTTGGCACAAAACGAGGAAGATAGGGCAATGCTTGCAGGAAGTTCTTACTGGTCAATCGCTAATCGTGTTTCCTTCTTTCTTGATACAAATGGTCCAAGTATGGCGATTGATACCGCTTGTTCTTCTTCTTTAACAGCCGTTCATCTCGCAATAGAAAGTATGAAAAATAATGAATGTGATATTGCGATTGTAGGCGGTGTTAATCTAAATCTTGTTATGAGCAAATATGAAGGATTGAAACTTGCACATATGTTAGGCAGTAAATCACAAAGCATGAGTTTAAGCAATGGTGATGGATATATACCTAGCGAAGGTGTAGGAGTTGTTATCTTGACAAAATCAAGTCAAGCAATAGAAGATAATGACCACATTTATTGTGTAATAAAGGAAAGTGTAATTGGTCATATTGGAAAGAGTAAAGCATATAAACTACCGGAAAAAGAAGCACAAAAAGATTTAATTTGTAATATTTTGAAAAAGTCAAATATAAAACCTGAGGATGTATCTTTATATGAGGCGGCTGCAAATGGTTCCAGTGTTGGTGATGCAGTTGAAATCAATGGTTTGATAGAAGCATTCCAAGAATTAAATGTTGATAAATCTGAATGTGTGATTGGAACTGTAAAATCTAATATTGGTCATTTGGAAGCGGCTTCAGGAATGTCGCAGCTGATAAAAGTAGCCCTTCAGATGAAGTATAAGAAACTGATTCCCAGTATAAATGTAGAAAAACTGAATTCTGATATCCAGTTAGAACATACACCTTTTTACATTAACCGTGAGTATAAAGATTGGAAGCAGAAAAATGGAAAATGTTTGTATGCATTAATTAACTCTTTTGGTGCAGGAGGAAGTAATGCCTGTATTTTGGTACAGAATTATAATGTGCCTGTTGTAAGAAAAGAATACAAAGAGAGCAAATTTTTATTCCTATTTTCAGCCGTGACAAAAGAGCGTCTTAAAGCAGTTGTTTCACAAATGCTACAGTTTTTGGAAGATGAATTTACAGGAAATATTCTGGATGTTGCTTATACATTAAGCAGAAGAGAGCCGATGCATAATAAAATAGCTATTATTGCAAGAAACAAAGAAGAATTGATATCAAGTTTGAAAAAGTATTTACAAGATGATATATATTATGATAACTCTATACTATTTACTGACGTTGTAAAAAGAAAGAAATTTGTAACAAATTCCTATGAACAAGCAGCGATAGACTGGCTTGAGCATAAAGATTTATCTTTTGAATTATGGGAAGGTGGTAGACTTACAGAACTTCCACATTATCCATTTGAGAATGATAGCTATTGGATAGAAGATGGAATTCAAGCTGAAATGGTAGAGAAATCTGTAAAACAAAGTAATACGATGACTTTAGATATAGATACTCATAGTCAGGATATAGAGAATGTGTTATTAGAAGCAGTTGGAAAATTGTTGAAGATACCAGTTAATCGAATTGACTTAAATGAATCTTTTGACAGATATGGAATGGATTCTTTAGTTTCCAAGAAGTTACTGGAATATATTAATAGAACTTATCACTTGAATATTAGTTTTAAAGCACTCTATGAAAATTATAGTATTAATGGATTAAAGAGTGTTATCAATGATTTAGTGGACAATACTAATTATCAGCAGGCAGATGAAAGAATAGAAAAATATGATGCACTTTATTATTTAGATAATTTTATTCTAACAGAGATTGAAGAGAATAAAATGCAAATAGATGAAGCCGTTGCATTACGAGAAGAAATTCTTTCTAGGCTGGGAAAGGAGAATTAAGATGCAGAGTAAAAAAGTATATCAACAGTTTTTAGAGAAGAAGTTGTCCAGGGAAGATGCACTCAGATTACTGCACAGAGATACATATCAGTGTAAAAAAGAACAATGTGATTTAACAGAAAGTCAAAAAGGCATATATTCAAGTTGTATAATGTTTCCTAATAGCTATGCATATAATGCCCCGGGTGCTTTTTATTTAAATGAAAAAACTGATAATAAAATTTTAGAGCAAGCATTACAATATATTATTGATAAGCATACAATACTGCGTTCTGTTTTTGTAACAGATGAAGATGGAAAAGTAATTAGGAAAACATTAAAAAATATTAAGGTATCTCTTCCAGTAGTACATATTGGGCAAGATGATGATTTATATAAGAAGGTAGAAGAAGAAACCAGAAAAATATTTGATTTAGAAAATGGCCCACTGTTCCGCTGTGTTATTTTCGTAGATGAAAAAGGAAAGAAGTATTTTTTTTCCTGCTTTCATCATCTGATCTACGATGGACTCTCTGCACAGATTTTCACAAAAGAAATTAGAGAAGTTTATCAAGTTATAGCATCAGAAGAAGAGCTGGAATTGAACGAAGTTGAGGATTGTTTTGATAGCTATGTAACAGAAGAAAAAGAATATATGAGGAGTGAGAAGGCTCAAATTGATAAGGATTATTGGATAAATCATATCTCATTGGAAGATGTAAAACTACAACTGGCAGGTAGCATTATGGAATCAGGTATAAGTGAAAATATTGGTGCTTCCTATACAGAAGATTTGGATGATATGTTAATAGACTCTTTACAGACGGCCGATTTTGGAAAAACAATATCTATGTTTACTAAGATGCTGTCTGCTTATATATTGCTTCTATATCAATATGGCAATCAAAATGATTTACGCATTGGAATCCCAGTTGCCAACCGAAATTTGGAATTTGAAGATGCTATTGGCTGTTATATTAATATGATGGTAATACGTAAGCTGATTAATCCAAATCAGAGTGTTCGAAAATTTGTGTCTGATATGCAATATAATGTCTTGGACGGATTGGAGCATAGTAAATATCCTTATTATGATTTGGTAAAAGACATTAGCAAACAAGGAAAGAAGATTATTCCACAGTTGTTTCAGACAGCATTTTATTTTAATGAATGGAATGAAGAGCCGGAAAAAGATTTTAGCGATGGTATGGTGTATGATATCCATCAACTTGGAGAATATGATTTAGCGTTAGAAGTAATGAAAAAGGGAAATGGTGATTTCTCACTTCACTTGAAATATAATAAGAAATTATTTGAGCAGGGATATATCAGGCAGATGCTTAAGGATTATAAGAAAATTCTTAAGAATATGGTGGAAAAAAATGATTCTAAATTGCAAGAAGTTATAAAATGTGAATTAAATAATATGGATATAAAAGATAAATCATTTGTTGAGTTGTTCCAAGAACAAGTCAAACGTACACCTCAATCAATAGCTGTATCATTTGAAGATACCAGTATGACTTATGAAGAACTTTATCTTGAAGCAGGAAAATTAGCAAAATATTTACAATCAGAAGGAGTTAAAAAAGGTACTTATGTTGGTATTTTGCTTGAACGTTCCACAAGATTATTGGTTTCTTTGATTGCTGTACAAATGGTAGGTGGTGTCTATATTCCATTGGATCCACTTTATCCTGAGGAAAGACTTCGATATATGTTTGAAGAGTCAGACCTTAAATACATCATTACAGAGAAAAAGAACGCAGATTCTTTAAATCTACTGGTAGAGAAGCTGGTGTATATAGATGAGTTAGAAAATATCCTGAATTTGGTTTCAATTACAGTTGATGAAATTGTACAGCAAGTAGAACCTGATGACCTAGCATATATTTTATTTACATCTGGCTCTACCGGAAAGCCAAAGGGTATTATGATTTCTCATGGTGCGTTAGCTAATTTTCTGATTTCAATGTCGGAATGTCCAGGATGTGATAGCT
>JAXJXA010000401.1:0-5061 GCA_036307745.1 Acutalibacteraceae bacterium | reverse complement strand
GGATCTCTGATTCAACATTAAGACTTAATAAACTGCTTACAGAGAATGAACAGCTCAGAGAAGAAAAGGCAGGACTTCACAGAGTTATAGCAGAACTTAAGGCAGGCACATATGTAGAAGAACAGCCGTATACCGACGATTATACACCTGACATTCAGACGGAAAAGCCAGAAATTTCTTCTGCTGCTATTTCATCTGAGCCACATAAAGTAACATCTTCCCCTATACTAAACAGTATAAAAACATCGTCTGCAAAACTTGACAGTATAAAAAATTCTGAACAAACTACAAGCATAAAATCAAAACATTCAAATATTCTTTTAAACAGAGACGAATACGCAAGTGTTGTAACAGACGAAGAACATTTTAACTTTAAGAATGAAAATGGCTGATATTATGAATAACTTTGAAATTTTGGCACCCGCAGGCTCTATGGAGGCTTTAACAGCTGCAGTAAGGTCGGGTACTGATGCAGTATATATAGGAACCACTCGCTTTGGAGCAAGAGCATCTGCAAAAAATTTTGACTATAATCAATTAAAAGAAGCGGTGGAGTTCTGCCATAAACGTGATGTAAAGGTGTATCTCACAATGAACACCCTTATTACAGACAAAGAACTTCCACAAGCCTTAGAAACAGCACAACAAGCCTACAAACTGCCGATTGACGCAATAATTGTGCAGGACGTAGGCTTTGCGGATTTATTGCACAAATCAATGCCTGATTTACATCTGCACGCTTCCACTCAGATGAGTGTACACACCCCTGAAGGAGCAAAATTACTTTACAATCTTGGTTTTACAAGAGTCGTGCTTTCAAGAGAAATGACCAAAAACGAAATTGCAGAAGTTGCAAAAAGCTGTCCTATCGAACTTGAAGTATTTGTACACGGTGCGTTATGTATGTGCGTATCGGGACAATGCTATTTCAGCTCAATTCTTGGAGGTAGAAGCGGAAATCGTGGACAATGTGCTCAAACCTGTCGACTTCCCTTTATGGTGGAAAATGGTACAGGTAATGACCTTAGTCTTAAAGATATGTCAATTCTTGAAAACCTAAGAGAACTACAAAAACTAGGAGTTACCTCTGCTAAAATTGAAGGCAGACTAAAAAGACCTGAATATGTAGCTTCCGCTGTGAATGTTGCAAGACAATTTTATGACACAGATACAGCAGACGAAGAAAGTTGTATACAATTAAAAAGTGTATTTTCACGTTCAGGATTCACAAACGGCTACTATACAAATAATCGTGGTGCAGATATGTTTGGCACACGTCAGAAGGATGATGTTATGTCTGCCACCACAAAGGTACTTAATCAGATTCACGCAATTTATAAAAACGAATACCAGCGTATTCCTGTTGAAATGGAGTTCATTCTTAAACAAAACAAATCTGCAAAACTTACTGCAACAGTACTCAGTGAAAAGCCTATTGAAACTATCTCCGATAATGATGGTGTTATAGCTGTTTTCAAAAGTAGCAAACCATCAGATTTAACTGTTACAGTTACAGGTGATTTGGGAGAAAAAGCAATTAATAAGCCCCTTACACCAGAGAAAGCAAACACACAACTTTGCAAAACAGGTGGTACACCTTTTAAAGCTGTTGCAATAAAAAGCATTATTGACGAAAATACTATTGTTTCTATGTCATCACTTAACAATCTTCGCAGAACTGCATTGGATATGCTTACTGAAAAATTGCTTGAAAGTTACACAGCTCAGCCTATGAAAAATATCACTTTGTTACCCGAAAACACACGTAGAGAAACACATAATGTACCCTTGCGTGCTGTTTTCAGCGACTGGGATGTTCCACAGCAATTTTCTCAATGCGAGTTGGTCTTTATTCCTGAAAATACACCTGCTGAAGTTATACGTCAACTTATTGAAAAAGGTTTTAATCTTGGTATAGAGATTTCTCCGGGAATGTTTGGCAGAGAAAAACAAGTGCGTAAAAATCTTGAAAAAGCTAAAAACAATGGCATTACCCACATACTTGTAAATAATCTTGGTGCAATACCCCTGTGCAGAGAATTCGGAATGAACATTCACGGTAATTTCAGACTGAATGTTATGAATACTCAAAGTATAGATTTTTTCAAAAATCTTGGACTTGCTGACGTAACAGCTTCTTTTGAGCTTACATTGCAGCAAATAAATTCGCTTGGTGGAGATTTACCAACAGGAACCATAATTTATGGTAAACTACCTCTTATGCTTACTCGTAACTGTCCTGGAGTAAACTCAAAGACAAAAACTTGTGCTGAATGTGGCGGATTGGGTTATATTACTGACAGAAAAGATGTTAGTTTTCTGTACAAATGTAGTAATGGTTGTACTCAAATTTTCAACAGTGTTCCTCTGTATATGGGTGACAGGTTAGAGGAAATACACTCATCTGATTTTAACATTATGCTGTTCACCACCGAAACCACAGAAGAGAAATTATATGCATTTAATAGTATAATAAACGGTATAAAAATTGAAGGTGGTCACACCAGAGGACTTTATTATAAAGGTGTATTATAACTGAAATAATTTCAAATAAGAATTATCAAGAGGAAAAATATATGGAATTGAAAATAAAAAAAGTAAGAGAGTGTGCAAATATACCTACACGAGCTACCGAAGGTTCGGCAGGAATGGATCTTTATGCCTGTATTGACAGCACTGTTATAATAGAGCCCGGTCAACGTGTTACAATCCCAACAGGTATTGCTGTGTCATTGTCAAACAATGAATATGCTGTGTTTATATTTGCCCGAAGTGGTTTGGGAATAAAACACGGAATTTCACTTTCAAACGGGGTTGGTGTTGTTGACAGCGACTACCGTGGTGAAATTTGTGTGGGCCTTATTAATCAAAGTGATAAAAGCTACGCTATAAGCCCAAATGATAGAATTGCACAAATGGTAGTTATGCCTGTTTGTATACCAAATGTAACTCTTACAGATAATCTGAACACTACTCTCCGCAGTAACGGCGGTTTTGGCTCAACAGGAAAATAAATATAGAGTAAATAATAAAAAACCTCCGCAAACTAAGTTCTTACATTTAGTTTGCGGAGGTTTTCCCATTCAGTTTTATAAATATAAATGAAAATTTAGCATTATATCTGACAAAAGAATCTTGGTATATAAATATATACTGTTAATTATTCATCAAATCATCATAAAATTTATCGCTACCTTTATAGAAATAATATGTTATTGTTTCTCCAGCATATTCATATTTTGTTTTGTATTGAAATGTTAAATTAGAAAAAATCTCCTCTCTATATTCAGCAGATACATCATTGTCTAAAAATTCTAATGACTTATCAGAAAGCATAATATATGAATGTTCAGAATGTTCAGACTTATACCAATCTTCTGAACATAAATATTTTACATGTGATACCAATCCTTTGTCATTGAAGTTATTAAAAACAAATGTACCACGTATAATATCACTATTTGAAAAAGCTGATACGACTCCTGCTTCATTTACTTGCCAATCCGAATATAAATATTTTATGTCATTAGCCTGTAGTTCAGCTGTCATTTTTTTATAAAACTCTTTTTTCGCATTGTAACTAATAAAATCAAATCTAAAATTCGAATAATAATTTCCAAAACCAATAAGCAATAATGTCAGAAGCGACACAATATAAAGTTTATAACGGATATGTCTTTTTTCAAAAGTTGTTTCTAAAACTTTTTCAGAAACATATACAAAAGAAAATGTAACCAATAAATACCACACAAAAAAGTATATTGTACGTACTTTTATAACGAAAATTCCTGCAAAAAAAACTGCTGACAAACTTAATAAACAAAATATTACCAGAAAAGAAACAGGAGTTTTACAATGAGATTTGAATATACTAAATAAAGAGTATAAAACAACTGATAAAACAAAAAGAGAAGATATAAAATGAAAAATTTCAACTCGTGAAGTAGATGAGATATTTAAACCAGTATATACTAAAAATTCACTGAATGAATGTTGTATATTTTCAAACAAGTTAGAACTTACATCCTTTAAAATAGTATGATTATTAATTTTAAATATATTAGTAAATAACTTAATCAAAAATATTCCAAACAAATTAGCAATTAACATTGATACAATAAACAAGTTCCCTTTTGACATTAAAATCTCTTTATTATTAATTTTTTCTTTCTTTTCAATAAGAAAAACATACACAGCCAACATACATAAAGGAATATTTAATACAAGTGTTTCTCGTAAACTTTGCATACCAAGTGATAAATTTAATAAAATTGCCACTATTATACAAATAAAGTTGATATTTTTATTTGTATATAATCGTAACCATAAGCCTAAAGTAAATAAAATTCCTATAACATAGCACGAATAGTAACTAGCCATAGTGAAAAAAACTTGCAAACCGTCAGTATTATTAGCTGCATCAATTCCAAAGATAGTTCCTCCTATCAAACAAAACAAACCAACAATAAGACTTTTATTATTTACAAATGGTTTTATACACCATATATAACAGCCAACTGTTAATAAAGTCATAATACAAGAAGCTATTTCTAAAGACAGATAAGCATCTTGGAGAAAAAAATTAATCAATGCCGCAATAACTGGTGTTGCCACAATATAATATTGATTTCCGAAAACCCAGTTATCTGGAAAAAACGAACGACTCTCTGACATATATTTAGCAGTCATAGCATCTGAATATATATCAAAACCAAACCATTGTCGTCCATTAAGATTAATCCAGATAATACTACCAAGATACAGAAGTATCCCTAAAACAAACACAATATATATTATATTGCTCGGTTTTTTCATTATTTTATTCATTTTTACCTTCATTATAATATTTATTACCCTCCTATTATTGTAATTATAATAATTTCTTACATTACAAACAGCATCCCTCCAAAAAATTATTTATATCAACTTCATTTTACAACTTTCACGGATATTTTAGCATATTGGGAATAATTATTCAATATAATACTAAACACCATTAAAAAAACAGAAATCATTTCGGCAAATTTCGCACTGCACTTCATACTGCGTCCTTGAAAGGCG
>JAXJXA010000400.1:0-3230 GCA_036307745.1 Acutalibacteraceae bacterium | reverse complement strand
TGGTATAACAAACCCTATTTCAAGCTCTGAGCTTTTGATTGAACTTGGGGAGAAGGTTCAGATTTTTATTGGTGACAGAGATAATATTAAGGTTACTACCCCCGAGGATATGAGATTTTTAAGAGCGTACTATTATTACAGAAGATATGAAAACTTTGCAAGAGAGGAATTAATGTATGGGCTATAAAATCAATACTCTTATTCACGAGTACATCTATAATGATATTTTATCAGTTGCAAATGCTGAGCTACCATGGGAAAAAATAAAAAATAAAACTATACTTATTACAGGAGCAGGCGGTTTTATAGGATACTATCTTACTATGGCTATGCTTATCAGAAATGATTTGTATAATGATAATATCACTGTGCTTGCATTGGTAAGAAATGAGGAGAAAACTCAAAAACGTTTTGGTGATGCTTTAAAGCGTAAGGATATCAAGGTTATAGTTCAGGATGTTTGTGCTGATATTGATATTGAAGATAAGGCTGATTTTGTTATTCACGCTGCAAGTCAAGCTAGTGCATACTTTTTTGAAAATGATCCGGTTGGTACTATTGATGCAAACTTAACAGGTACATACAAGGTACTTGAGTATGCAAAGAAATGTGATGCAGTAACTTTGTTTGTATCCAGTCTTAAAATTTATGGTACATTGCATACAGGTAAAGACAAGATAGAAGAAACTGATATTGGATATCTTGATCATACTTCGTACAAAAATTGCTATGCACAGGGTAAAAGAGCGTCTGAAACTTTATGTGCTTCATTTAACAAGCAATATGGTATTAGTGTAAAGATTGCCAGACCAAGTTATATTTATGGGCCTTCAAGTCTTGATGATGACAGAGTATGGGCACAGTTTATTGCAAATATTGTACGAAATCAAAATATTCTTCTTAAAAGTGCAGGTGCACCATATCGTTCATTCTGTTATGTTACAGATACAGCTACTGCTTTGCTTAAGGTTCTTTTCGATGGACGTGATGTTTACCCTTACAATATTTCTGCTGAACATTCAAATGTTACAATCAGAAATTTTGCAAGAAAGGCTGTGGAGGCTTTTCCAGAGAGAAATCTTACCCTATCTTTTGCTAATAAAGAAGATGAAAAAGAGCCTGAACTTTCTGTAATGGGTTCTACACCTGAAATACTAGATAGTACAAGACTTAATAATATTGGCTGGCAGGCTAAAGTTGATTTAACTGAGGGTATAAAGCGTGCTGTAAAGATTGTAGAGTTACAAAATTCTTAATTAACGGGGTACATTATGGAGATTAATAAGGTACTGGGGCAGTATGAGCTTGATTGGGCTTGTCACACTGCCTCACATAAGGACTACCCTTATAATAAACTTAAAAATAAAACCGTATATGTTGCAGGAACTCAAGATTTTTTTTCTAAAGCGGTTGTATATTTTCTGTTTGGACTTAATGATTTACAAAAGTTGAATATTAAAATTACATTGGTAGCAGAATCCACTGCTATACTCAATCAGATTTTTCCTGCTTTGCTTAAGAGAGAGGATTTTACCTTTAGGTTAACGGAAGACTTAAAAACTTTAAATGACAGTGTGGACTTTTTTATTTACACAGGTTGTTGCAGTAAAGCGATAGATCGTTCTCCTGATTTTTTCTTTAATGAAATTAATCAAATGAAAAGATACCTTGAATTTGCGGGTCAGGCAAAGGTTGACAGATTTATTTTGCTGTCTGATTACCGTGTTTATGGAAAAGTAGATAGAGGAGTACTGGTTTCTGAATATGAATACGGTAATGTTGATTTTACAAAGGGCAGTGGATTTGATGCAGAACTTTTTCAAACTCTTGAGTCACTTTTACCTATTTATGGCAAGAAGTATGATTTTTCACATTTGATTTTACGTTCAGGAATTCTTTTAGGAGCAGGTGCAGATTTTGATAATAACCTGTTTTATGATATGTTCAGAGCTGTTGCCGAGGGTAAAGAGTTTGAAATTATAAAATCAAGAAAAAAATATTCTTTTACATACATAAACGATTTATTAAACGCATTGTTCTGGGCTATGACTAAACTACAAGGTGATACAATCTATAATGTAATAAGTAAGGATTGCACAATTTCAACAGGAATGTTGGTGGCGAAAATATATGACCTTTATCCTGATGATTGTAAGATTAATCTTGTTGATATTGGTAAAGATCCTAACTATGGTGTGTCGATGAACTGTCAGAAGTTGCCTGTGTTTGGATTTGAACCTGAGGTTACAATGGATGAAATAATTCAGCTTATGGTAGCAAGTTTTAAAAATAAAGATGAGATATTCTTATATCAGGATACATACCAGGGCAAGTTGGAAATAATACATAATATTCTTCTTGGTTATCTTCTGGAGGTTGACAGGATTTGCAAAAAGCATAACATCAGATATTTTCTTGCAGGAGGCACATTGTTGGGGGCTATACGTCACCACGGTTTTATTCCTTGGGATGATGATGCAGATGTTATGATGTTGCGTGAAGATTATGAAAAATTTTTGTCTGTTGTACAGCAAGAACTACCAGGGAATATAACCTTGCAGACCACAGAAACAGACCCTAAAACCCATTGCATATTTACAAAGCTGAGAATTGATAATACCTTATTTTCAACCAAGTTTACGAGTATGTTTATGGATATGCACAACGGTATTTTCTTTGATGTACTTTCTCACGATCAGACAGCAAATTCAAAGTTGGGCAGAAAAATTCATTTACAGCTTACATTGCTTACACGTTCACTTGTTTTTAACAAATGGCATAAACGTAAGATAAATAATGGGCATAAAGTTCAGAGTTTTTTTGCAGATATTTTAAAAAATATCTTTCCTATCAAATTTAGTGAATGGCTGCAATTTAAATGTTTGAGATTTTTCGAAAAGAAGAAAGATGCAAAGTATCTTTATGATGGTATGGGACGCAATGTCTATAAAGGTGATTTCCCTAAATATTACCTTGATGAAGTAATTGAATGGGATTTTGAGGGATACAAGTTTCCTGTTCCAAAAGAGTATGACAAATATTTGCGTTATCTATATGGTGACTATGAACAGTTGGTTTTGCCGTGGCAACGTCAGACAAGTCACGCAATAGTGGTTATGGATTTAGGCGAGTATGCCAAATATAAGGTAACAGCCGATGAAAAAACAGATATTGTTAAAGGTAAGTAATTTTACCTGATTTTAGCAAGGCAACACAGTATAATGATGAGG
>JAXJXA010000399.1:0-8690 GCA_036307745.1 Acutalibacteraceae bacterium | reverse complement strand
GTCCTTAACGAAATATTCTTCAATAATCTTTTCTACCCCAACATTTATTAAAGAGCCAAAATTTTTAAGGCAGATACTTCAAAGAGTATCTGCCTTGTTTTAAAAACCAGAGCAGTTCCTATATAAAGAACTGCTCTGGTTCTATTTATGCTCTCACAATATTCAAGAGTAATTATTCTTTTTCGCCTTAGGCAAATATAAATGCCAATCAAATTCAGAACAGAATTACTTATTAAGATATGATTTCAAGAGAACCTCAAGAATATCATCACGTTCCATTCTACTGATTATTGCTCTTGCATTTTTATGTGTAGTGATATATGTTGGATCTTCTGACAGTATATATCCTACCATCTGATTAATAGGATTATATCCCTTCTCTTTCAATGCATCATACACAATAGTAAGATTTCTCTTAAAAAGCTCGTCTTTATCGTTGCCAAGCGAAAACACCATAGTCTTATCCATACAAGAACACCTCCATAAAATTTACTGCTATACTATATATGATACAATAAATTTTGTAAAAAATCAATAGAATATCGTCATATTAATGTCAATAAAATAAATATTATGAACGAAGTATAGCTCCTATTTTTTCAAGTGCAGTCATTGCTTTCTTCATTGCAGAATTTGCCTGCTCATCATTCAATGTACCCTCACTGCTTCTTAATGTAAGGTTAAATGCTACACTTTTCTTACCCTTTTCAATCTGCTTACCCTGATATACGTCAAACAACTTTACTGATTCAAGAGTCTTACCCACAGCCTTTTCCATAGCTTTTTGTAGCTTGATAACAGGAATATCTTCGTCACAGATAAGAGCAATATCTCTTGTAACAGCAGGATATTTGGGCAATGGTGTATAGCTTTTCTCTGTATTTGCATATTTATACATTACATCCATATCAAGTCTGAATATATATACTCTTGTACCAATACCGTAGTTTTCTGTACACTGTGGGTGAATTTCGCCTATAACTCCAAGTTTTTCGCCCTCTATGCTCAGAACAGCACATCTACCTGGGTGGAATGAATATTCATCGGCTGATGCTTCTATATCATACTCAGTTACCCCTGCCTTGTCTAACAACTCTTCAAGAATACCCTTTGCAGTGAAAAAGTCTGTACCCTCACCATACATACCTGCAACAAGAACATTCTTTTCAACAGGCAGTTTATCAGGCTCTGTTGGTATATATTCACGGCACAGCTCATAAAGATATGCAGAAGCATTTCTGTTGTTGTAGTTTTTAGCTAGTATATCCATCATTGAAGGAATTACAGTTGTACGCATTACGCTTGTATCTTCACCCAAAGGATTTCTTATTGTAACTGACTTACGCAAAGGACAATCCTGTGGCATAAGAATTTTATCATAATATTTAGGACTGATAAATGAATATGTCAGAATCTCGTTAAGTCCCATTGCAAGCATACTCTGAGAAACAGTTTTTTCAAATTTCTGACGTGGAGAGTATTTGCCTTGTGCACCACCTGATACTGATGTTGTAGGAATATTATTATAACCGAAAAATCTTGCAACTTCTTCTGCAATGTCTGCCTTATGGAGCAAATCAGGGCGGAATGTAGGTACTGTAATGATATTATTTTCAACAGAACACTCAATTTTCTCAAGATACTTCACCATATCTTCCTTTGAAATATCTGTACCGAGGAATTTATTTGTCCATTCGGGCTCAAAAGGAATTGTAACTCTTGCTGTTTCGTCAAAGTGTTTATCAATAATGATTCCATCCATAACATCGCCTGCGTCCAACATTTCAACAAGTTCACAAGCTCTCTCAAGTGCAGGTAAAACAGAATTAGGGTCAAGGCCTTTTTCATAACGTGAGCTTGCGTCTGTACGCATACCGTGGTCTTTAGCTGTAAGTCTTACAGATGAACCAAGGAAGTTTGCAGACTCAAAAATAATTGTTGTTGTATCATCAACAATACCGCTATATTCGCCACCCATTACACCTGCAATAGCAATAGGCTTGTTAGCATCAGCAATAACTAGGTTTGTAGGCTTTAATTCACGCTCTACACCATCAAGAGTAGTAATTTTCTCACCCTCTTTTGCAAGACGAACTTTTATTTTACTTTCGTCTACAAATCTAAGGTCAAATGCGTGCATTGGCTGACCATATTCAAGCATTACATAGTTTGTAATATCAACAATATTATTAATAGGACGAACACCCATAGCACGAAGTCTTTCACGCATCCAACGTGGTGATGGCTTAACTCTTACATTCTTTACAATTCTCGCACTGTACACCTTACACAGCTCAGGCTCTTCAATGTTAACATCAAGCATATCTGTGCAATCACCGTTACCTGCCTTTACCTGAGGTGTGTGTAGCTTTAGCTCCTTATTAAATGTAGCCGCAGCCTCTCTGGCAAGACCAATTACAGAGAAGCAGTCAGGGCGGTTTGATGTAATTTCAAACTCTACTTTTGTATCATTAAAACCTATAACCTCTCTGATATCATCACCAGGCTTGCAGTCCTCCTGTAAAATAAAGATGCCGTCTTCAATAGCATATGGAAAATCATTTACAGTAACACCAAGCTCTGCAACAGAGCACATCATACCATAACTTGGCACACCACGGAGCTTGCCCTTTGTAATTTTTGTTCCGTCTGTAAGCACAGATTTATCCTTTGCAACAGGCACAAGGTCGCCTATTGTCAGATTTTTAGCCCCTGTAACAATCTGTACAGGCTCCTCCATACCAACATCAATCTGGCACACCACAAGTTTATCAGCGTCAGGGTGTTTTTCTATACTTAACACTTTACCGACAACCACATTTTTAATCTTTTCGCCCTCTATTTCGTAGCCCTCAACCTTTGAGCCACTCATTGTCATTGCTTCTGAAAACTCTCTTGGAGTTACACTTTCATCCATATCAACAAACTCTTTGAGCCATCTGATTGATAGATTCATAATTCAATACATCCTTTCCTGTTAATTCTGTAATTAGTCAAACTGCTTCAAAAATCTTACATCATTTTCAAAGAAAAGACGTAAATCATCTATACCATATCTTCTCATACATACTCTCTCAAGACCATATCCAAGTGCAAAACCGCTGTATTCTTCAGGGTCTATACCACCGTTTCTGAGTACATCAGGGTGAACCATACCACAGCCCAGAATCTCTATCCAGCCTTCGCCCTTACAAAGTCTGCAACCTTCGCCGTGACAGTTAAAGCACTGTACGTCAAGCTCTGCTGACGGCTCTGTAAATGGGAAGTGGTGTGGTCTGAAACGTACAACGGTATCCTCACCATAAAGACGTTTTACAAATGTTTCAAGTGTACCTTTAAGGTCAGCAAATGTAATACCCTTATCAACAACAAGTCCCTCAATCTGGTGGAACAGAGGTGAGTGTGTTGCATCAACAGCATCACTTCTATAAACTCTACCTGGTGAAATTACTCTTATAGGTGGTTTCTGCTGTTCCATTACACGAATCTGAACAGGAGATGTCTGTGTACGCAGAACTATATTGTCTGTAACATAGAAAGTATCCTGTGTATCTCTTGCAGGATGATCCTTTGGAATATTAAGAGCCTCAAAGTTGTAGTAATCAAGCTCTACCTCAGGACCTTCTACAATATCAAATCCCATACCTACAAATATTTCTTTTATATCGTCAAGTACAACTGTAAGAGGGTGTCTGCTACCAAGTGTTGAGGTTTTACCTGGCAGAGTTACATCTATTTTCTCCTCTAACAGCTTCTTTTCCTGCTCTTTTGCCTTTATTTCCTTTGTTTTCTCCTCAATAGCCTGCTCAATTTTACCTCTTACTTCATTTGCAAGCTGACCTATAGCTGGTCTTTCCTCGGCTGAGAGCTTACCCATCTGCTTTAGAATACCTGTAAGCTCACCCTTTTTGCCCAGGTATTTTACACGCAATGCCTCAATATCCTGTAACAAATCAGTTGCTTCAACAGCCTCAAGTGCTGACTTGCGGATTTCTTCAAGTTGATTTTTCATTATATTCATTCCTTTCATAATTCCCGAAAAATAAAAAATGCTTTCGTCCCCACAACAGGGACGAAAGCACATTATACTTCCGTGGTACCACCCTTATTTTTGCTAAGAAGCAAACACTCCTGCGACCTGTAACGGTGTCAGCCGTCTGCTCCTACTATTGCAAATAACAATATGTTCAGAACAGCCACTCAAAAGGGAACTTCACACACTACATCCCATAAGCCTGCTTTCAGCCGTGGCAAGCTCTCTCTGTAACAAGGTAATCGCAATATGCTACTTTCTTTATCACTGTGTTTAAGGTGAAATTTTAATTTGTATTAACTATAACACTCAGGAGAAGAAATTTCAAGATTTTAAGTAAATTTTTTGCTTTAGTTTTGTAAGTTTTATAAAATATAGGTTATTCAACATTTTTAAGTGCAATATCAAGTGGCACTTTTTTCACCTTTCTAAACTGAATAAATGCAATTATTGCATACGCCAATATACCTGTAGCAGCCATTTCTATATAAGCTGTAAATGGCACATAGTAAGGTAACCAGCCCGGATATTCTGAAAGCATAGTAACACACAAATATTCCATTATAAAGTTTACAACAGGAATTGTAAGTATAATTGAACCAACTGTTACAATACTTGTAGCAAGTACATAAAGACTGCTAATTTCTCCGTCTGAATAGCCCAATATCTTTGTCATAGAAATAGACTGTGCGTTCTTTTCAATAATAATTTTTGAAAGTAAATAAATTATCAGCATAAACATTACAATGCCAAACAACGAAAGCAAGTCCATTAAAGAACCCATAGAGGTTTCCATCTGGCGAGAAGTTTTTGTCAGGTCATCCTCTGTAATCTTTGTAGCTATAAGTTTTTCATCAATATCATCTATTTCTGTATTTGAAAAATATCCATTAAAATATTCAACATCATAATCAAATGTATCATTAAAATAATCACGATCCATAAATACAGCAATTCCTGCTGGATAGTAGTAAACACCCTTAACCTTAAAGCTATATTCTTTATCGCCGTAAGATTCTTTAAAAGTTACGGTTTCACCCTCATTCACATCGAATTTTTCCGATAAACCACTGGAAATATAAATGCTGTCATCATCTAAATCAAGGTCAACATATTCACTATCAGGAATAATACCGAATACAGAAACATCTTCACTTTTTAATTTGCCTTCAATAGTTTTTAAAGAACCTGCACAATATTTTTCTGCATTTTTACTTTCTGTTTCTATTGGTGTTTTTAAAATATACTGATATTTGCAAATCATATTAGATGTAATTTCTTTCTGATAATTTTCAAGCAAAGGCGGTAAAGCCATACCAAACAGAAGTATAACATTTGCAAGAAAAATTCCCACTACAATAGTAATGTAATTAGGTAAATTCTGAAAAATCACACGCAGTCTGAAGCGGTGCATAATCGGAATTTTGGTATTTAGCTTCATTGCTTTTTTATTTTTCTTTTTACTTAAATCTCTGCGTATAAATTTAAGTGGTGATAAATTTAACTTATGTACAAGGATTGCAAGGTTAATAATAAACATCAATATTACAGGAATAACAGTTGTTTGAATAAATGCTTCCATATTCCAGATTGTAACATATGTAGTCAGACTGAAACTTGCGTAATACATATTTGCAGCAATATCCTTGAATATTGTATAGCCTAAAATGTTACCAATAATAGCAGAAATAAAAATTACAAGCATTGGCATTGTAATGTAATGGCAGATAAGTTCGCCTTTTGTATAACCTGAAGCACGAAGTGTACCAATAACAGTAGCTTCCTTTGAGATAGTATTACTTGTAGTGATTGCAAATATAAAAGCAATAATAAGAATTACAATATATAGAAAAATAGCTATTATATTTTTGTCACTGCCTATATCGTTACCTGCCATATGTATAGCTTGGCTGGAATATTGTGGAATGTAGCCAGTAACAATCGTATTTTCAGAAAGTGTTTCCAGAAAATCCTCTGCCATTTCCTTTGCCTCTATGTCGTCAGCAGGAGGATTATCATACTTCCATGAGTAGCTATAATGCAATTTGTCATCATCTAAGCTATTAAAGCCACCCTCTGTAACCACACCAACACCAAATTTTACAGAATCAAACATCATATCAGAAGGACTAGAATACAATGCACTATAGTCAGAAAGTGAAACCAGACCAACTACCTTAAAATCTTTTCCGTCAACAGAAAGGTTATCTCCTACAGAGATTTTATTGTTAACTGCATACATTCTGTCAATTGCTATTTCATTTTTACTTGTAGGAAGCTCACCCTGCATAACACAAGCCTTATTGACTTTTTCACGATTTTTAAAAATACGCAGAGTGCTGTCTATATCATCTGTTTCCTTCTCAATATAAAAATTCTCATAAATCTTTACGTCATCTTTTTCAAGAGTATTTATAAGCTCTTTATCAGCCTTTAAGCCAAGCTCAAAGTTACCGTCTTCAATATTATATTTCTCAAAACTTTCATTATATGCAATAACCATACTTCCCGAAGCCACAAGAAAGCCAGAAACAAAACCAATCATAACTGTCATAAAAATGAAAAGCACTATGTATTTTCCGGCTTCGCTTTTCAACTCTCGCGGTAAACGTTTTACAAGAGGATTTTTCATTATTATAACCTCCTTACCAATCAAGCTCAACAGCAGGAATTTTGGTTTCGTTAACATAATTTTTTCTAATCATACCGTCACGCAAAGTAATAACCCTGTCAGCCATATTTTTAATAGCATCATTATGTGTAACCATAACAACCGTGTTACCATACTTTTTGTTCACATCTTCAATCAGTTTAAGAATTTCTTTTGAAGTGTTGTAATCAAGAGCACCTGTAGGCTCGTCACATAAAAGAATATCAGGATTTTTTACTATTGCACGTCCGATAGCTGTTCTCTGTTGCTGTCCGCCCGAAAGCTGATTAGGTAGTTTATGACGGTGTTCGTAAAGTCCTAAAGTATGCAAAAGTTCATCTACATCAAGAGGACTATCGCTGAGATATGCACCAACTTCCACATTCTCTTTAATATTCAGGTTAGGAATCAGGTTATACATCTGGAATATGTAACCAAGATGCTTTCTGCGATACTTTGTAAGTGTTTTTTCATTCATATCTGCAGTTTTTTCTCCGTTAATGGATATATAACCGCTGTCGGCACTATCTATACCACCTATAATATTTAGAAGTGTAGATTTACCCGAACCCGATGGACCAAGCAGTACGCAAATTTCTCCCTTTTCAATACTTGCGTTAATTCCTTTTAACACTTCAATTTTACTTTCTCCTTCACCAAAATGTTTTTTGATGTTACTGATTTCCAAAAACATAATTACTCCACCTTTACACTTTATTAAAACAAAAACCCAAGTATAACCAACAGCTATACTTGGGTAAATTTCGAAATATAAAGATTTAAATAGACTCAATGTATAGCTTATAGTTATACATGAGTCTCGCAATTTAAAACAAGCCAGACCAAAACGATCAGGATGTTGACTTGCTACGGTAAACCGCTTGCTACTCCCTCATGAGATTTTATTTTAGTATATATTAACATAATTGAAAATATTTGTCAAGTGTTTTTTGAAACAGCACTAGGACAAAATATTATCAATAATATATTCCTATAATACTTTCTCTACAAATCCTTTGATTTTTTCAGCAACTATTGTAGTATCTTCATATATTAGTGCGTGACCTCCATATGGCATCATAAGCAACTGACTATTCTGGATTTGTTTCCACGTTTCAACAGCGGTAGCAGGTAATACTATTTTATCTTCACATCCATGAACCAATAATGTTGGGCAATCAATATTTTTAGCTTTATCAATACAATCGTAAGCATTCGAAATCATCAGGTCGTTATATCCAATTTCATCACTCACTTTAGTTTCCAAAAATGCATTTTTAATTCTATCTTCCTCGGATTTATCCACTAAATCACCAAACAAAAAGTCTAAAATATCTTTTGTCTTGAAATCTTCCACAGGCATCTCCTTTAATTGATCCACTGCAGGAGTATAATGCTTCAGATCAGCACCACTACCTAAGAATACAATACCATTTGTTTTTATCTTCTTGCGTAATGCTACTTCACAAATAATTGCTCCACCCATAGAATAACCCAACAAGATAACTTTTTCTTGTATAATATTCATTTTTCTCAGATGTTCAATCGTATTTTCTACATCTTCTGCTATATCACTTATACTTTTGGGCAATTCTCCTCCTGATTCTCCATGTGCTGTTAAATCCAAAGAAATACAATTATACGCTTCAAATTCTTCTGCTAACGGTAGCATACCCTCTTTTGTCATTGTAGAACCGTGTAAAAACACTAATGTATTCTCACTATTCTTATCGCCAAGTTGTACATATGCTAAAATATTATTCATAGAAGCATCTCCTTATTTTTTGTTATTATAATAAATTTTATAAGTTGTGTACAACGCTACAAACTCATAAATTATATTCTGATTTTCACTAATCTAATAATAATTTTTCAAAAACTTTAAATTAATTATAATAAATCACGAATTATATGTCAAGTAATTTCTAATACTAAACACCGTTTAAAATCGGTAAAAGATTTTCGAGCAGATTTTGTACTGAACGAATACTGATCCACAGAAAGGCT
>JAXJXA010000398.1:0-4004 GCA_036307745.1 Acutalibacteraceae bacterium | reverse complement strand
TACATCAATAGATTTAACCTTCAGATCAGCCAAATCACCTGAACAACATTCCAAAGTTCTTACAGGAATATCAAGAGAACGGAACAAATCAACAGTATTCTGCCACAGCTTTTCAAACCACATTTTACTATCCTCAGGCTTACAAACAACAATCATTTCCTGCTTTTCAAACTGATGTATTCTGTATACTCCACGTTCTTCAATACCGTGAGCACCCTTTTCTTTACGGAAACAAGGTGAATAGCTTGTATATGTGTAAGGCAGCTCTTCTTCTTTATTCATTGTATCAATAAACTTACCAATCATAGAATGTTCGCTTGTACCAATAAGATAAAGGTCTTCTCCCTCAATCTTATACATCATAGCATCCATTTCAGCAAAGCTCATTACACCTGTAACTACATTACTTCTAATCATAAAAGGAGGAACACAATAAGTAAAGCCTCTGTCAATCATAAAATCACGGGCATATGAAATTACAGCAGAATGTAGTCTTGCAATATCACCCATCAAATAGTAAAAGCCATTTCCTGCAACACTTCTTGCACTGTCAAGATCAATTCCGTTAAACTTTTCCATAATCTCTGTATGATATGGAATTTCAAAATCAGGAACAACCGGCTCTCCGTATTTCTGAATTTCAACATTTTCAGAATCATCTTTACCAATAGGAACAGAAGGATCAATTATGTTAGGAATAACCATCATACGTTTAGCTATTTCCTCCTGCAATTTTCCCTCTTCCTCTTGTAGCTGTGCAAGTCTGTCTGCCTGCTGAGTAACCTTCTTCTTTACTTCTTCAGCTTCTTCCTTATTTCCCTGTGCCATCAAAACACCAATTTGCTTTGAAAACTTGTTTCTGTCTGCACGCAAAGAGTCAGCCTCTTTTTGCACTTCACGGCTTTTTTTATCAAGTTCAATAACCTCGTCTACAAGTACCAACTTGTTGTCCTGAAATTTCTTTTTAATATTTTCTTTAACAAGCTCAGGGTTTTCTCTCAAAAATTTTATATCCAGCATATAAATTTCCTTTCCTCTGAATTTATTTATATAAAATAAAAACTCTGCAAAATTACATCTTATTCTTACCTAAAAGTTGTGCCAATTCAAATAAATCTTCCTTGCTATAAAATTCTATTTCAAGCACACCTTTTTCTTTGCTATCCCCCATAACACTCACCTTTCTTCCAAGATGTTCGTTAAGAGATAATTCAACTTCATCATAGTAAGATAATCTTTTTTCTTTTTTAACAGGCTTTTCTTCTTTATTTCTATTTTCAAATTCGATATTAAGCCTTTTAGTTATTTTTTCAAGTTCTCTTACAGATATTTCCTCATTAGCACAAAGTTGTGCACATTTTAGCATATCATCAGGATTTTTCAATGATAACAGTGTTCTTCCGTGACCAGCACTTATTTTTCCTATATTTACAAGATGTAATATTTCATCAGGAAGATTCAGCAAACGCAAAGCATTCGCTACAGCAGGTCTTGATTTTCCAACTGTTTTGGCAACCTGTTCCTGTGACATTTCATACTCGTCCATCAATTTTTTAAAACCTAATGCTTCTTCAACAGGTGTAAGGTCTTCTCTCTGAAGATTTTCAATAAGCGCAAATTCCATTGTTTCACTGTCACTGAGTTCTCTTATAACAACAGGAACTTCTGTAAGCCCTGCCATACGGCTGGCACGCCAACGTCTTTCTCCAGCTACAATCTGATACCCACCATCTGCTATTGGTCTTACAAGTAAAGGCTGTAAAACACCGTGTTGAGAAATCGATTCTGCAAGTTCAGAAAGTGATTGTTCATCAAAATCACGTCTTGGTTGAGATTTATTGGGCTCAATTTCGGATATTTTAAGACTTATTACATTACCGCTTTCCTCAGATTCGTTTTCAATAAAAATTGCATCCAAACCTTTGCCCAATCCACCTCTTTTATTTTTTGCAGCCATAAAATATTTCCTCCTCTCTTTTATTCATTTTTAGCTGTATTTTAAATATTATTATTTAGTATTTCCTTAGCCAAAGCCATATACGCTATACTACCCTTACAGGATTTATCAAAGTACATAATAGGCATACCAAAACTGGGAGCCTCAGACAATCTTACTCCTCTTGGAATTACCGTTGCAAAAACCTTTCTTGGAAAATACTTCTTAACCTCTTCCACAACCTGCTGTGTAAGGTTAAGTCTTCCATCATACATTGTAAGCAAAACGCCTTCCATTTCAAGTTTACTATTATACTGACGTTTAACTCTGCGTACAGTATTCATAAGCTGTGATAAACCTTCAAGAGCATAATATTCGCATTGTATCGGAACCAATATTGTATCGCTAAAACACAGTGCATTTGTTGTAATAAGACCCAATGAAGGTGGACAATCTATAATTATATAATCATACTCACTTCTCACAGGAGTAATACCATTTTTAAGCAATGATTCTCTGTTTTTCTTATCTGCTATTTCAAGCTCTGTCGCTGCAAGATTTATACTTGCAGGTAAAATATCCAGACAATTAAATTCTGTTTTTAATATAATATCCTGTACTCTTACCCCATCTACAAGTAAGTCATATGCAGTATATTTTAACTCTCTCTTATCTATACCAACACCGCTTGTGGAATTTCCCTGTGGATCTATATCTACAAGAAGAGTTTTTTTATTGTTAGCTCCCAGTGCTGCTGCAAGATTAACCGCAGTTGTGGTTTTACCAACGCCGCCTTTCTGGTTTGCTATTGCTATAACCTTAGCCATAACTTCTCCCTCTCTATATCAATTTCAGTAACAAGATTATACCACCTTTACAGATAAAATTAAAGGTTTTATTTATATTTTTTCTTATGTTTCACGTGAAACATAAGAAAATGCGTAAGAGCCGCACATTTTACTGTGCGGCTCTTACAGGGGTTTCAGATAAGGAAATGGGTATGAGTGGAAACTTGTACGCTAATTAATGTATTATCTGCTATATGCAGATGTTTTTGGAATTCGTACGCTGTACTCTATGTAGTCATCACTTTCAACCTTATTACTTACAGCGTCTATCCCACTTGATTTCATTGTATCAAATGCTTTTGTAAATGTATTAAGGAATATCCTTACATCTTTTATTATAAACCTTTGACTTTGTTTTTTCTGTTGTTTTTTGTCTGTACCTTCTAAAATTTCATTTATTAATTTTTCACTTTGAACAACATTAAGAGAATTATTAACTATTCTTTCAAGAGCATTTTTTCTGTCTTCTTCCTTAAGTTTTAAAACTACTCTTGCGTGTCTTTCAGTTAAATTATTCTGGATAATAACCAACTGTTCATCCTCACCTAATTTTAAAAGTCTTAATTTATTTGCGATAGTGGATTGTTTTTTTCCTAATTGACGTGCAACTTGTTCCTGGGTCATTCTGCATTCAATTATAAGTTTCTTTATAGCCATAGCCTCTTCAAACATATTCAAATCAGCACGCTGTAAATTTTCAAGCAATGCAAATACTGCGGATTGATTATCAGAGCATCTCATAACTATACAAGGAACCTTATTAAATCCCGCAATTATTGCAGCACGAAGTCTGCGTTCTCCTGCAACTAACTCATATTCAACAGGAGATATTCTTCTTACAGTTAACGGCTGTAAGATTCCGTTTCTCAAAATACTCTTTGACAATGCGTTAAGCTCATCTTCATTAAATATTTTTCTGGGCTGTGACTTGTTAGGTGTAATATAAGTTACAGGAATATCTGCAAGTCTGTTTTCTTCTTTTAAATTAAAGATCATTTATATGTCACCTCACTGTTTGTATATATCTGGTTTGTTACTACACCTATATAATATCACCTATCTATTAATTTATTTGTCAAAGTAAGTGTAAGTTAAATATATAGTTTGGTAGAAGTTATTTACAAGAGGTCGAAAAAAACTGCCCATCATTAGGGCTTGTTTGAAAATAGAAAAAGTGCTGGATTTTTGTTCCAAAACGAGTGATTTCAAGGCAAAAACCG
>JAXJXA010000397.1:0-2322 GCA_036307745.1 Acutalibacteraceae bacterium | reverse complement strand
TGTGAGAAAATAGCTATAACAGGTATAGGATTCAGACTTCCTGATGCTAACACACAGGAAGAGTTCTGGAATAACCTTTGTAGTGGAAAAGATTCTATAGACAAGGTAAGTGAGAAAAGAAGAAAACTTTCAAAATCTGCTGAATGGCAAGATTGGCTTGGTGAACTCCGTGACGTGGATTGTTTCGATTATGAGTTCTTTGATTTGAGTTACGATGAAGCTATTTTTATGGATCCTCAGCATCGTATTGCTATGGAAGTTTCGTACGAAGCTTTGGAAGATGCAGGTGTAGTAAGAGATGAGGATAATGCCAGAAAAGTAGGGGTTTATGCAGCAATTTGTTCTAATACATACTATCCGTTAGTTTTGGATTATGTAAAAGAGAATGGATATGATAATATTCCTCCACAGGTAATGATTGATAATATGAACAACATTGTTGCTGCAAGAATTTCTCATCAGTATAATTTTACAGGTCCTGTAATGGCAGTTGACACTGCGTGTTCATCTTTTTCTGCTGCATTGCATATGGGAAGAAATGCTATTATCCATAACGAGGCAGAGGGTGCTGTTATTCTTGGTGCAAATATACTTTCAACATCTTATATGTATGAATTTGCAAAAAAGGCAGGAATTATTTCATCAACAAATATGTCCAAGGTTTTTGATGCAAATGCAGACGGTTCAATTCTTGGCGAAGGTGTTATAGTTCTTTATATTGAAAAATTGAGTACAGCCATAAAGAATAACAAAAATATTTATGGTGTAATACATAGCAGTGCAATGAACAACGATGGTTTTGCTCTTAGTATAACATCTCCAAATCCAAAGGGAGAATTTAGTGTGCTTGAAGAAGCATATTCAAAATCTGATATTTCTCCAGAAGATATATCTTATTTTGAAGCTCACGGCACAGGTACAGCTATAGGAGATCCTATTGAAATAAATGCATTGTCAAGGTTGTTTACAAAATATAGAGACGTTGATAATAAAATTGCTATAGGTTCAGTTAAAACAAACATAGGTCATTTATTGGCAACAGCAGGTGGTGCAGGTATACTTAAAGTGTTGATGTGCCTCAAAAATAAACAGTTAGTGCCAAGTATACATATGGATAATATAAATCCTTTGTTGGAAATTGATAAAACTCCTTTTAGAGTAATTACAGATACCGAAGCTTGGAAACTTAATAATCAGTCAGAGAGAATTGCAGGAGTTAGTTCTTTAGGTTTAGGAGGCACAAATACACACATAATTTTGGGTGAATATATTAATGAAGAGAAAAATGATATTGAGAGAAATCATATTTTGACTATGTCAGCGAAGTCAATGGAAGCATTAGAGCAAATCAAAGAAGCTACTCTGAATATTTTAAATAAAAAAGATACTAATATAAATGATTTGTGTATGACACGCAATAGATATAGAAGACATTACCGTTATCGTTCGGCGTGTGTGATAGATTCTAAAGGTAATATTATAGAGGAAATTTCAACTGGACAAACCTTGAAATCTGTATCACTTAAAACAAGTATTTATCTTGGTGATTTACTTGAAAATGGTACAGAAGATGAATTTAACACTTTATATAATAAATTGAAAATTTATGCTGCTGTCATTAAAGATTTCGGTCATTTTTATGGTGAACGCTCTGGAAAAATATTTGCTGACCTTCTTGAAGAAAAAATTAGTATTGATGAAGCAAAGAAACTTTATATGAGTGGAAATTCTGAAAACTATGGTCAGGATGATATATCATCAGAAAAGAGTTTTGATGTACTTATGATTCTGGGGAATAAAGCGGTGCCAAATAGCTTTACTAAAACAAAAACTGAACTAAAAGGTATTCTGCTTAATGACAATACAGATGTTTTATGCAATCTCAAGAGTTTGTATGTTTTAGGTACAGATATTAATTGGGATATTCTATATCCAAATGGAGTTGGTAGAATAATGAATTTGCCAGCATATCCATTTGTGAAAAATTCAGTATGGTTGGATTAATTAAATTAATTTTATATTGTGGAGGAAAAAATTATGGATAAGAATCAAATAATCGCTTATATGAAAGAATTGATGGCAGAAGCAATGGATTGTGAAGTTGACGATGTTGATGAAAATGCCAGCTTTTTTAAGTTGGGAATTTCATCAATTAAGGCTTTAAAAATTATAAATATGCTTCGTAAAAAGTTGAATGTTGAGATTAGTCCGGTGGCAATGTTTGAATATAAATGTGTTAATGATTTGGCAGAATATCTTTATCAGTGTTCACAAGAACAGAGTAACTAGGGAGTATCTGAAAACAGAAAAATGACTGAATAT
>JAXJXA010000396.1:0-8679 GCA_036307745.1 Acutalibacteraceae bacterium | reverse complement strand
TCTTTAGCTTCTTCTGAATTTTTATTTTCTAAAGCGTTATATTCATTACATTTTTCTTGAAGTTTATCTATTGTGCTATCCCATACATATTGATTGCATTGTTTTTTTATTTCAAATTTTGTTATATTTCCGTTTTTAATCTCACAAACTGTAGTTTTTGCGACTAATGAAATTTCATCTATTCCATCCTGTCCGTAAACTACCATACCTCTTTTTACCCCCAAATTTTTTAGTACCTGTGCCATTGGTTCAACCAAACTTTCACTATAAACTCCCATAAGCTGTATTGTTGCAAAAGCAGGGTTTGCAAGTGGACCGAGGATATTGAAAATTGTACGGGTACCAATTTCTTTTCTTACAGGAGCTGCATATTTCATTGATGAATGATACCTCTGTGCAAACATAAAGCACATTCCTGTTTTTTCAAGAACCTGTGCATTCTCTTGTGCAGAAATATCCAGCTTAACTCCAAGTTTCTCAAAAACATCTGCCGCACCGCATTTACTTGAAACACTTCTGTTGCCGTGCTTTGCTGTTGGAACACCTGCAGCGGCAGTTACTATTGAGGAAACAGAAGATATATTAAAAGTAAAAGATTTGTCACCGCCTGTACCCACAATTTCAAGAACTTCACCATTATGTGTTAAGTGAGTTGCCACCTTTCTCATAACAGATGCACAGGCTGTAATTTCGTCAATAGTTTCACCTTTCATTCTTAAAGCAGTGAGAAATGACGACATTTGTGCATTTGTTGCCTGTCCTGTCATAATCTCCTGCATAACTGCCTGAGCCTCTTCAAAGGTTAAATCTTCTCTATTAATTGCCTTGTTTATTGCTTCTTTAATCATAGTTAATTACCAACCTTTCTAATAAAATTTTCAAGCATTTTCTTACCGTTTGGAGTAAGTATAGATTCAGGATGAAACTGTAAACCGTATATTTCATAATCTTTATGTTTTACAGCCATAACCTCACCTTTTTCGGTATCTGTTGAAGTTACCTGAAGTACATCGGGAATTTCTGATGCAACAAGAGAGTGATAACGTGCAACTTTTTGTAAATCTTTCATACTGTCAAAAATTTTACACGTTGTATCAACTTTAACTTCACTCTGTTTGCCGTGCATCAGCTTTACAGCGTGACCTATCTTTGCACCAAACACCTCACATATAGCCTGGTGTCCCAGACAAACTCCCAATATAGGGAATTCGCCCTTCAGTTCTCTTATAACATCTTCACATATTCCTGCATTTTTAGGGTAACCGGGACCGGGTGAAAGAATGATATGGGTAGGTTTAAGCTGTCTTATTTCATCAACTGTGATTTTATCATTTCTTACAACCTTTATGTTATCTTCAATACTTCCTGCAACTTGAACAAGATTATAAGAAAAACTGTCGTAGTTATCTATCAGTAATATCATAACATTCTCCCCCTTTTCTTACGGAAGCTCTGCTGTTGAAGCTGATTTTACAGCATTCATTACAGCAAGTGCCTTATTGTAGGTTTCAAGATATTCAGACTTTGGTACACTATCGGCAACAATTCCGGCACCTGCCTGAACATAAACTTTATTTTCTTTTTTTACTGCCATTCTTATTGCAATAGCAACATCTAAATTTCCGTTAAAATCAATATAGCCCAAAGCACCTCCGTAGATTCCTCGTGGATACTGTTCAAGTTCCTCTATAATCTGGCAAGCTCTTATTTTTGGAGCTCCCGAGAGAGTTCCTGCCGGTAACACAGCTTCAATAGCATCAAATGCATCTTTATCATCACGAATATCTCCCTCTACCTCAGAAGCTATGTGCATTATCTTTGAATATTTGTTGATAACCATATATGATGTTACATCTACTGTATCTATTTTTGAAATTCTGCCAATATCATTTCTGCCTAAATCAACAAGCATATTATGCTCTGCAAGTTCTTTTTCGTCACTCAGTAAATCTTTCATCAACTGTTCATCTTCTACCTTATCTTTACCTCTTGGACGCGAACCTGCAACCGGATAAGTTGAAAGTTTGCCATCTTTCAATCTTACCAGAGTTTCAGGAGAAGTACTTATAATCTCATTTCCGTCACACATCATATACACCATATATGGTGAAGGGTTTGTAACACGTAAAACTCTGTAAGCATCAATCAAACTTCCCTCATACTCTGTTTCAAAACGTCTTGAAACAACACATTGAAAAATATCACCATCAAAAATATACTCTTTTGTTTTTTCTACCATTTCACAGAACTCTTCTTCTGTCATATTTGATTTAAAATCTACATTATTGTAGGTTTTTGTTTTTGGTAGTGGCTTTTGCTGGATTATTATTGAAATAATCTTTTCAATATCATCGCACGCCTTTTGGTATTGACGTTCAACATCATAAGTTTTCATATTTACAATCACACTGATTTTCTGTGTAAGATGGTCATATGCAACCACCTTGTCAAAAAACATAAGGTCAAAATCATTGAATTCACTTTCTCGCAACTTTAATACAGGTTCTGCAACAGCTATCATACTGTATCCAAAATATCCGACCAAACCGCCTGTAAAAGGTGGTATATCTTCAAATTTCGGAGTTTTGTAATTACTTAAAAACTCTCTGATTACATCAAAGGGCTTTGAAGTAAATACTTGCTTTTCCCCTTCACCTTCAATAGTTAGCTTTCCGCTTTTATAGTAGATTCTTGACTTTGGGTCAAATCCTATAAATGAATATCTGCCCCACTTTTCTCCACCTTCTATACTTTCAAGCAGATAAAATCTGTTGGAAATGGCTGATATTCTGCGAAGAAGTGTAATAGGCGTACTTATATCTGCGTAAATCTCCTTAGTTACAGGAATAACATCATAGTTTTTAGCCAGTTCTTCTACACTTTTAAGCTCAGGTTTAAACATTTAAAACTCCCCTTTCTGAAAAAAATGAAAATAAAAAAAGCCTTTATCCCTAAAAAGGGACAAAAGCTTATACTTCTGCGGTACCACCCAAATTGACGATAAACGCCCACTCATCACGTACTAACATACGCTCCTTTTTTAACGACAAGGTAGCCGTCAACGCCTACTTTAAATGTTGAAAACATTTATTTTGGGTTGCCCTCACAGGTCCATTCACAGGTTGCGGACAATCTTGCTCTCACCAAATGCAAAACTCTCTTTGTGTCGTTCTACTCTGCTACTTCTCCTGCTCACAGGTTTAAAATATTCTTTATATTAGAATTATATACCCAGGTTTTGATATTGTCAATAAATTTTTATATTTTTTTAAAAATATCCATATTTTGGTAAAGTACAGTCTTATTATTCATTTTTTTCCACAGTTGACAATGAATTAGTGATAAAATACAATATAATTAAAGAATTATTAAACAGTGTTCAATTTTTAAACATTGTTTAAATTTGTAGAAAAAGGTGAATAAATGGGACGAGAACGACAGACACAAAAAAATGAAGCAACACGTAAAGCTATTATTGAAACCGCTATTTCAATAGGACTTGACGAAGGCTTTGATGAACTTTCTATAAGAAAAATTACTGACAAACTTGGCTATTCTTCGGGTATTGTTTATCACTACTTTAAAGATAAACAGGAAATACTTGATACAATACACAATCAAACAAGTATGGAACTCAAAGAAACAATAGATATGTGCATAAAAGAAGGCAGAAGTTTTACCGAAAACACAACGCTGGTTTTTAAAATGCTTTCTGAAATATCTATACATCAACCTGATATGTTCAAGTTAATTTTATTGAATAAACACTCACACAAAAGCTATTCAACAGAAATATGGCTTGATATGATAAAACGTTGTATTGAAATGGGAATAAAATCTGGTGAGCTTAGAAATATTGATGTTGAAACAGCCTCATATATTATGCTTAATTCATTTTTAGTTGCACAGATGATTATAAATGAAAAAGAAGGCATAGAAAAAAATAAAATTGAACATATTTTTGAAACAGAGCTGGATATAATTCTTAACGGATTATTAAATAAAAAAGATTAAAGGAGAACTGAAAAATGGACATTATTTTTTGGGTAATTTTGATAATTGCAGTATTATTAATCTCTTTGACTGCAACGATCTACTTTTCGGCAAGATATTTTTTCAGATTTACAATTCTGAGAAAACCCACTGCTACATTGGATAAAAATATTAATGCCAACACCGACTGGAACAAACATCTTGATTTTATACGTCAGCGTAAAGATTGGCTGAAAGAAAAAAATACTGAAGATATATTTATAACCTCCGATGATGGTCTTAAATTGCATAGTACTCTGCTGGAATGTGAAAACAGCAATAATT
This sequence comes from Acutalibacteraceae bacterium, assembly GCA_036307745.1. Taxonomy (GTDB): domain Bacteria; phylum Bacillota; class Clostridia; order Oscillospirales; family Acutalibacteraceae; genus CAG-964. Next base: position 4,362 of record JAXJXA010000396.1, on the reverse strand, counting down.
GTGTAATTTGCTTCCACGGTTATACCAGCAGAGGCACAAACGAATTTGGAGCAATAGCTAAGTTTTATCATCAACAAAATTTTAACATAATTATGGTGGATGAAAGAGCTCACGGTGATAGCGAAGGAACCTATATCGGGTTTGGTGTTCTTGACAGAATGGACGCATTAAAGTGGATAGAATATGCTATAAATCGTTTTGGCAAGGATGTAAATATATTTCTTCACGGAATTTCAATGGGTGGTGCAACAGTACTTATGACGAGTGGATTAAATCTGCCATCAAACGTAAAAACAATTATTGCAGACTGTGCATTTACAAGTGCCTATGACGTCTTTTCACATATTTTAAAGCGTGACTATCATATTCCTAAATTTCCTATTATGAACGTAACAGAGCTTATGACAAAACGCAAAGCTGGCTACGGATATAATGACGTAAGTACTTTAGAAGAGGTTGCAAAAACAAAAATTCCTATATTATTTATACACGGCGAAAAAGATGACTTTGTTCCTGTATGGATGAGTGAAGAAAATTATAAAGCCTGTAACTCTGATAAAGAATTGCTTATAGTAAAAGATGCCGATCACGCAGAGTCATATTATCTTGATAATGAAATATATGAAACTGCAATTAAAAAATATATAGAAAAATATATATTAAATACATCAATCAATCAAAATAAAAATTAATATAAAACAGCACTTTATCATTTGTAAAAAGTAGTTGAAAGGAGAAAATTTATGAATTCAGAAAAAAAGCTCTACCCTCTTACTCCAGCACAAAAATTGCATTACTATACAGTGCAATATTGCCCACAAAAGCAAGTACTCAATATAGGCACCAGCCTTACAATAGAAAATGATATCGACTTTGATGTACTTAAAAAAAGCATATATGAAGCATATGACAGAAGTGAATGTATGAGAATTCGTTTTTGTCAAACAGAAAACGGAGATGTTATGCAATATGTTGTACCAAAAGAGGAACGTGACATTCAGTTTTTTGAATTTTCTCACTGGCAACAGGAACACGCTGAAAACGAAATGAAAAATTGGACATCTGTACCTTTTGAGCGATTTGACAGTCCAATGAACAAAATTGTTATGATTTCTATGCCTGATGGTTTTAAAGGCATTTATATGGTAGTTGACCATATGACAATGGATGCACAGGCTATCGTTATGTTTTTTAAAGATGTTATCCAGATTTACTGTAGCAAAAAGTATGATACAGAATACCCAAAATCCCTGGAATCATATATAAAGGCATTGGAAAAGGATTTAAAATACAGCTCCTCTAAGACAGCTCAGAGAGATAGAGATTACTGGAAAAATGTTATTGAAAGCTCAGAACCTCTTTACTCAGATATTATGGGAGAAAACAAACTTGAACAAGAACGTATAAGCCGTAACAGCCCCAACCTGAGAGCTGCAACAAACGGAATACCTGAATGTGATGCAGAAATTGCTCAGTTTCATCTTGAACCCAATCCGTCAGATGTACTTGTAAATTTCTGCCGTGACAACGAAATTCCAATGGCATCACTGTTGTTAATGGCTATGCGTACATATTTACAAAAGTTCAATAACAATCAGTCTGACATCACAATTCAGAACACTGTTTCAAGACGTGCAACACTTTTGGAGAAAAACTCCGGAGGTACAAGAGTTCACTTCTTCCCTTGCAGAACTATTATAAATCCTGACGAAACATTTCTTGAAGGATGCAGAAAAATCCGTGACAGTCAGAATCAAACATTCCGCCACGCAAATTTTGACCCTATTGAATTCAGAACATTGCGTTCAAATTACTATCATAATGAACCAGGTCAAGCATATGAACCTATGAGCCTTACATATCAGCCTCTTTCTATGCGTTCAACAGATATGCCCGACATACGCTATAAATCCAACTGGTATTCAAACGGTGTAGCCGCACAAAATCTTTATCTTACAGTAATGCATCGTTCTCTTGATAATGGCCTTGATTTCTGCTTTGAATATAAAAAAGCTAAATATAATTATGAGGATTTGCAAAAGGTATATTACTATATAACAAGAATTCTTTTTGAAGGTGTAAATAATCCAAACAAAACAATAGCCGAGGTTATCTCTAACACATAATCTCAGATTAATAAACTTATATAAACGAAAGGAAGATAATGAAATGACAGAGAAAATTAAAGAACTTATCACAAACTATGTGGAGGTATCTATCGAAGAAATTAACGAAAATTCCAAGTTTATTGAAGACCTTGGCTTCAACTCATATGACTTTATGAGCTTTCTTGGTGAAGTTGAGGATGAATTTGATGTAGAGATTGACGAGAGAGAAGCTATGAAAATTCATACAGTTGGCGAAGCTGTGGAATATATTTCATCTTTGCAAAATTAAGGAGTGCATTATATGAATAAAGTAACAGTAAAACCTACAAAAAGATACCCAAATTTAAAGGAACTACTCAAGGATGTTGCTTTTATGTACGGCGAAAGAGATGCCTACCGTTATAAAAATAAAAAAGAAATCATTTCAAAAACTTACAACGATTTGCTTAACGATAGTATGACCTTTTCAAACGTACTGAAAAACCTTAACTTAACAGGTAAACATATTGCTGTATCAGGTGCCAGTAGCTATGAATGGATTATCACTTACTTTGGTACTGTAAACAGCAATAGCGTTATAATTCCTCTTGACAAAGAGCTTCCTGCTGAAGATATTGCAGAGCTTATCAACCGTGCAGATGCCTCTGCCTTTGTATATGACAAAACTCTGTATGACAGAATAGAAAAAATTAAAAGTCTGTGTACAAAAACTGAGTTTTTCATAAATATCTCCGCTGGAGAAAATCAGAATAGTGACATCGCTTTTTGGGAACTTATGGAGAAAAATAAAGGTAGCTTTGACGTTGAAATTGACAACGATAAAATGTGTTCAATCTTGTTTACATCAGGAACAACAGGAAAAAGCAAAGGAGTTATGCTTAGTCACACAAATCTTACAGACAACGCAACCTGTATGGATATGGGTGAGGAAGTTGGCACAATTTCGCTGTCTGTTCTTCCTATACACCACGCTTACTGCTTTACCTGTGATATTCTTGCTTGCTTGTGCAGAGGCGTAACCTGTTGTTTCAACGATTCTATAATGCGTCTGGTTAAAAATATAAATCTGTTTAACCCACAGATTATACTTCTGGTGCCTATGATAATTGAATCACTGTTTTATAAGATAAATGAACTGTCAAGAGCTAATCCTCAGGTTCCTAAAAAAGCTGTTGCAAAGCAGATTTTAGGTGAGTCACTTCACACTATATATAGTGGTGGTGCATATCTTAACCCTAAACTTATTGACAGCTTTGCAGAATTCGGAATAGATATTATCCAAGGTTATGGAATGACAGAATTCTCACCAAGAATAAGTGCAAATATAAGGGGATATTGCAAACCTGAATCCGTTGGTGTTCTTATTCCCGGATGTACTGCAAAAATACAAGATGGCGAAATTCTTGTAAAGGGCAAAAGCCGTATGCTTGGTTACTACAAAGATGAAGAATCCACTGCTCTTGCACTGGACGGCGAATGGCTCAGAACTGGTGATTTGGGATATATTGATGATGATAACTTTGTTTTTATTACCGGCAGAAAGAAGAACCTTATTATTCTTGCAAACGGCGAAAATGTATCACCTGAAGAACTTGAAAACAAATTTAACGGTTGGCTTGTTGCAAAAGAGCTTATGATATACTCTGAGGACGGCAAAATTACCGCTGAAATCTATCCAAACATTGATTATGTAAACGCAATGGGCATAAACGATATTGAGGCTGAATTTACAACAAAAGTTGACAGCATAAATGCAGACTTACCGTTATATAAGCGTATTGTTAAAACAATAGTAAGAGAAACAGAGTTTGACAAAACTTCATCAGGTAAAATCAAAAGAAAACAAAACAGCTAAGGAGAGATTACAATGAACTTTTGGGATGTTTTTGACGAAGTAAAAAGAACCTTTATGTCAGCAGACATAAGCGACTATCAGGGACATCTTGCTTTGCAAGTTAATATTACAGGAGAAGGCGAAGGCAAATTTTATGCTGAGCTTGACAACGGAACTCTCAATGTTGAACCCTATGAATATTTTAACAGAGATGTAATTTTCACTGTTAATTCTCACGATTTTCTTAAGCTAATCCACGGTAAACTTGATCCAGTTTTTGCTTTTACAGTTGGTAAGCTGAAAATAGATGGCGATCTGGGAAAAGCCCTTGAAATTCAAAGACTGGTTAATCAAAGTTAATTTATACTAAGGGCTGTTTGAAAAATCAAAAGCACTGTCTATTTTGCCCCAAAACGGTGC
>JAXJXA010000395.1:0-7980 GCA_036307745.1 Acutalibacteraceae bacterium | reverse complement strand
CTGTTATCCTTACTTGAAATATACTTCATAAATTCACCCCAAAACTTCCAAAAGTACGAAAAGAGCGTTTGAGAGTTACCTCCCAAACGCAACTACAGCTTTTTTATTAAGCGTTCTTAGCCTGCTCAACCAGCTTTGTGAATGCTGCAGGATCAGCTATTGCGATCTCGGAAAGCATCTTTCTGTTAAGTGTGATGCCAGCCTTCTTCAGTCCATTCATAAATGTTGAATAGTTAGTACCGTTCATCTTACAAGCAGCTGAAATACGAGTAATCCAAAGTCTTCTGAAATCTCTCTTTCTGTGCTTACGTCCGATATATGCATAGTTGCCGCTCTTCATTACAGCCTGCTTAGCCATCTTGAAGTGTCTGCTCTTAGAACCCCAGTAACCTTTAGCTAGCTTTAATACTTTCTTTCTTCTCTTGCGAGTCATCATCGCACCTTTTACACGTGCCATATCCTTTTACCTCCGTATTGATTTATTTATCAAAAGTTAAATTCTTAATTATTTGTAAGGGAGTAGCTTCTTTAACTGTGCTACATTTGTCTTATCAGTAACAGCACTCTTTCTTAAGCCTCTCTTACGCTTTGTTGTCTTCTTATTAAGAATATGTGTCTTATTAGCGTGTGCACGAATAATTTTACCGTTCTTAGAAACTTTAAAACGCTTTTTTGCACCACTGTGTGTTTTAATCTTTGGCATAATATTATCCTCCTTGATTTGTCTGATTATTTGCCTGTTTTTGGAGCAAGGAACATAAGCATATTGCGTCCTTCAAGTTTAGCAGGTTTTTCAACAACTGCTACCTCTTCCATAGCTTGAGCAAATCTTCCCATATTCTCGTGACCTATCTCAGGATGCCCCATCTCTCTGCCACGGAAACGGATAGATACTTTTACCTTGTTACCGTTTTTAATAAATTTGGTAGCCTGGTTTACTTTTGTATTAAAATCGTGTGTGTCGATATTAAGAGAAAGTCTTATTTCCTTAACATCTATAACACGTTGATTCTTCTTCGCCTCTTTTTCACGCTTTGCTTGTTCAAAACGATATTTGCCGTAATCCATAACCTTACATACAGGTGGCTTTGCCTGAGGCGCAATTTTAACCAAATCTAAGTTCTGCGACTCTGCAATTTGTAATGCTTTTACGGCAGACATAAGTCCCAGCTGAGAACCGTCTGAGTTAATTACTCTTATTTCTTTGTCTCGAATTTCGTCGTTAATCTGTAGTTCCTTGTTGCTAATGGGTAAGCACCTCCAAAAAATAATAAGAAATAAAAATGCGAGCAGATATTTCCGCCCGCAATCAAACACAATGAAACTATACACATATTTGTGTATACCTCTTAAAATGATTGACCTATGCAAGACGGAACCTCATAGGTGAAAGCACATCTGCTTTGCTTTATTTTCCTTAGTGATTATATCAAAGTATATGATCTGTGTCAAGCATTTTATGAAAATTTATTTTATACCAAACATCATTTGAAATATAAAAAAACTTCTAAACAATTTTTATGTACAAATATCATTCCATATAAAAAGATGAAGTACCAAAAAATATGCCATAAAGATTCTGATTTTTTTAACGGCATTTAGCATTAATTCAAATCAAATTAGGGCTTGTTTGAAAATAGAAAATACTGGATTTTTGTTTCGAAACGAGTGATTTCAAGGCAAAAACCGCAGAAAACACCATTTTGGAGCAAAATAAACAGTGCTTTTGATTTTTTCAAACAGCCCCTAAAAATAAATATTAACAATTATTGTTTGACCTTTAAATTTATATGGTGTATAATCTCCTCTGTAATTAAAAGTAATTTAAGATAAACTGATAATAAAAGCAAGGTGTATGTAAAATGAAAATATGTGAGTATTGTGGAAAAGAGATTGATTATAACCACGCCTTTTGCAGTGATGAATGTGAAGACAACACATTTATTTACCATAAGTACAGAAAAAAGTTTCAAAAATTTTTCAGTGTAATAAGTATTATATGTTTTATTGTCATTATGCTCGGAACATTTATAGGGCTTATTTCTCAGATTTTAAAAGTAGGATTACTGGTAGCTGGTCCCGGTGCATTATTAATGGGAATTATCTATATTATTCTACCTTACTATGGTATTGAAGAACAAATCCATAATAAGGGTATTGTAAAAGGCAGAAAAACAATGAGAATTATAGGTACTGTTGTTTCTGTTATAGGTGTTATATGTATAATAGCCGGTATAATAGTACCTTTCGCCTGATACTCATAACACAATGTTTTTAAACAATTATAATAAATATTTAAAATTGATTTTTTATCATTATGAATATACTCCCTCCTTTGTGAAACACTAACAACACAAAGGAGGTTTTTCTATGTTAGACAAAATTGCTCTTACTCTGCTGGTAATTGGCGGAATAAATTGGGGTTCTATCGGAATTTTCCAATTTGATATTGTAGCATGGATCTGTGGTGGTCAAACAGGAATGATAAGCCGAATAGTCTACACACTGGTAGGACTTGCGGCATTGTGGTGTATTTCACTGCTGTTCAGAGATAATTCTGACACAAGTACAGTTACATCCTAAAACAATAACTTCGGGCGAATTTTAAAATTCAACCCGAAGTACATACAATAAAATTAAAAACAGTCCCAATTATATAGCACATCACTGAAATTCAGATTTTTCAAATCTTCTTTCTTTATAAAAAAATTACCTACACCACTGTCGCCCCACATAACATAGTCCTCCGAATCATCTGTAACTGTATCCATCTGGAAAAGCAATGTATCATATTTTCTCAAATCTTCGTTGTATTCTCTTGGATCATTCTGAGTAAAGAACGGATACCCTAAAAGTCTGCAACCAAGGGGATCAATAGTATCATTCAGTTTTTCCAGATCATCATCACTGAGATAATCATACAATGAATCATACTCATCGTGATAATCAAAACCGAATTTTTCTTTTGTTACTTCTCCTGCAACTTCTTCTATGCGGTAATCGCACATAGCTAAGAAATTCTCACTTTCTTGCATAGTTACTGCTACCTCTTTAAAAACAGGTGTGTAATACTCCATATCTTCATCAGTGCTTACTGGTATATTCAAACTTCTTATCTGTTCTGTTGTTACATTATAATCTACACTTTCGTGATAAATCACACGGAAAGTATTCTGACTTGTCGGATTATCAAAATCCAATCCAAAAACATCGTCAACACCTGTAAAAAATTGAAGTATACCTTTTTGAGGCAAAGGTTCAGGAACATCTACTTTATCAAAGTTCAACTGAGCCAGAAAAATAAGTTTATTACCTTCATTATCCGTTGGATATTCCTTATTTAAAACCCAATACGGAACACCACCAAACTTACTGTCAAAAATATCAGGAGTTTTCTCCTTATCAATTTCCAGAGAATACACTATCTGCCTTGTTTTCTCTTTAATCCCCTCAATGAGAATATCAACCTCTTCATCATTCAAATATCTCATAAATATACCTCCAAATTTTTTATTATTATTCAAAAAGGGCGATTATAATAAACCGCCCTTTTATAAGTTTAATTATTTCAACTTACTAACAATAGCCTGTGTATCTCTTGCAATAACAAGCTCTTCATTTGTAGGAATAACATAAACATCAACTTTGCTATCCTCAGCTGAAATTTTACCCTCATTACCAAGAATCATCTTATTATTAAGTTCAGGATCAAGTTTAACACCAAGGCTTGCCAGATTATCACAGATAGCCTGACGGTGATGTGCCTGGTTTTCTCCAAGACCTGCTGTGAATATCATAACATCACAACCACCCAAAGCTACATAATATCCACCAATAAATTTTTCAATTTCATAACGTAGAATCTCATGAGCAAGCTGGGCTCTTGTGTTACCCTCAGCAGCTGCTTTTGTAACATCTCTATCATCACTTGAAACTCCTGAAATACCAAGTAAACCAGATTTCTTATTAAGAATATCGCTCATCTGCTGAGGTGTCAGATTTTCTTTCTCCTCAATATATGTGACAACAGAAGGATCCAAAGTACCACAGCGTGTGCCCATCATAAAACCATCAAGAGGAGTAAGACCCATACTTGTATCTATAACCTTACCATCCTGAATAGCTGTAATTGATGAACCATTTCCAAGGTGGCAAGTAATCATCTTTGTACCAACAAGAGATTTACCTGTTATTTCTGCCCAACGGTTGCTTACATAACGATGTGACGTACCGTGGAAGCCATAACGACGAATTTTATACTTTTCAAAATACTCATAAGGTACAGGATAGATATAAGCCTTTGGAGGCATTGTTGCGTGAAAAGCTGTATCAAATACTACAACCTGAGGCACACTTTTACCAAACACCTCTGTACAAGCCTCAATAGCCTGAACGTGTCCCTTATTATGTAATGGTGCTAACGGAATAAGAGCCTTAATTCCCTCTACTACCTTATCGTTTACAAGTTCACTCTTACTGAAGCGTGCACCACCTTGCACAATTCTGTGACCAACAGCAGAAATTTCATTTACACTTCCAATAACACCATACTCAGCATCTGTAAGCATTTCGTTAACCTGCATAAATGCATCTTTGTGGTCTTTCATCACTATTTCTTTTTCTGTCTTTCTGCCATTGTAGGTTTTATGACCTATAAAGCTCTTTTCAAGACCAATTCTTTCACAGTTACCCTTACAAAGCATTATTTCGTTTTCCATATCAAACAACTGATATTTAAGGGAAGAACTTCCTGCGTTTATTACTAAAATCATCATAAAGCATTTTCTCCTTATTGATAAAATATTAAATATACGTGTTGCACAACTGACCAGCACTATTATATAATAGTACAAATAAAAGATAAATTCAACCTTTTTTCACCAATAAAATAAGAGAGGTATTCCGTTTGAAAAACTATGCAATTATCAGTGAATTTAATCCTTTTCATAAAGGCCATCGTTTTCTTACAGAGTGTTGCAAACAAGATGGTGCAACACATATAACAGCAATAATGAGTGGTAACTATGTACAGCGTGGCGATGTTGCCATTATTCCTAAACACAAGAGAACAGAAATGGCACTGAAAAATGGAGTTGACTTAGTGCTTGAGTTACCACTCCCCTTTGCACTTTCAAATGCTCAGGTGTTTGCCAGAGGCGGTGTTCAGATTGCAGATGCTATGGGTTGCACAGATTCTCTTGCTTTTGGCAGTGAATGTGGAAACATTGAGGCTTTGAATAATATATGCAACATTATTTCTCAAGATAATTTCAAACAGCAGTTCAAAGAAATAATTTCAACAGGGATAAGTTATCCTGTTGCACTTTCAAAAACTATTGAAATAATAGGAAATTCACAGCAAAAAGAAATTATATCTTCTCCAAACAACACACTGGGAATTGAATATATAAAGGCTTTGAAAGAAATTCATTCAAATATAACCCCTGTTACATTTAAACGTATCGGTGATGCACATAACAGCCTTAAAATTTCTTCAGATTTTGCAAGTGCAAGCAATATACGCAAGCTCATTTTGAATAATGAATTCTTCAGAACCTATGTACCTGAAAGTTGTGTTGACACCCTAACAAAGGCAATAGATAACGGTGAAATCGCACAGCTTGAAAATAATATGCGTGGTATTCTTATTAAACTCAGAGAACTTTCCATAGAAAAACTTGCAGAAACAGCAGATGTTAACGAAGGACTTGAAAACAGAATTTATAAAGCTATATTACAATCAACAAATCTGTTTACGCTTATCGAAATGATAAAATCCAAACGCTACACTCACGCAAGAATAAGACGTATCATTATGTCTTATTTACTTGGTATTACAAAAGAGTATACAAAATCGCCCGTACCATATATAAGAGTTCTAGGTTTTAATAAAAAGGGAACTGAAATATTAAATGTAATGAAAAAAAGCACAAAATTGCCAATAGTAACAAAACTGACAAATCTTCCTGAAAATTTTTCTGACTATGCTGAAAAACTACTAAACCTTGAAATATCATCAACTGACATTTATTACACATTCACCAAAAACATTAAACTCTGTGGTGAAGAATACCGGAATGGCATTGTAGTTATAAAATAAATATATATTTTTCTTTTAGGTTGTATCTGAAAACAGAAAAATTACTGAATATTTGATACGACCTAGAAATTCCTGAAAATTATCATTTGTTAATGAAACAAATTTTAAAATTGATAAAATACATTATAAAGGAGTAAATACAGAGTTGAATTACGAAGCAATTATTGAACAAATTATACAAGCCTGTTCAATGTATAGCGATATTCCGTTACAGAAGGATATTTTTAAGAAAATGCTCAGTATAGCACATATTAAAGAGTATAATAAAGGTGAAATTTTGCTGAGAATCGGAGAAAAATATGAGAATATTGGATTTATTCTGGCTGGTTCTATGCGGAGTTATTATCTGGACGAAAACGGAAAAGATATTACCAAGTACTTTCACACATCAAATAAACTCATAATGGACGAAAGTCTTGTTGAATATGAAAAAAGTATATGCAACTACGAAGCTATGGAAAATTGTTCTATAATTATAGCACCTGTAAAACAATTCAAAAGAATTCTTTTACAGGATGAATGTCTAAAATCCATGTACATAAAATCACTAGAAAAAGCCTTATGCTATAAAATTGAAAGAGAAAATCAATTTCTTACCAAAAATGCAACAGAACGATATCTTGAATTCAAAAAAAATTATCCTTCGCTAGATAAAAAAATTAAAAATTCGTATATTGCAACATATCTGGGCATAACTCCTGAATCACTAAGTAGAATTCGCAGAACATTAAAAGAAAAAAACGAGGAGTAGATTTTATGGAGAATATAAACTCATCACAATGTATGATAGGTACCTGGGCTTGGGGAAACGGAACAAATGGTTCAAAAATGGTTTTTGGCAAATGTTATGACGAACAACAACTATTAGAAACTTTTGAAACTGCATATCAGACAGGATTTACTATGTGGGACACAGCTAATTCATATGGCAATGGAAATTCTGAAAAAATTCTCGGCAAATGCATTAGTAATAATAAAGAAGTTTTTATATCAACAAAATATCTGCCCACAAAGAACTACAAAAAAGGAGCAATGCAAAATGCACTGAAAAATAGTTGTGAAAGACTAGGTATTACATCCCCTAATATATACTGGATTCATATTCCTCTTAATTTAGAACAAAATTTAGAAGATGCTATCGAATTGCTGAAAGCCAATAAAATTAAATCACTTGGACTATCAAATATAACATTAACACAGATAAAATATGCACAACATAAATTAAAATCTGCTGGCTATAATTTAGCTGGAGTTCAAAATCATTATAGCTTATTAAATAACACAGAAGAAGAAAGAAAAATTATAAAATGGTGTTCTGAAAATAACGCTACATATTTTGCGTATATGGTATTGGAACAAGGTGCTTTATCAGGACATTATGATGAACACCATAGCTTTCCCTTACTGTCAGCAAGAGGCTTTTCTTTTCCTAAAAGAAAGTTTAAAAAAATTGCATCGTTGCTCAATTATCAGAAAAAACTTGCAGAGAAATATAAAACAGATCCTTCTCAAATTCCCATAGTATGGGCAATTTCAAAAAATATTGTTCCAATAATTGGTCTTACCAGTATAAAACAAGCAAAATGCTTATCCAACATTTCAAAAATCCACTTAACCGATTCAGAGATCAAAAATCTGGAACAGCTTGCCAATAATTCGAATGTATATGTTAAGAGAAGTTGGGAAAGTTAAAAACTCTGCTTTATTTTATCATATTGTTAATATTTCTTATAAAGCAAAACTACTATTATCTTTAAAAGCTCAAACAAAAGCGATAAAACTTTAAATAAAGTAAATATATTAGAGGCTGTTTGAAAAATCAAAAAACTGTCTATTTTCAAACAGCCCCTAGTATTATATGTTCAGAAACTTATAAATCT
>JAXJXA010000394.1:0-4040 GCA_036307745.1 Acutalibacteraceae bacterium | reverse complement strand
TCTGTGGATCAGTATTCGTTCAGTACAAAATCTGCTCCAAAATCTTTTACTGATTTTAAACGGTGCTTAGTATAAACTTTAAATAATTTGGTCAGAAACTACGAAAAAGTATATGATTTTATTTTAATATATCATACAATATGTAAATTATTGTTTTCAAACTCTGACAATATTTTTGATTTTTTATTTTTACTCCTGTGTGTAAGTAAAAATCCTGCTACCATTGCTGTAAATGGTGCAACCGTTACAAGACCAAAGCTTCCGACTACAGTATCAAGAACTTCTGCAGAAACATATTTGTAATTTAAGATATGGTCAATCGGTGTTCCCTGTGCCATAAATACCATAAGTAATGTTACATATCCACCTGAATATGCTAATAAAAGAGTGGTAGTCATTGTACCCATTGCGGCTCTACCTACATTCATACCGGATTTTGCCGCTTCTTTCCAGGAAATATCAGGTTTCTTTTCTACAACCTCATAAACAGCAGATGTTATATCCACAGCTAAATCCATCATCGCACCTGACGCACCAATAAATATACTGCTCATAAATATAGCTGTAAGATCAAGATTCTGATATCCGCTGTAAAGTAAAGATTCTGAATCTGGCATTACTGCACCATTGATTTTAAACAAGTCTGTAAATATCATACCAAGAATACAAGTTGACAATATTCCCAGCAATGCACCTCCGGTGGCTGTAATTGTACGCCTATCAAATCCATAAACAAAAAATATGATAATAACTGTAAGTAACACGGTTATTGCAATACCTACCCATACAGGCGAGTAACCATTGAGATAAGACGGTACAAGTATTTTCCAAATAGATAATATAGTGATAACAAAGGAAAATATAGCAAGAAAACCATTTTTGCCTGCCACTACAATAAGTAATATTGCAAATATTGCAAGTAATATGAATTCCTTATCAAGACGATAATGGTCAGACATAACTGCCGAAGAAATTGTTTCGCCATCATAACTTATAGTAACAAGTGCCTTGTCACCTACCTCGTAAATCTTATCTTTTTCAAGTGAACCACTTAAAAAATTAACTCCTGTTATTTCTTTACCTTTTAGTATACCGTCTTCAACTATTAAAGCACACGATTGTTCTCCTGACTGAATAAGACCGGAATTTTTAATCATTGAATTATCTGTCTCAATAACTCTACAAACTGCTCGTTCCATATCTTGATAAATCAAAGCATCCTCATAGCCTGTGGGTATGCCTATGAGGACACCTGTAATAATTATACCGATTATAATCATCAGGAGTGTTGATTTTCCTTTACCGAAAAAACACTCTTCATTTTTATTTTACTCCCATCAAACTCGCCAGCTTATTGTAAATGTCAGTATTATCATAATATCCATCAAACAAGCTCTCTCCTGCACCCTTTACAAGAACTTCTGTTGGAAGTCCTGTATGTGCGTAAGAACCAAAGTTTACACCACTTTTATTATTGAGAAGATGTGTAATTGTTACTGTTAATGGCTCATAGCTACCATATTTTACATATTCTTCCTGAGAAAATTCCTCTTCTTCGCCTGTTCTTGACATAGTTGTTTCATAAGCCTTTTTTAAGGTGTCATACTCATACTGAGTGAGAACCAGACTACCTGTATCTTCTGATTCAGGATGTTGATCTGCACTATCTTTCTGATTTGAAGATGAATCCTCCGAAAAAGTTGGAGCCTGTAAACCAAACAGCTCTGTTACATCTTTCATAACTGTATTAAAATCTGTCTTATCTTTTTTATATTTTGTTACATAGTCAGAATCATACTTTGCATAAGAAATCTTTTGATTATTGAAATTTGTCAGGAATGTATCGTAATCTGTACCTGCATAACCGATTGTAAGTCCACCTGTTTCGTGGTCACCTGTTACGATAATAAGAGTTTCATCAGGATGCTCATTGTAGAACTCAACAGCCTCAGCAACAGCGTTATCAAGTGCTATTGTATCTGTAATTGTAGCGGCGGCATCATTAGCATGACAAGCCCAGTCAATCTTTCCGCCTTCAACCATCATAAAAAAGCCATTATCATTGTTGAGCATTTCAATACCTTTTTCCACATAGTCTGCCAAAGCCCATTCATCATCACTAAGATCCATATCATAAGACATTGAATCATTATCTGCAAGGTGTTCATCAATTACAATTACCTTACCATCTTCTGCCTTAAGTGCTTCAGCCTCAGCCTGTGTTTTAACTACCTTATAACCTGATTCACTTGCAAGCTCATATAAATCTTTTTTATCACCATCTTCTCCGGTTACACTCTTTAGTCCACCACCTGCAAAGTAATCAAATTCACTTTCTATAAGTTCTTCACCAATTTCGTAATAGCTGTTTCTTGATTGCTGATGTGCATAAAAAGCAGCAGGTGTAGCATGGTTAAGATTTACACTGGAAATTATACCAATCTTATAATCTTTTTGGCTCTTCAACTTTTCTGCGATTGTTTCATACTCCTCGGTAAAATCTTCACTTACATTTATACTACCACTCCAAGTTTTATGACCCGTTGCCATAGAAGTAGCTGTTGAAGCAGAATCGGGAGCAAACGATGTACTGTCATAAGTCTGAGCAGAACCAGCTATTGGAAAACTCATCATCGTAAGATTATTCTTACTTGCAAGAATTGACTTCTCTTCCTCTTCAACAGTAATCTTTTCAGAATTTTCTGCTGCTGAATTAGCACTTACAAAGTAGTTTGTAAGCTGAATTTGTGGGTAACTCATACCATCACCAATAAACATAAACACATATTTAGGAGCTTTCACCTCACTTGTTTCTGAAGATGTTGTAGAAGCGGGAACATTTTTATCTGATATTTCCGTAGTTTCTGTTTGTTCACCCGCACAACCTGCCATCATACTAACAGCAAGCATTGCTGTTATAATAAGACATAGCATTTTCTTTTTCATAATTTCTCCTCCTGAAAATTATTGATTTCTATTCTCTTTTATCTCCTCTGAAAAACTATATGTTTTCACCGGCAGTTTTAATATAACAGTTGATCGTAAAACTTCAAGCAATGTTTGGTAAATTAAATGTAAAAAACGTTATTATTATATTACACATACTATGTTTTGTTTCCAATAAAAATATATCTGTATTTTATTTAACTTTATTCATTTTTATTGCCCGATTTCTTATTGCAATTAAGGGTTTTATAATTATTCAAATTTTTTTTAAAAAACTGTTGACAAATATTCAAATATAATATATAATATAGAAGCTGTCGAGAGACATAATAAAATATCGAGGTGTAACTCAGTTTGGTAGAGTGCTTGGTTTGGGACCAAGATGCCGCAGGTTCAAGTCCTGTCACCTCGACCAAAAAGGTGGTTTTTATAACCACCTTTCTTTTTTTGCCAATCTTTCTTAAAATGCTCTAAAATGGCTTAAACACTAAGGTCTTGAGGTGTTACAAAGTTATTTTAAGAAAAGTTAAAATCACTTAAATTAAGATAAAGTGCAGTCAAAGATGCAGTCAATTGCAGTCAAAAATCAAGTATTTATCCCCTTTATTTAAAGATTTCGAATCAAAATTACTATCAATTATATAAAAATCCTCCTGAATGACCTGAATCAGCTCTGACAAAGAATATTTTGGAGGTAAAAATCATGACAAATTCTAATATCACTTATACACAGCAGGGTGACTATCTTATCCCTGATTTAAAACTTCCCGAAGAAAAGAATGTAGAAATCGGTGTGTTCGGTCAGAGACATAAAAATTATTTGCTCAATCACCATAAAATCAGATATTATAATTTGCTTACAAGCTGTAAGCTCGCAGAGTATTTAGCCGATGTCGATAGCAGAGCTAACGAAATGTTTTTTCGGTTAGTAAATCAAATGGCAGTAAACGAAAACATCACCGAACAGATAAAAACAGAAAATCCAATGCTTTGGGTTCAGAGTATGAATAACATCCGCAACAGAGCAACCGAAATCGTAAACAACGAAATAATCTATACCTAAACGAAACAACGGCAAGGAGAAACTTATAATC
>JAXJXA010000393.1:0-5810 GCA_036307745.1 Acutalibacteraceae bacterium | reverse complement strand
GGTAAGAGGTATGGACATCTGCTTTGTTACAACAGCTAAGACAGACGAAGAGGCTCGTGAGTTGCTAACACTTATGGGTGCTCCATTTGCTAAATAAGGAGGGTTTTTCGTGGCTAAGACAGCAATGAAAGTTAAGCAGCAGAGAACACAGAAGTTCTCTACAAGAGAATATAACAGATGCAAAATCTGTGGTAGACCACACGCTTATCTTCGTAAATACGGAGTATGCCGTATTTGTTTCAGAGAATTAGCTTATAAGGGCGAAATTCCCGGCGTTAAAATGGCAAGCTGGTAAACGAAGGAGGTTAATGTTATGCAGATTACTGATCCAATAGCAGATTTGCTTACAAGAATTCGTAACGCAAGTTCTGCGAAGCATGATTCTGTAGAGATTCCTGCTTCAAATATGAAGAAGGCTATATGCCAGATTTTGTTAGACGAAGGCTACATTAAAGATTTTACTGTAGTTGAAGATGGCAAGCAGGGTATTATCACTGTTACTCTTAAATATCTTGAGGGTAAGAAGCCTGTTATTACAGGTTTGAGAAGAGTTTCTAAGCCCGGTTTGCGTAGATATAGCAATGTAGAGGATATGCCAAAGGTTATTAAAGGCCTTGGCGTAGCTATCGTTTCAACTTCTAAGGGTGTTATGACAGACCGTCAGGCACGCAAAGAGAACGTAGGCGGAGAAATCCTTGCATTCGTTTGGTAAGGAGGTGCGAGAATGGCTGAGACAGAAATCAAATTATCTCGAATTGGAAGAAAACCTGTAAATATTCCCGCTGGTGTTGAAGCTAAATTTGACAACGGTGTATTGACTGTAAAAGGACCTAAGGGTACACTTACTCAGAACATTCACCCTAATATGATCGTTGAGGTTAATGCTGAAGCAATCGAAATTAAGGTGCCAGATGATAAGTCACCTAAGGCTATTAAGAAGAACAGAGCTCTTCACGGCTTGACTCGTTCACTTGTTGCTAATATGGTTACAGGTGTTACAGAGGGCTACCAGAAGAAGCTAGAGGTTAAGGGCGTAGGTTACCGTGTTCAGAAGAAGGGCAAGGACCTTGTTATGAACCTTGGTTATTCACACCAGGTAATCGTTAGCGATACAGACGATGTTAAGATCGACGCTCCAGACCCTAACACAATTATTATCTCAGGCATCGACAAGCAAAAGGTTGGTCAGTTTGCTGCTGAGGTAAGAGAGAAGCGTCCACCAGAGCCTTATAAGGGTAAAGGTATTAAGTACGCAGACGAAGTTATTCGTCGTAAAGAAGGTAAAGCCGGTAAGGGCGGCAAGAAATAATTAAGGAGTGTGAAACATTATGGTATCAAAGGCAGATAAAAATAAAGCCCGTTTAAAGCGTCACACAAGAGTACGCAGCAAGATTAGCGGTACAGCAGAATGCCCACGCCTTAACGTGTTCCGCTCTAACACAAACATTTACGCTCAGATTATTGACGACGTAAACGGTGTTACTCTTGTTACTGCTTCTTCACTTGAGATTGAAGGCAACGGCGGAAACAAAGAGGCAGCTTTCAAAGTTGGCGAGGCTATCGCTAAAAAGGCTGCCGACAAAGGCATCACCGAGGTAGTATTTGACCGCGGTGGATATATCTATCACGGCCGTGTCAAGGAATTGGCCGAAGGTGCCCGCCAGGGCGGCCTCAAGTTCTAAGAAGGGGAGGAAATTACTTTGGCTATTATTGACGCATCAACATTAGATTTACAAGAGCGTGTTGTTACAATCAACCGCGTATCAAAAACAGTTAAGGGTGGCCGTATCTTCAAGTTTGCTGCTCTTGTAGTAGTAGGCGACGGCAACGGAATCGTAGGCTTTGGCATTGGTAAAGCAGGCGAAGTTCCTGATGCTATCCGTAAGGGTATTGAAGACGCTAAGAAGAATCTGATTAAGGTTTCTCTTAAGGGTACAACAATCCCTCACGAGGTTATCGGCGAGTTTGGCGCAGGTCGAGTTCTTATGAAGCCAGCAGCAGCAGGTACTGGTGTTATTGCCGGTGGTCCTGTTCGTGCAGTTATCGAGGCTGTAGGTATTAAGGATATTCGTACAAAGGCGTTACGTTCAAATAACCCTTGCAACGTAGTACGTGCAACACTGGCTGGTCTTGCATCACTACGTTCAGCAGAAGAGATTGCTGCTATTCGTGGCAAATCTGTAAAAGAGATTTTATAATAGGAGGGCAGCAAGATGGCAAATGTTAATATTAAGCTTGTAAAAAGTCTTATAGGCAGTAAAAAAGACCAAATTGCAACAGCCCAGGCACTTGGTTTGAAGAAGATAGGCGATGTTACAACTCAGCCTGATAATCCTCAGACTAAAGGTAAGGTTGCTAAAATAGCTCACCTTATCGAGGTAAGTGAAGCGTAAGCAAGGAGGTGCTAAAGATGAAATTGCACGAACTTTCACCTGTAGAGGGTTCTAAGAAAGCTGTTAAACGTATTGGTCGTGGACACGGTTCAGGTCAGGGTAAAACAGCAGGTAAAGGCCACAAGGGACAGAAGGCAAGATCAGGCGGCGGTGTAAGACCAGGTTTTGAAGGTGGTCAGATGCCAATGCAGAGACGTCTGCCAAAGAGAGGCTTTAACAATATTTTCGCTAAGACAGTAGTTGCTGTTAATGTTGGTAGCCTTGAGAAGTTTGAAGATGGTGCTGTAGTTGATACACAGGCACTCATCGATGCAGGACTCGTTAAGAATTCTTTTGATTCAATTAAAATTTTGGGTAACGGAAATCTTACTAAGAAATTAGAAGTTAAGGTTGCTGCATATTCCGCATCTGCAAAGGAGAAGATTGAAGCAGCTGGCGGAAAGGCAGAGGTGGTTTAATGTTTAAAACCATTCGCAACGCATGGCAAGTACCTGATCTTCGTAAAAAGATTTTATTTACTCTGCTAATTATAGTAGTATTCAGAATCGGTTCGGTTATCCCCGTACCGTTTCTGGATATGGAAGCACTCCAGTCAGCAATGAATAACCTGACAAATAATGGTTCAATGTTTGCATACTTGGATACATTGTCTGGTGGTGCTTTTTCAAACGCTACATTGTTTGCAATGGGTGTTACTCCATACATCAACAGTTCTATTATCATTCAGCTTTTAACAGTTGCGATTCCTGCCCTTGAGCGTATGGCTAAAGAGGGTGAAGAAGGAAGAAAGAAGATTGCGACTATTACAAGATATGTAACGGTTGGCCTTGGTCTTATTCAGGGTATTGCGTACTTCCTTTTCCTAAAGAAGAGCGGTGTTCTTGATTATACAGAAGGCTTTGACTTCTTCTTCTCAGCAGTTGTTATTGTACTTGTATTTACAGCAGGTACAGCACTTATGATGTGGCTGGGTGAGCAGATTAACCAGTTTGGTATAGGAAATGGTATTTCAATCCTGTTGTTTGCGGGTATTGTTGCGAGATTCCCTCTTATTGTTACAGAACTTGTTAATTTCTTTAATATGGCACTTGAAGGTAGTACACAGTATTTTGTGCTTGTGCCACTGTTTGTTGTTATCTTTCTCGCTGTTATGTGGGTTATTACCTTTATGCAGGATGCAGAGAGAAGAATTCCTATTCAGTATGCTAAAAGAGTAGTTGGCAGAAAGATGTATGGCGGTCAAAGCAGTCACTTGCCAATTAAGGTAAGTTTGGGTGGCGTTCTTCCTATCATCTTTGCAAGCTCAATTCTTTCTATTCCAACAACAATTAAGTTGTTCTTCCCTAATATTACAGGATTCTGGAATGACTTTATTATGTTGTTTGACCAAAGCAGTTGGGTTTATGCGGTGCTCTACTTTATTCTGATTATACTGTTTGCATATTTCTATACATCAATTCAGTATAATCCAATAGAAATGTCCAATAATCTTCGTCAGAACAATGGTACAATTCCTGGTATTCGTCCAGGTAAGCCTACCACTGACTTTATTGCAAAGATTCTGTCAAGAATAACACTTATTGGTGCTTTGTTCCTGGCTGTAATTGCATTAGTTCCGATTATCTACTCTAATCTTACAGGTATGTCAAGTATGTCACTTGGCGGTACATCAATTATTATCGTAGTAGGTGTATGTTTGGAAACAATTAAGCAGATGGAATCTCAGATGATGATGCGTCATTATAAAGGGTTCCTTGACTGATGAATTGGAGGAGAATATAATGAATATAATTTTATTAGGTGCTCCCGGTGCCGGCAAAGGTACTCAGGCGGAGAAGATTTGTGAATTTCTGAAAATTCCTACAATTTCTACGGGTAATATTATCCGTGCTGCGTTGAAAAGCGGTACAGAGATGGGTCTTAAGGCTAAGTCCTTTATGGATGCTGGTAAGCTGGTTCCGGATGATGTTGTAATAGGCATTATTAAAGATAGACTAGCTGAAAGCGATTGTCAGAATGGGTTTATTCTGGACGGTTTTCCAAGAACCATCCCTCAGGCCGAGGCTCTGGATGCAATGGGTGTTGTAATTGATAAGGTAATTGATATTGAAGTACCTGATGAAAACATCGTTAAGAGAATGTCCGGACGCCGTGTTTGTGAAAAGTGTGGTGCAAGCTACCATCTTGAGTATAAAAAGCCAAGTAAGGAAGGCGTGTGCAACCTTTGTACAGGTGCCCTTGTTCAGCGTAAGGATGACCACCCTGATACAGTACTATCAAGATTAAAGGTTTACCACGAGGAAACCGAGCCTCTGAAGGACTACTACGAAAAGCAGGGTAAACTTGCTATTGTAGAAGGTCAGGAAGAGATTGCAGATACAACTGCACTTGTTCTCAAGGAACTAGAGGATTAATAGAATGATTGTACTTAAAACAAAGCGTGAATTGGATCTGATGCGAGAGGCTTGCAGAATATCCGCTAACGCACTTAAGATGGCAGGCGAGGCTGTAGAGCCAGGTGTGTCAACTTGGGAAATTGATAATATAGTACGTAAATATATTCAGGAACAGGGTGCAAAGCCCTCGTTCCTGGGTTATGGCGGCTTTCCTGCAAGTGCGTGTATTTCTGTAAACAACGTGGTTATCCATGGCATACCAAGTAAAAAGCAAATCCTTAAAAGCGGCGATATTGTCAGTGTAGATGTGGGAGCCTTTATAGATGGTTTTCACGGGGACAATGCCTATACCTTTGCCTGCGGTGATATTTCAGCAGAGGCTAGGGCGTTGCTGGATGCAACTGAAGAGTGCCTGTATCTGGGCATTAAGCAGGCTGTTGCAGGTAACAGAATAGGTGATATAGGAAATGCTGTACAGAGCTATGCTGAAGAGCGCAGTTACTCGGTGGTACGAGATTTTGTCGGCCATGGAGTAGGTGCGAAGTTACACGAAGATCCCAGTGTACCCAATTACGGTACTGCGGGCAGAGGTGTTCGACTTTTGCCCGGTATGACTATTGCGATAGAACCGATGATTACTGCAGGAAATTATGCGGTTAAGGTTCTGGATGATGACTGGACTACTGTTACAGTAGACGGAAGTCTGGCGGCTCACTTTGAGCATACAATAGCCATCACGCCAAATGGGCCTGTTATTATGACAATTCCTGATTAAGAGGTGCATAATATGAAGGCTGGACAGATAGTTAAATCTATTGCAGGCAGAGATAAAAATTCCTTTTTTATTGTTACACAGGTTGATGAAAAGTTTGCAATGATTTGTGATGGAAAACACAGACCTGTGGAAAGGCAAAAGAGAAAAAAGCTTATTCATTTAAGCCCAACAAATTATTTTGCCGACCTTAATGAAGTTAAAACCAACAGGGAATTTAAAAAAGTTTTACATCGATTTAATTATGAG
>JAXJXA010000392.1:0-3488 GCA_036307745.1 Acutalibacteraceae bacterium | reverse complement strand
TTTAAACGGTGTTTAGTATTAAATATTTGATACTATGAAAGTCACAGAAATTTATGTGGCTTTCATTTTTTCTGTGATAACATATGGTAAATTTTCTTGACAGTATTCGTTATTGATTTTATAATTATAGTTAATCTTAACATAGTATAATTATTTGTTTTTTTATTTAATTACATAAATTAAGATTAATAAATTAATTGATATTGAAGGGATTGATAGCAATGAAGAGTGATGCTATAAAAAACGGTGCCCAGAATGCACCCCACAGAACATTGTTTAATGCACTTGGTTTTACTGCTGAGGAGCAAAAAAGACCTATGATAGGTATTGTAAGCTCATTTAATGAGATTGTACCCGGACATATGAATATAGACAAAATTACAGAGGCTGTTAAATTGGGTGTTGCTATGGCAGGTGGTACACCTGTTGTTTTCCCGGCTATTGCTGTCTGTGATGGTATTGCTATGGGGCATCAAGGAATGAAGTATTCTCTTGTTACCCGTGACCTGATTGCTGATTCTACAGAATGTATGGCTATGGCACACGGTTTTGATGCTTTGGTTATGATTCCAAACTGTGACAAAAATGTTCCTGGTTTGCTTATGGCGGCTGCAAGACTTAACATTCCTACAATTTTTGTAAGTGGTGGTCCTATGCTTGCAGGTACAGTAAATGGTTGTAAGGTTAGCTTTTCTGCCGCTTCTGAGGCTGTTGGTGCTTTTGCAGCAGGAAAAATCTCCGAAGAAGAGCTTACAGAGTATGAGGAGAAAACCTGCCCAACCTGCGGTTCTTGCTCAGGTATGTACACAGCAAACTCAATGAACTGTTTAACAGAGGTTCTTGGTATGGGCTTGCGTGGTAATGGCACAATTCCTGCTGTATATTCAGAGAGAATTCGCCTTGCTAAAAAAGCAGGTATGCAAATTATGGAGCTTCTAAAGAATGATATTCGTCCTCGTGACATTATGACAAGAGAGGCATTTGAAAATGCTCTTACAATAGATATGGCACTCGGTTGCAGTACAAACAGTATGCTTCATTTACCTGCTATTGCTCACGAGGCTGGCATAGAAATTAACCTTGATATTGCAAACGAGATTAGCGACAAGGTGCCTAACCTATGTCATCTTGCTCCTGCAGGTAATCACCATATGGAGGATTTGAACGAGGCAGGCGGTGTATATGCTGTAATGAATGAGGTTAACAAATTAGGTCTTATTCACACAGAATGTATGACTGTTACAGGCAAAACAATGGGCGAGAACATTGCTATGGTTAAAAATAAAAACACTGAGGTTATACGTACAGTTGAAAATCCTTACAGTAAAACAGGTGGTATTGCTGTACTTAGAGGTAATCTTGCACCTGATTCCTGTGTTGTAAAGAGAAGTGCTGTGGCTCCCGAAATGCTTGTACACGAAGGACCTGCAAGAGTATTTGACTGTGAAGAGGACGCTATGAATGCAATCATGGGCGACAAGATTAACCCAGGTGATGTTGTAGTTATACGTTATGAGGGTCCTAAGGGTGGTCCTGGAATGAGAGAAATGCTTAATCCTACATCTGCAATTATGGGTAGAGGTTTAGGTAGCACAGTTGCTCTTATTACAGATGGTCGTTTCTCAGGTGCAACAAGAGGTGCTGCTATTGGTCATGTATCTCCTGAAGCAGCAGTTGGTGGCCCAATTGCTCTTGTTAAAGAGGGCGATGTAATCGCTATTGACATTATGGCTAACACAATTAATGTAAAGGTTTCTGATGAGGAAATGGAAGCAAGAAGAAAAGAATGGACACCAAAGGAGCCAAGAATTAAAACAGGCTATTTGGCAAGATATTCTGCGTTGGTAACATCAGGAAATACCGGTGCTATTCTTGATGTAAAGAGTAACTGATAGAAAATAGTTTTTTATAAACAAAGCCTGGCAAAATGTCGGGCTTTGCGAATTTTAGGATAAATTTGTTAACAGAAGGGAAAGAAGAGAAAATGACACATATTGATAAAGCGAATAATTTATTTGAAGAAAAATTTCATTGTTCACAAGCTGTACTTGCTGCATTTGCAGATGAATTAGGCATCACTGAAGAGCAAGCTCTTAAACTGGGGGCGTGTTTTGGAAGTGGAATGTGTAAAGGTGAAGTTTGCGGAGCCTGTACTGGTGCATTGATGGCATTGGGACTAAAATATGGACAATCCGAAAAAGAGGATTTAGAAAGTAGAGGTAAAACAAGCTATGTTACGTCAGAATTTCTTGAAAGATTTCGTGATGAAAATGGCTCATATATATGCAGGGAATTATTGGGGTGTGATATAGCAACCTTAGAGGGCATAGAATATGCTAAAAATCATAACTTGTTTACTGAGTTTTGTCCTAAAATGGTTACTTCTGCTGTTAAAATAATAGAACGTCTTTTAAGTGAACAAGAATAATTATTCATAGCTTTATGCTTTTCTGTATGCTGTGTATAAAAGGTATAGACAAGTGCTATAAATAAGGAGTTAGTATGAAGAGAATATTATCAATTTTACTTTTAGCTGTAACGGCTTTTACAATGCTTTGCACACCTGTTCAGGCGGTTGAAAATACAACTTCGTCGGATATTGAATTTGACAATATCGACACGAAAATCGAAAATTTTGCAAAGGAAAACGAAGGTAATTATGCCTCATTTGCAACAGCCGTGTTTAATGGTGGCGAGGTGCTTTACAGCAAGCATTTCGGATATATTGACCGAGAAAATCAAATTGTTGCTGACGAAAACACCGTTTACGAATGGGGCAGTATTTCAAAAACGTTTATTTGGATAAGCATTATGCAACTTCACGAGCAGGGCAAGATTGACCTTAATGCCGATATTCAGACTTATCTCCCTGATGGTTTTCTCACAAAACTTAAATACGATGAGCCTATAACAATAATGAACCTTATGAACCACAATGCAGGTTGGCAAGAAACGATGTCTGCCCTTGAGGTAGCGGACGAGTCGGATATTATTTCTCTCGAAGAGGCATTAAAAGTTACCGAACCTATACAGGTTTTCAAGCCTGGCGAGATTACAGCGTACTCCAACTGGGGTGCGGCACTTGCGGGTTACATAGTTGAACGTGTCAGTGGTATGGATTATGCGGAATACCTGCATAAAAATATCCTTGAACCTCTTGGTATGGAGCAGACCTCTGTAAGCTCAGATTACAGGGACAACGAGTGGGTGCGTGAACAGCGTGAAAAAACAAAGGCTTACCTTATAATGAATTATGATGAAATTGTTATGGACGAGGATTTAGGCACAGCTATGAGTTATATTCTCCTCTATCCGGCAGGTTCTGTAACAGGTACATTAAAGGATATTACAACCTTTGCACAGGCTTTTGTAAGCGATAATTGTCCTCTTTTTGAAAAGCAGGAAACCCTCGATTTGATGCTTTCCGCAAGCGATTTTTATGGTGACAGTGATATTCCGAAAAACTGTCATGGTTTATGGGTAACTGA
>JAXJXA010000391.1:0-2154 GCA_036307745.1 Acutalibacteraceae bacterium | reverse complement strand
TGGGGCAAAATAGACAGTGCTTTTGATTTTTCAAACAGACCCTAGTATAAATACCATTTGAAATGTAGCTGAAGTTTTTCAGACAGATTTTGTACTGTGCGAATATCATTTCACAGAAAGACTGATACCTTCCGAAATCAGGATATAAATCACAGAGCAAAACAGACAGTACTTTTCATTTCCAAACAATCTCTAGTATTATCTCTAATAAAATAATTTATCTAGAACATAACAAAATATTTATATAACTTTAATACTAAACACCATTTAAAACACAGAAATCATTTCGGCATATTTTGCACTACACTTCATACTGCATTCTCGAAAAGCGACAGCCTTTCTGTGGATCAGTATTCGTTCAGTACAAAATCTGCTCGAAAACCTTTTAGCGATTTTAAACAGTGTTTAGTATAAGAAATAATTATAGTGTACAATTCCTATTATGTTAATAGAAATTGTACACTATGCAAAAATATGTATAAACAATATAAAATTATTAGTTTTCGCTAAATTCTTCTAAAATAAGACCTTTGTTATGTTCCAAAGCCCAATTTATGCTCCATTCGCTTGTAAACAACAAAAGATTATTATCTCTTAAATCCTGAATACGCTTTGTATCAGATGCTAAATCCAATTTTTTAGGGTCAATATCGTCATTGCCAATCCAACGTATAAACTGATATGGCAATGTATTCATAATAATATCAACATTGTATTCATTCTTAAGTCTGTATTCAAGCACCTCAAATTGAAGCGTACCAACAACGCCAACAATAACCTCTTCCATACCTGCACCAAGTTCACGGAAAATCTGAATTGCACCTTCCTGAGCAATCTGGTCAGTTCCTTTAATAAACTGCTTACGCTTCATTGTATCTTTTTGTCGCACAAGAGCAAAATGCTCAGGAGCAAAAGTAGGGATACCCTGGAACTGACACTTTTTATTAGCCATACAAATAGTATCACCAATAGAGAAAACACCTGGATCGAATACACCGATTATATCGCCTGCATATGCCTCGTCTACAACCTCTCTCTCTTGTGCCATTATCTGCTGTGGCTGAGAAAGACGCATTTTTCGATTACCCTGAACGTGAAAAACTTCCATATTCTTCTCAAACTTACCTGAACATATTCTCATAAAAGCAATTCTATCACGGTGTGCCTTGTTCATATTAGCTTGTATTTTAAATACGAAAGCTGAAAAACTTTCAGAAACAGGATCAACCTCTCCATCAATAGTTTTTCTAGGCAATGGAGATGTTGTAAGTTTTAAGAAGTTCTCAAGAAAAGGTTCAACACCAAAATTTGTAAGTGCAGAACCAAAGAACACAGGGGTAAGTTTACCGTTACGAACAGCCTCAATGTCAAAATCATCACCGGCACCATCAAGAAGCTCAACCTCTTCAAGTAATGTATCACGGTGATCATCACCTATATAGTCAGCTAAATCAGGATCATCTATATCTATAATCTGTTCGTCAACTTCTTTTTGACCATTATTAGCAGTAAAAGCAAGAATCTGTTTTGAGTTTCTGTCATAAACACCCTTAAATTCCTTGCCGCAACCAATAGGCCAGTTAACGGGATAAGTGTGAATGCCAAGTACATTCTCTATATCATCAAGTAAATCGAATGTATTCATAGCATCGCGATCCATTTTGTTGATAAATGTAATAATAGGAATATTTCGCATAACACAAACTTTAAAGAGTTTTTTAGTTTGGTTTTCAACACCCTTTGAACCATCAATTACCATTACAGCAGAGTCAGCCGCCATCAAAGTACGGTAGGTATCTTCAGAGAAATCCTGGTGACCAGGAGTATCAAGAATATTTATACAGTAACCGTCATATTTAAACTGCAAAACAGATGATGTAACAGAAATACCTCTCTGTTTCTCAATTTCCATCCAGTCAGAAACAGCGTGCTTTGAAGTTTTTTTACCCTTTACAGAACCGGCTGTATTAATTGCACCTCCGTAAAGCAACAACTTTTCGGTAAGTGTTGTTTTACCCGCATCTGGGTGCGAAATAATCGCAAAGGTTCTGCGTTTTTCTATCTCATTTTTTAAATCTGACAAAACAATTCCTCCACAAATAATTTATACTAAACACCATTTAAAATACAGAAATCATTTCGGCATATTTCGCA
>JAXJXA010000390.1:0-10421 GCA_036307745.1 Acutalibacteraceae bacterium | reverse complement strand
TTTGATATTGCAGGACTGGAAATGTATCTGATGCTTCTTGTTGGTGGAAAGATTGAAATACTAAGTGACGAAGTTGCTAAAGATGGAATTCGTCTTCTGGAGAAAATAAGAAACACAAAATTTACAATTATGCAGGCAACCCCAGCAACATGGCAAATGCTTCTGGCAGCGGACTGGAATGAAAAACAGCCAATCAAAATTCTGTGTGGCGGTGAAGCACTGACAAGAGAATTGGCTGATAAACTTTTAAGTTTAAGCAATGAAGTATGGAATATGTATGGCCCTACAGAAACAACTATATGGTCAATGATTAGTAAAGTAGAAATAGGTATACCTGTTAACCTTGGAAAACCTATAAGAAAAACAACTATTTATATTCTAGATGAGAATATGAATGAAGTAGAAAATGGAGAAATTGGAGAACTCTATATAGGTGGTGCGGGAGTAGCTAAAGGATATATACATAATCCCCAAGAAACAAAGCGTCGCTTTATTCATTATACAAAGACCAATGAGATTATCTACAAAACAGGTGATTTGGTAAAAATATTGGAAGATGGCAACATAGCATATGTTGGACGTGCTGATTTTCAAGTGAAAATTAACGGATTCCGAATTGAATTAGGTGAAATAGAGGATGCATTATTAGAAAATAAAAATTTAAACCAGGCAGTTGTTGTGGTGGGAGATAAGAGCAAGAAACTTTTGGCATTTCTAATTGCAGCATCGGGACAAAACAAACCGGATAGTGGTGTGTTAGTTGAACAGCTGGAAAAGACGCTCCCAGAATATATGGTACCAAAGCGATATATTTATGTGGATTCTTATCCACTTACATTGAATCGAAAAGTTGATAGAAAACAGTTAGCTGCTTTAGATGAAGAATTAACCGGAGAAAATCAGTTGTCTTTTGAATCAGAAAAAATTGAACAGAAACAAGCAGAAAAAATAAATGACATTAATGAATTAAATAATAAAGTGGTTAGCTATATATGTAGTGTAGCTGCCAAGATACAAAACTTACCTGTGGAAACAATTAAGAAAGATGTAAATTTAGGAGAATATGATTTCGACTCAATTACATTTACTAATTTGTGTGTTAATATTAATAAACATTATGGAATTCAGACCAATCCTACAATTTTCTATTCCTATCAAACCATTGAGGAGTTCGGAAAGTATTTGCTTCAAACATTTAAAGAGAATATAAAGAATGTGGAAAAATGGGATGATGAATCAGAAACCGAAAAGAAGTCCGTTGTAAATCAGTCTGTAGTAACTACAGAGAAAAATATTTTTACAAGTAATCAGAGAAAAATCTATGACAATACTTCGCATAAAACAAAAAATGATATTGCAGTTATCGGTATTGCAGGGGTTCTTCCGGGTTCTGATAATCTCGAAATTTTCTGGGATAATCTCATTGCAGAGAAAGATTTGATAACAGAGGTTCCGGATACACGTTGGGACTGGAGAAAATATTTTAATAAAGAGGAAAATGACCCCAACAGAATGACATCAAAGTGGGGAGGATTCATTAATGATCCCGATAAATTTGATGCGGAATTTTTTAAAATTTCTCCGAGAGAAGCAGAGTTAATAGATCCACAACAAAGACTTATGATTCAGGTTGTATGGGAAACTTTTGAAAATGCAGGATATAATCCAAAAACGTTTTCAGGACGTGAAGTTGGAGTTTTTGTTGGTGCAACAAGCACAGATTATATGGAAATTACATTGAGAGAATCTGCTGTTAAACCCCATACATTGACAGGTATTGCAAACTCAATTATTCCAAACAGAGTATCCTATCTATATAATTTTATGGGGCCAAGTGAAATAATTGACACAGCTTGTTCAAGTGGTCTTGTTAGCATTTGCAGGGCAGTTGATGCACTGAATAATGGAGAATGTGAATGTGCTATTGCAGGTGGTGTAAACTTATTATTAAGTCCATTTACATATATTGCATTAGGTAATTCCAGTATGCTTAGTGTAGATGGAAGCTGTAAATCTTTTGATGAAAGAGCAAATGGGTATGTAAGAGGAGAAGGTGCAGCTGCTTTATTGTTAAAGCCATTGGATAATGCAATAAGTGATGGTGATAATATTTATGCCGTTATAAAAGGAACAGCAGTAAATCATGGTGGAAAAGCTAATTCAATTACAGCACCAAATCCAAATGCACAGTGTGAGTTAATCAAGAAGGCATATCATAAAGCCGGAGTAGATCCATCAACAGTTGATTATATTGAAACACATGGCTCTGGAACAGCATTAGGAGATCCAATTGAAATCAATGGTCTAACTATGGCATTTGATGATTTATATAAAGAATGGGGAATACAAAAGAAAGATGTACATTGTGGACTAGGTGCTGTTAAAACCAATATTGGTCATTTAGAGGCTGTATCTGGCGTGGCAGGTATTTTGAAAATGATATTGTCTATGAAGCATAAGAAAGTGCCGGCGAATATTCATTTTCATAAATTAAACCCATATATCCATCTGGAAAACACCCCGTTCTTTATACGAAGTGAAACAAAGAATTGGGAAAATCAAATCCGTGATGGAAAAAAGGTTCCACTTAGAGGTGGTGTAAGCTCATTTGGTTTTGGAGGAACAAATGCTCATGTTCTTGTAGAAGAATATTTACCGGATTGTGATGAGGTTAGAGAGCCTCTTCAAAATGAATTTATTGTGCCTATTTCAGCACAGTATATAGAAGGTATATATCTGATTGCAAAAAATCTACTGACGTATTTACATAAACTTCCAGAAAAAGAGAAAACTAAATATTTATTAAGTAGAATTGCTTATACTCTCCAAATAGGTCGTGAAGCAATGAAATACAGAAAGGTCTTTGTAGTAAGTTCTGTTGATGATTTGGAAACAGTCCTTACAAAATTTACTGAGAATGATAATAAAAAGAAAATTGGAATTTTTGAAGCAAAGGAATATGCGTGGGAAAATTCGGTACTGGATGACTCTGATGTTAGTTTCATTGTAGAACGCTATTTGAAAAGTGGAAATATTAATAAACTTGCAAAACTTTGGGAAGCAGGTATAGATATTGACTGGTCGGTTATGTATCCTGATAAAGTTAAAAAGCTTCCATTGCCAGCTTATCCATTCCACAAGGAAAGATTTTATCTTAACCTGGATTCAAATAACAAGATGTATTTTGATCGTAAACCACATCCTTTGATTGACGAAACTGCTTTGGAAGAGAGCTTGGAAGAAGGAATAGTTTTCCATAAAACTCTGACATATCAGGATGCCGTTGTAAGAGAACATGTTGTAAAAGATAACTGTGTTATGCCTGGAACAAGCTACTTGGAGATGGCTTTGGAAGGCGTTGGATATATTAATCCATTAAAAGCAGTTAAACTAAGCAATGTAGTCTGGTATCAGCAGTTGATAGTAAATAAGGATAAAAGCCAGCAAATTAGTTTAAATCTCCTAAAAAG
Source organism: Acutalibacteraceae bacterium (assembly GCA_036307745.1). GTDB lineage: Bacteria > Bacillota > Clostridia > Oscillospirales > Acutalibacteraceae > CAG-964. Next base: position 6,951 of record JAXJXA010000390.1, on the reverse strand, counting down.
CGAAAATGGTTATAATTATAAAATTCAGACGAAGGATCCGGTTAAAGTAATACATGGAAGTGGACATATTGAACTGTTTAACTCAGATATTTCCAAAGAAAGCATAGATATTAATGCAATTAAAGCAAGATGTAATGACTCAATCAACAAAGAAGCATTTTATAAGCAGATAGAAGATGATGCAGATATCTGTTATGGAAGCTATTTTCAAGGCGTAAAAGAAATATATGAAAATGATTCTGAAGTACTGGGAATATTAGAACTGCCAGAGAAGGTTCTAAATGAACAGCAATTTTATTATGTACATCCAGTGATTATGGATTGTGCACTACAGGTTATGGGACGACTTGTAAGAAAAGAATCAGGAAGTGGAGAAACTAAAATACCATTTTCTGTAGAAGAGATTGCAATCAATGGATCTTTAAATGGAGAGCATTATTATGTGTATGTATCAACCAAAATGGCTGATATCCATAATATTTACTTGTTGAATGAAAATGGAGAAATACAAGTATTTTTTAAAGAACTTGTTTCCAGAAAAATAGAAGAAAAACAATATTTCTTTGTGCCAAGGTTTGAAAAAGTTGATTTGGATAAAAATAGAGTTATAAAAACAATATCACATAAAACAGCAATAATATATCAGGATGAAACAAAAGATTTTTGTCAGGAATTAGAGCAAAGACTGAATACAGATGTAATTAAAATTCATATAAATGACCGAGAATATTATAAGCAGATTGTAGAACAAAACCATATTCAAAGTATTTATATTTTAAGTAGCTTAGTGAAAAATTTTGATTTATTAAATAAAGCAAAGTTGAAATATGCTGAGGAGGGTGGAATTCTTAATCTGTTCTGTTTAGTAAAAGCGTTACAGAATATTAGTTATCCTGTAGATATATGTGTTCTTACTAATAATGTCTATCAGCTGAAAGATGAGAAAGTAACTCCGATAAATGCATCATTGTATAGTTTTAGTAAAAGTGTGATGATGGAAAATCAAAATCTCAATATTCGTCTTTATGACTTAGATTTAACAGAACAAGCTGATCTTAGTACAGAACTGGATGAAATTATACAACATTCTGGAGAAAATGAAGCATATATTATTCGAGAAAGCTGCTGGTATGAAAGAAAAATTAAACGTCTAAAAATGAGCAATAAAATGCCAAAGTCAGTTTGTTTTAAACAAAGAGGAACCTATCTGATAGTTGGTATGGGCGGAATCGGAATAGAAATTGGTAAATATCTGGCTTCTAAATATAATGCATCGATTTTGTTTGTAAGCAGAAGCAAAATTAACGAAGAGAGAACTAAAGTTATAGAAGAAATTAAATCTTTAGGTGGCAACGCATTCTATTATCAAACTGATATTACAGATACATATGATGTTAGAAATACGATGCAAAAAATTAAAATAGATATTACTAATATTAATGGTGTAATATTAGGTGCTATGGTACTTAAAGATATGACTATTATGTCTATGACTGAAAAATCACTGATGGATGTTGTACGTCCAAAGGCAGAAGGTACAATAGAATTATTTAAAGAACTAAGAAAAGAACAACTTGATTTTGTATTATTTTTATCTTCTGTGAATGCTTTAATTGGAAGTCCGGGACAGAGCAATTATTGTGCAGCCTGTGCAATCCAAGATGCATTAGCGGATGCCATAAGAAACGAAATAAAAATTCCTGTAAAAATTATTAACTGGAGTTATTGGGGAACCGTAGGTGCTGTTTCGAGTAATGCATATAACCAAAGACTTATGAACAAGGGTTTGTATCCAATCTATGAAAAAGAAGGAATGCGAGTTATTGAACAGGTTTTGGCTGGAAATGAAAATCAGGTATGTTTCTGCAAAGCGTCTGATGAAACATTACAAGAAATGGGATTTGAAACTGCCAAGGTGATGAAAACGGCAAAAAATGATGAAGTTGTTATCAGACCTAAGCCAATAGAGAATAAAAAAGTTATAAAAAAACTTGTGAAAAAGGCTGTACAGATAAAGAAGGCGGTAGCTGTATCCGATAAAGAATTGGAAAATAGGGCAATTCAATGGATAAAGGAAGAGTTTGCTTCTCTTCTTAAGATGGATGTAAGAAAGCTAGGTAATGAAAGTAACGTAGAGCAAATAGGAATTGATTCACTTCTGATTATTGAAATTCATAAAAAATGGAGTAAACTGTTTCCGCAAGTTCCATCTACACTATTGTTTGAATATAATACCATTGGAAAAATTGCAGAATATTTGTTAAATCAATATCAAGCAGAGTTAAAAGCATTGTTAGTTTCAGATACAGAAGAAGATAACTGTGAAGAAGTATATGAAGAAGACGAAACCGTAAAAACTGTTGAAACTGAAGAGATTGATCAAGAAGTGACCCAAGCTCAGTTATCAGATACTTACATTTTAGAAGATATGAAAGCATCTGATGAAAATTTCACTGTAAAATCCAAAGAAAATATATCATATAGAATACACAAAGATATTGCGATTATTGGTGTTTCTGGAATGTATCCAATGGCAGATGATATTTATGAATTCTGGGACAATATAAAAAAAGGAAAAGACTGTACAAGCACAATCCCAAGGGATAGATGGAACTGGGAAGATTATTTTGATCCTTCCAATAAAGAACAGGGCAAGAGTTATAGTAAATGGGGAGGTTTTCTCCGTAATGTAAAAGGTTTTGATGCAGAATTCTTTGGGATTACAAAGGAGCAAGCAAAAGAGATGGATCCACAGGAACGTCTGCTTTTGGAGTCAACGTGGAGTACGCTTGAGGATGCTGGTTATCCTGGACGCACTTTAAGCGAAGAAGGTAAAAAAGTAGGTGTGTTCTTAGGAACAATGTATGAGGGATATAATTTAATTGCGACAAAAGCCTGGGAAAATGGTGTAAGAACAAATGCACAGGCAGCACACTGGATTCTTCCAAATAAAATTTCTCATTACTTTGATTTTAATGGTCCAAGTATTTCGTTTGATACTGCTTGTGCTTCTTCTATGACTGCATTACATTATGCGTGCAGAAGTATTCAGAATGGAGATTGTAGCCTTGCACTGGCAGGTGGAATTAATTTGATTCTGTATCCAAGACAGCACGTTCGTCTAGCAAATCTGAACAGTTTGTCCCGTTCAGGTAAAAATATGTCATTTAGTCAGAACGCAGATGGATATGTTGAAGGTGAAGGTGTAGGAACAGTATTATTAAAGCCGTTAGAAGATGCTATTAGAGATAATGACTACATTTATGGTGTGGTAAAGGCCAGCAATGTAAATTGTAATGGAGGAGTTAACACATTTACAATGCCTAATCTGGTTACACAGTCAGAGGTTATGAAAGAATCTTTGAGTCAAGCTGCTCTGGAACCGGAGGCTATTAATTATGTGGAAGCACATGCAGCAGGAACATTGCTTGGAGATCCTGTAGAGGTAAGTGCTTTAAATAAAGTATTTTATACAGATACCAGCAGAAAGAATCAATGTCCGATAGCTACAGTAAAAGCTAATATTGGACATGTTGAAGCAGCATCAGGTGTTGCCGCATTAACAAAAGTTCTGTTACAGATGAAATATAAAAAGCTAGTTCCTTCCATTAATTGTGAACCAGTTAGCAGTATGGTACCGATTGAGAATAGTGCATTTTATATCAATAAAGAATTGAGAGATTGGAATGTAGGTGAAATTTCGAGAGTTAAGAACTTAAGAAGAGCTTGCATTAACTCTAATGGTGCCGGAGGTTCTAATGCAAATATGATAGTAGAAGAATATGTGATGGATGATAGAAGAACTACAGACAATGCAGAACAGATAATTGTTATTTCTGCTAAGAATGAGAAAAGTTTACAGAATTATGCTTCTCGTCTTCGTGAGTTCCTGATAACACAAAAAGCGGAAGGTGAACAATTATATCTGGCAGATATTGCGTTTACTTTGCAAACCGGAAGACAGGATATGGAATATCGAGTTGCATTTACAGTTCATAACTATAATGAATTGCTTGAAAAGCTGGATTTTGTATCAGATGTTGAAAATAAAGAACTTTACAGAGGACATATTACTCAAATAGATTTACAGAGAAATATTCAGACAAGAGATACAAGCAATGCAGAAATTGCCAGAGCTTGGGCAGAAGGAGTAAAGATTAATTGGAAAATATTGCACGAGCAAGATGGTGCAAAAAGAATTCCATTGCCGACATACCAGTTTATACATAAAACATACTGGATGGATGCCAGAGGAGAGCAGAAAGATACAGAAAATAATGCACATATTATTTTTGAACATTATAATGGAAGTGAAGATTATCTAACAGGGCACTATACATTTGGAAAACCTACTTTGATTGGAATGACTTATGTTAGCTTGGCAAATAAACTTTTAGAGAGTGTTGGACATAGAAAGAGCGTAGGACTTAATAAAATTATGTTTTTAGAACCTGTATCTCTTGATGTTGGTCAGGATGTAGAAATTTCCATTAAGTTGACAGAAAGCAAAGAGCTTCAATGTATGGGAGCTTGGAACGGAAAAAATGTATGTGTATGTAGTGCTAAAACTCTGGAAGAACCGGATTTTATGCCCTATCAGATTGCAATCCCCGATTTTAAGGATTTTAAAAGAGTTGAGGGAGAATCTCTGTACAGTAAAAAGCCAAACATATATGGAAAAATACTTCACTCAATTCAATATGTTTATCAGAAAGAAAATGATATATGGGGAAGATTAATTCTTTCCAAAGAAATGCAGTTGGATTTACATCAATATAGTATACATCCGATACTGCTAGATTCTGCTATTTTATGCAGGATGGGTCAGGATGAACCAACACAGGAAGACAAATATATTCCATTTATGGTGAAAGAATTTTATGCTTGTGGAACTTTGGGAAATTCCTGTTACTGTCACATTATTAAAAAACAGCTTAATGGAGAAATCTGGGAAGGCGATGTTGAGCTGATTGAGGAACAGACAAACAAAGTAATTGTTTTGATGAAGGGGGTTGTCTGCAAAAAGATTTATGATGAAAATGAAAACAGATATCAAGAAAAAACAATATCTGAATTTTCAAAAAAGGGAAAAGAACAAAGTATAGCAGGTAATCTGAATCAAAAGATTATAAATTACTTGATTGATGTAATTTCAGCTACAACTGGTACCTTAATTGGAAAACAGGATGTTAGCAAGAATTTGATGACAATAGGATGTGACTCTGCAAATATTATTTCTCTAAGTAATAAGATACAAGAAGATATCCAGATTGAAATTTATCCAACTGTTTTTTTTGAATATTCTTCTATTGAATTATTAGCAGGATATTTTGAAGAGAACTTTAAAGAAGCATTTGCAGAATATCTTAAGAATCATAGCCCTGTTAAAGAGATATTTGTAGAAGCATCTACAATAAAAGCAGATGAAAACAAAAGCCAAACAGAAGAAAATGTATTCCCAAAAACAACATCAAAAGATGAAGAGGATGATCCTATTGCAATTATTGGAATTGGCGGAATGTTTCCTCAGGCATCAGATTTAGATGAATTTTGGGAAAATATGATTCATAATAAAGAATCTATTACAACTATTCCGAAAGAAAGATGGGATTGGCGTGAATATTCCAAGAATTCACCGGATGATGTGAACAAAACAAATATTATTTGGGGTGGATTTTTAAAGGATATTGATAAATTTGATGCTGATTTCTTTGGCATCTCTCCAAGAGAAGCAAAGCATATGGATCCACAACAACGAGTAATGCTTGAACTAGCTTGGCATACTATTGAAGATGCCGGATATAATCCAAAAGATTTAGCTGGAAGTAAGACAGGTGTGTTTATCGGTGCGGCAGATAAAGACTATGGAGATTTGGATTACGATAAAAATAGCACAAGTCTTGCACAGTTGCTTACAGGAACGGTTCATAATGTTTTGACAGGAAGAATTTCTTATCTTTTTGATTTTCATGGACCGAGCGAACCAGTAGATAATGCGTGTGCAAGTTCGCTGGTGGCCATTATCCATGCAGCTGAAGCAATTCAGAATGGACGATGTGATATGGCTTTAGCTGGTGGCGTGCATATTATGTTGAATCCAGAAATCTATGTAGCATTTGATAATCTTGGTATCTTAAGTAATGATGGCATTTGCAGGGCATTTGATAAAAATGCAAACGGAACTGTAAGAGGTGAAGGAGCAGGTCTTGTTCTACTAAAGAGATTAAGTAAGGCGGTTGAAGATAAAGATCATATTTACGCAGTTCTAAAGGGTACTGGTATTAGTCATGGTGGTGCTTCCAATTCTATGACTGCACCTAATCCGGTACAGCAGGAGGCAGCAGTTGTAGAAGCTTTTGAAAGGGGAAATGTTGACCCAGCTACAGTTGGTTTGATTGAAACACATGGAACCGGCACTGTTTTGGGAGATCCAATAGAAATTACAGCACTAAAAAATGCATTTAAAAAGGTATATGAAAAAAGACAAGAACAGATGCCAAAAGAGAACTACTGTGGAATTGGTGCCGTAAAGAACCATATTGGACATCTTGAACCGGCCGCTGGAATTGCAGGATTGTTAAAAATTCTATTATGTATGAAAAATGAAATGCTTCCAGGTCTGCATAATTTCTGCGAGCTAAATCCATATATTAATTTGCAGAATTCACCATTTTATATTGTAACAGAGGCAAAAAAATGGGAGCGAATGACAGACAAAAATGGAGATGAACTTCCATATCGTGCTGGTATTAGTGCATTTGGTTTCAGTGGTGTTAATGCACATATTTTGCTGGAAGAATATAGAGAACAACCAGAAGAAAAGTCAGAAATAAATGAACAGTTAATTATATTATCTGCAAAGAACGAAGAACGCTTAAGAGATTATGTGAAAGAATTTGTAGATTTTATAAGGAAGAATTCACAAGACAAATTGCCTTCTTTAGCAACAAT
>JAXJXA010000389.1:0-2963 GCA_036307745.1 Acutalibacteraceae bacterium | reverse complement strand
TGGATCAGTATTCGTTCAGTACAAAATCTGCTCGAAAAACTTTTACCGATTTTAAACGGTATTTAGTATAAAATGCAGAAAACGCACAGCTACAACCGCTGTGCGTTTTGTCTGTATTATTTTATCATCAGACTTATTCAAAAAGCTGTGGATTCATTCTACTGTAATGAAATATATACTGTTGTGCTATACCTGCATTAACTCCAAAACTCTTAGGTGTAAGTTCAGGGAATAATATAGACATTGCTCTCTTCATCCACACATCCAATGGAAAACATTCTTTTTTACCCATACCATACAACATTGTACAATCTGCCACCTTAGGACCTACACCTTTTATTTTTATAAGTTCGTTACGTGCTTCGTATACAGACATTTTTTTTACTTTATTAAGTTCAATCTCTCCATTTGCTACCTTTTGGCTTGCATCTATAATGTATTTTGCTCTAAAGCCACTACGAAGAGGAGCAAGGTCATCAACACTGCAATCACTTAACTTATTAGCTGTTGGGAAAGCATAATTGCTATCAGATAATTTTTCGCCAAATGCTTCACACAATCTACTTATTATTCCTTTTATACGTGGAATATTATTATTCTGTGAGATTATAAACGAACACAACGCCTCCCACGGTTCCTGATTAAGTATTCGTATGCCTGGAGCATATCTCTGTGCTTCATCAAGTACAGGATGTAAAAGTGCCAGTTCTTGTCTTACTCTATCATAATCTGTGGCTAAATCAAAATAATCATACCATATATTCTCAAAATCAGCTTTTGTGCAATTATGAAGGGTTATTTCATCATCATTCTGGCTTATTGTTAACAGCCTACCATATGCAATTCCCTGATAGGTATCTGGCATAGTCTTTTCCCAACGAAAGCACTGACCACAATCAAGAGTTTGTTCCAGGATAAAAGATGTTACATTTTTTAAAACAACATCATTATCAATATATTCTATATTCATTATAAAACTTCCTCAATTTTCAATAATAATTTCTATAAAAATAATATACCATATTTACTTATTTTATGCTAGAATAATAGTGGGTTAGTTGCGATTTTTATAAATTAAAGAAAACACTAAATTCGGAGGGTATATAAAATGAGAGAAAATATATGCACAATCCCGATAAGTGATGTGTTTGCTCCAAAAGATGGTTGTCCAATGTGTCGTATGGAGGCAATGTTGGAAAAAAACTATGTCGAATATATCACAGGTGCTGCTATGATGGAGCCTGATATTCGCACAGACACAAACAATATGGGATTTTGTTACAGACATTTTAATATGATGGTACACCACGGCAAACGTTTACCAAATGCACTTATTCTTGATACTCATCTCGAAAAAATTATGAGTGAGCTTATTCCGAAAGATGTTAAGGGTAAACCCGACAAGAAAAAGTTGGCAAAACTTGACGAAATTCAACACAGTTGTTATGTATGCAACAAAATGCAGTGGGGTATGCAACACTTAATGGAAAGCCTGTTCAGAACCTGGGAAAAGGAAGATGAATTCAGACAGTTATATGCACAGCAACCCTTTATCTGTATGAAGCACTATACAATGCTTATGAAGTCAGCTTCAGCCAGAGGCGGAATAAGTTCCAAAAATATATCTGAGTTTTACAAAGTTACTACTGAACTTACAGGCAGTTATCTGGAAAACTTAAAAAAAGATATTGCACATTTCTGCACAATGTTTGATTATCGTGCAAACGGTCAGGATTGGGGAACCTCTAAGGATGCTATTGAGCGTTCTGTGGAATTTCTGACATCTGAAAAAATAAGTGAAGACTCCCCCTTCAACGAAGCATAAATTCTTCTGTTTTTATTGGAGTTGTAATATGTTTAAAAGAATACAATACGTTGACGATCTTATGCTTAATTGGGTTGGAAGATTACATTCACCTATTCTTAACAAAATAATGATAGTAATTTCTATGCTAGGCACAAAGGGTACTATCTGGATATTATTATGTATTCCATTTGTTTTAAATCCTAAAACAATGGTTACAGGTGTTAACTTCCTAGTTGCTATTGGAATTACTTCTGCCTTTGGAGAAGGTCTTATTAAGCATCTTGTATGCAGAATTAGACCCTGTCATAAACTTGAGGACGAATATCTGATTGTAAAGCGACCTGGTTTTTATTCTTTCCCCTCAGGGCATACAGCATCATCTTTTTCAGTGCTTGCAGTAGCATTATTACGTTGCGAAGCTGATTTATGCATAAGCATATTTATTATTGCTTTTCTCATCAGCTTTTCAAGATTGTACCTGCGAGTACACTATCTGACAGATGTACTGTGTGGTATGGTACTTGGATTGTTGTGCGGAACATTTTCTGTAACAATTATGGACAGATTAATTATAAGCATACTTTTTCGAGCATAATCACATATACTTTTTCTACCCCCAGTTTTTGAACTGGGGGTAGTTTGTAATACTAACATTTATTGGCTCTATAATAAATGTTGAGGTAGAAAAGATTATTAAGAATATTTCGTTAAGGACGCTCTCCTTAAAACCTACAAAGGCTTTTCCTTTGAATGGTCACACCACTAAACTAAAGCCGTCACCGCAAGCCTTTGAAAAGGCTTGACCTAAACTTTAATTAGCTACCCCAACATTTGCGATAAAGCCGAAAATCATTATCTCCAACCTTTGATATAAAACCGCATCAAAAAGGGCTGTCTGAAAATATTCAGACAGCCCCTTAAAATTCAATTATAAATCAATATTGAAAGAAATGTAGATTATTCGTTTACAGCTGTAACAACGCCTGAACATACTGTTCTACAACCCTCACGGATAGCGAATCTTAGACCCTCTTCAATAGCGATTGGTGTGATAAGTTCAACGTCCATCTCAACGTTATCGCCAGGCATACACATCTCTGTACCCTCTGGTAGAGAAATAACACCTGTAACGTCTGTTGTTCTGAAGTAGAACTGT
>JAXJXA010000388.1:0-1589 GCA_036307745.1 Acutalibacteraceae bacterium | reverse complement strand
ACAAAAATTCAGCAATTTTTCTATTTTTTCAAAAAAGCCCTATTAAAAATAGACAGTTGTTTTGTGTTTTCAGATATGATATAAACTACCGAATCCAAAAGATTTTCTTAGTAAACTTTGCAAATTACTTTCTGCAATCTTGACAAATAACAACCATTTGTGTATCATTAAATTAAAACAAGGAGATATTCAATATTAAGATTATATAGTGTTTATTTCTATCCCCTTGTACATTTACTTGCTGTAGCACTAACCGATACTGTTTTCAGTGTCGGTATCTTTTTAGTGATTTACATAAAAATATCTACTATTTTTTGTAATTAATAACAGGAGAACTTGTATGAATATTTCCGAAAAGACAATAGTAGCTCTTGCAAAAAACAGAACCTTAAACGATAATCAGTTTTACGAACTTATAAATACAGATAAATTTGACAATATTCTTTATTCTATAGCTGACAATGTGCGTAAAGAGTATTATGGAAATGAAGTATATCTGCGTGGATTAATAGAATTTACAAACTACTGTAAAAACAACTGCTATTACTGTGGTATACGCAAAAGTAACTTTAAAGCTGTAAGATACAGACTTACAAAAAACGAAATACTGGAATGTTGTAATGAAGGTTATAGGTTAGGATTTCGCACCTTTGTACTTCAGGGTGGTGAAGACTTACATTATAATGATGACATTATGTGTGATATAATATCTGAAATTCGTCACAACTTTTCTGACTGTGCTATAACACTGTCATTAGGAGAAAGGTCAGAAGAAAGTTATCGTCAATTATTCAATTCAGGTGCAAACCGATATTTATTAAGACACGAAACCGCATCTGATACTCATTATCAAAAGCTACACCCACAAAGTATGAGTTTACAAAATAGAAAAAATTGTCTGTTTAACCTAAAAAAAATTGGTTATCAAGTGGGATCTGGTTTTATGGTAGGCTCCCCCTATCAAACAACTTTAAATCTTATAGAAGATTTAAGATTTTTACAAGAATTAAAACCCGATATGATTGGTATAGGTCCATATATTAATCATAAGGAAACCCCATTTACAGAATTCAAAAACGGCAGTTTGAAACTTACGTTGCGTATGATTTCAATACTAAGACTGATGTTTCCATATGCACTTATCCCTGCAACAACAGCACTGGGTACAATTCATCCTCAAGGCAGAGAGTTGGGGTTAAAGGCTGGAGCAAATGTGGTTATGCCAAATTTATCACCGGTGAGAGTCCGCAGTTTTTATGACCTGTATGAAAATAAGATATGTACCGGAGATGAAGCGGCACAATGCCGAAGTTGTCTTGAAAAAAGAGTGCTGTCAGCAGGTTATAATATAGTAACGGCTGTAGGTAATGTCAAGAGAGAATCCAAAAATTAATATCCGCTATTTTCGTTAAAGCTATAAATAACATAAAAAACTTGCAGAAAAATCGATACAATATTTATTAATGTCGATTTAGGGAGTATCTGAAAACAGAAAAATGACTGAATATTTTTACTAAAACGAGGTGAATTTGAGTATTTTTGACGAAGAAGTCGCCCGTATTAGTAGAAATAGACAGTTGTTTTGAGTT
>JAXJXA010000387.1:0-3022 GCA_036307745.1 Acutalibacteraceae bacterium | reverse complement strand
AGCTTTAATTTTGCTTTTAACCTCTGCCATTGTTATCAATCCCTTCTTGATTTTCGGGACTATTCCGAAAAGTTGTTTCTTTTTGGTTTTATTCAAATTACAGACTGCGTTTTTTAACTAAGAAGCAATCATCTGCACAATCATTTGCATTTTCAAGAATTTTTTCAGTAGGATAAGACTCCACAACTACATCTTCTCTGAATGCATTTGAAAGATTGTTGATATTATCAAACTCCTCACCGTCTGTAGGAGCATTGTTAATTGCGTCTGCAAAGTCAATAATACTCTGCATTTCTTCTGTTAAAGCGTCAAGCTCTTCCTCTTTTACAGAGAGCTTTGCAAGACGTGCAATCTGTATTACATCTTCATGGGAAACCATTTAAGCTACCTCCATAAATTATCTAAGTTTTATGTGAACCTCTCTTAACTGCTGTTCTGAAACCTCGTTAGGTGCTCCCATAAGAACATCTTGTGCGTTGCTGTTCATAGGGAATGCAATTACCTCACGGATATTTTCTTCATCAGCCAAAAGCATAAGCATACGGTCAACACCCGGTGCCATACCTGCGTGAGGAGGTGCACCATACTGGAATGCACTGTAAAGTGATGTAAACTTCTCTTTCAGGTCGTCTTCTGTATAACCGGCAATTTTAAATGCCTCAATCATTATTTCAAGGTCGTGGTTACGCACAGCACCTGATGAAAGTTCAACACCATTACATACAATATCATACTGATAAGCAAGAATTTCTGTGGGGTCTTTCTCCTTTAGTGCCTGCATACCGCCCTGTGGCATTGAGAATGGGTTATGAGTGAATATAGTAGCACCTGTTTCCTCGTCTGTTTCAAACATAGGGAAATCAACTATAAAGCACATTTCAAACTTGCTTGTATCAACAAGATTAAGTCTTTTAGCAACCTCTGTTCTAATCTGACCTGCCAGCTTTGGAGCATCTTCTTTACTATCAGCAATAAAGTAGATAACATCTCCTGCTTTTGAACCATTAATTTCGATTAGCTTTTCTCTGTCGCCCTCTTTCAAGAACTTATCAATAGGGCCGTCAAATGTCAAATCTTCACGAACCTTTACATAACCCAAGCCCTTCATACCAATAGAAAGAGCAAACTCCTCCATATTTTTGAACCACTTCTTAGACTGTGCAGAAGCGTTTGGTACATTAATTGAACGAACAGTTTTCTTTCTGAACGGAGCGAAATCTGTTTCTACAAACATATCGCTTATATCTTTAATGATAAGAGGGTTTCTTAAATCAGGTTTATCTGTACCATATTTCAGCATAGCCTCTGCATAAGGAATTCTTGCAAAAGGAGGCTTTGAAACCTCTTTGTCAGAGAACTTTGTAAACACACTGTACAAAACTTCTTCTGCCACTGCAAAAACATCTTCCTGTGTTGCAAAAGCCATTTCAAAGTCAAGCTGATAGAATTCACCAGGTGAACGGTCTGCTCTTGCGTCTTCATCTCTGAAACAAGGAGCAATCTGAAAGTACTTATCAAAACCTGAGACCATCAAAAGCTGTTTAAAAATCTGAGGAGCCTGTGGTAAAGCATAGAACTTACCTTTGTGCTTTCTGCTTGGGATAAGATAATCTCTTGCACCCTCAGGTGAGCTTGCTGACAAAATAGGTGTATTAATCTCGTTAAATCCCATTTCTGTCATTTTGCTTCTTAAGAAAGAAATAACCTGACTTCTCATTAAAATATTATTATGAACCTTTTTATTACGCAAATCCAAGAAACGGTATTTCAAACGAATATCCTCTTTTGTTTCTGTTGATGTTTGCACTTCAAATGGTAGAACATTACGACATTTACCCAGAACTGTAAGAGTTTCTGCTGTTACCTCAACCATACCTGTTTCAATCTTAGGATTTATTGTATCTTCGTCTCTTTTTACAACCTCACCGCTTACTGTGACAGTACATTCTTTATTAACATCAGCAAGCATATTTTCATCGTGTACTACAACCTGTACAACTCCGTACTGGTCACGAATATCTAAAAACATTACACCGCCGTGGTCACGAATATTTTCAACCCAGCCTGCAACTCTTACCTTACTGCCGATATGTGATTCTCTTAGTTCGCCACATAGGTGTGTGCGATATATATTTGAGTTGGTCATCTTCACATTTCCTTTCAATCGCATATTTATACATTTAAGATTATATCATTTAACAGTTGTACTTTCAATATTTTACATTTAATTTTTTACTTATTTTACCCTTTTAAATTCCAGTTATTTATAGTATAATATAGAATAAATAAGTTTACGGGGTGATATGTATGGGTTGTTCAGTTGAAAAAACCATTGAAAATCTGAAAAAGAACAATATAGATGCATATTTTTGTAAAGATGAAAATGAAATCCTTACAAAAGTAAAAGAGCTTATAAACAAAGGTGATGTAATAACAAATGGTGGTTCTGTTACTCTTGCAGAAACAGGGGTACTGGAGCTTATAAAATCAGGCGAATATAAATATCTTGACAGAGATAAACCGGGATTAACCAGAGCTGAAGTTGAAGATATTTACCGTCAGGCTTACAATGCAGATGTTTATTTTGCCAGTGCAAACGCAATTACGGAAAGCGGTTATATTTACAACGTAGACGGCAACTCTAACCGTGTGTCTGCAATACTTTACGGCCCTAAAAGCGTTATACTTATTGTTGGCAAAAATAAACTCGTTAAGACTATTGAAGATGCCGTAGAACGTGTAAAAAAGATTGCAGCACCTAAAAACGCTGTACGCTTAGGACTTGACACTTACTGTTCAAAAACAGGTAACTGTGTTTCACTTCAAAAAGACGGTGAAAATACAGAAATATGCGATGGCTGTGCAGGCGACACAAGAATATGCTGTAATTATGTTTTAAGTGGTATGCAAAGACATAAAAACAGAATCAAAGTTATAATTGTAGATAAGGACTTTGGCTATTGATTTAGGGAGTATCTGAAAACAGAAAAATGACTGAATATTTCGCTAAGACGAGGTGAGT
>JAXJXA010000386.1:0-1861 GCA_036307745.1 Acutalibacteraceae bacterium | reverse complement strand
CTCTTGATCTGTGCCAATAAACAGTGGAATTTTATTTTTTGATGCATTGGCATCAAAAAATAAAATTCCACTGTTTATTGGCACAGATCAAGAGGGTGGAGAGGTTGTAAGACTTAATAAGGGGACGTCTTTGCCTGGTAATATGGCTTTGGGTGCAATAAATAGCGTAGAGGACGCAAAAAAAGCAGGAAATATTCTTGCTAGTGAGCTTTCTGCATTGGGAATAAACGTGAATTATGCACCATCGCTGGATGTAAACAGTAACCCTCAAAATCCAATTATAGGTATAAGGTCATATTCGTCAGACCCCAAAATTGTTAGTAAGCTAGGGGTAAGTATGATAAACGGCATACAGCAAAATAATGTAGTTGCCTCAGCAAAGCACTTCCCTGGTCACGGTGATACTTCAACAGATTCTCACACCAGTTTGCCTATGGTGGACAAGTCTTTGCAGGAGCTTGAAAAATGTGAGCTTGTTCCCTTTGAAGAAGCTGTAGCCAGTGGTGTGGATATGATTATGACCGCACATATACAGTTCCCTCAGATTGAAAAAGAAACAGTTGTGTCAGAACTTGACGGCAGTGAAGTGACACTGCCTGCAACACTTTCAAAAACTTTTGTAACAGATATACTCCGCAATAAGCTGGGATTTAACGGTGTTGTAACCACTGATGCAATGAATATGTCTGCAATTTCTGAAAACTTCAGTACATCACAGGCTTGTATACTTGCCATTAATGCAGGGGTAGATATACTGTTAATGCCTGTTTCACTTACAGATGAAAGTAGTAATGTAGAACTTGCTTCACTCATTGGTAATATAAAATCTGCGGTTAAAAACGGAGTTATTAAAGAAGAAACTATAAATAATGCTGTAAAGAGAATTCTTGACCTAAAGGAAAAGCGAGGAATTCTTAATTATACAGCTCCAACGGTAGAAAATGCACTTTCTGTTGTAGGTAGTAATGAGAATCACGAAAAAGAGGACGATATATCAACAAAAGCAATAACTGTTCTAAAAAATGAAAATAATACTCTGCCATTTAAGCCCACGGAGGGGCAGAAAGTGGTTTTGGTATCGGCATATAGCAATGAAATACCCAACTGCCAATACGCTATGAGCAAACTTATCTCAAAAAATGCCATACCAAATGTAAATTATGAAACGTATTATTATAATGAAGGAAACAGTCTAGATGAAATATTGTCTGCTGTAAGCAGTGCGGATTATGTTATCTCTCTTACAGAGATGAATTCTTCTTACGATATTACCCCTGACAGTGTAAATACGTCTATTCCTCGTGCCATACTTGATTATACCAAAGAAAACAATATTAAGTGTGCTATGGTAAGTATTGGAAAACCTTATGATACAGCAAATTACACAGACGCATCTGCACTGTTGGTTGCTTATGGATGTAATGGAATGGATTATTCAGATATTGACGGTTCTCAACCTGCAACCTATACATATGGACCTAACATTATGGCAGCAATAGAGGTTGCCTTTGGATATAAAAATCCATATGGTATGCTTCCTGTAGATGTGCCAAGAATAAGAGATGACGGTTCGATGGATGTAAGCCAGACAGCCTTTAATCTTGGTACAGGCTTATTGTATCCCGGAACAGAAAGACCCACTGAAACTCCTACACAGTTAGCAACATCAATTACTTCTGAAAATTCAAAAGGAGCAGATGGTTCTATCATAGAAAAACTTGAAGCCAGCGGAAATCTTGTAATTGTAGTTTGCTTGTCAGTTGCAGCACTGGTTGTATTCATCATTTTAATAGTTGTTATAGCGAAAAGCAGAAAGAAAAAGTAATACTAAACACTATTAAAAATACAGAAATCATTTCGG
>JAXJXA010000385.1:0-2738 GCA_036307745.1 Acutalibacteraceae bacterium | reverse complement strand
TCGTTCTTGTTTGCATAATCAACCCACTTTTTTAGTTCTTCTGCTGTATAACAAGAACCAGTTGGATTATTTGGAGAGCAAAGGTAAATAATGTCTGCCTTTACATTTTCATCCGGCATAGCTTTAAAACCATTTGCCTCTGTTGAATCAGCATATACAATTTTTCTGCCAGCCATAATATTTGCGTCTACATATACAGGATAAACAGGGTCTGTTACCAATACAGTATTATCTGCGTCAAACAAATCCCCTATATTTCCACAGTCGCTCTTTGCACCATCATTTACAAAAATTTCGTCTGCACCTACTGTAACACCGAATTTACTGTAATATTCTGAAATTGCCTCTCTCAAAAAGTTGTAACCCTCGTAATCAGGATAACCCTTGAAAGTTTCTTTATTTGCAAGATCATCACAGCCCTTTTTCATAGCCTCTACAACTACCGGAGCCAAAGGCAGAGTAACATCGCCAATACCCAGACGAATTACCTTTTTATCGGGATTTTCAGCAACATATTTGTTAACTCTTTTAGCAATTTCTGCAAACAAATAACTTGGCACCATATTATCAAATTTACTGTTTATTTTCATTTCAATCATTCCTTTCCTGTTTAGGGAGTATCTGAAAATAGACCGTGCTTTTGATTTTTCAAACAACCCCTAGTATTTATATATTAGCTTTATATTACTTATTCAATGAAGCCTTAACAAACTCTCTGAACAGAGGATGTGCAGATTGAGGACGACTCTTGAATTCAGGGTGATACTGAACAGCAACATAGAACTTATGCTCAGGAATTTCCACAGCCTCTACGAGCATACCATTAGGAGATGTACCTGTTACAAGCATACCGTTTTCTTCAAAGTTTGCTCTGAACTCATTGCTGAATTCATAACGGTGGCGATGTCTTTCAGAAATTTCTTTCTTTCCGTAGGCATTCTCCATAATTGTATTCTTACGGATTTTGCAAGGATATGCTCCTAAACGCATTGTACCTCCCATATCCTCAATATTTTTCTGATCAGGCATAATGTCAATAACCTTATGCTCTGACTTTGGATCAAACTCGCCTGAATTTGCATCGCTCCATTTCAGAACATTTCTTGCAAACTCAATAACAGCTGTCTGCATACCAAGACAAATACCAAGATAAGGCACGTTATGTTCTCTTGCATATTTAGCGGCTGTAATTTTACCCTCTACTCCTCTGTTACCAAATCCACCCGGCACCAGAATACCATCGGCACTGCCAAGCAATTCTTCAACAGTGTATTCTGTAACAAGCTCTGAATCAACCCAGTCAATCTCAACTTCTGCGGCATTCTCATAGCCCGCATGATTAAGAGCCTCGGCAACAGATAGATATGCATCGTGAAGCTGAACATATTTACCAACAAGTGCAATTCTTACCTTTTTATCTCTTGACTTAATTCTGTCAATCATCTCCATCCACTCGGACATATCTCCCTTTGGACGGTCTATGTTAAGTTCACGGCATACTATGTCAGAGAAATTATGTTCTTCAAGCATTAAAGGTGCCTGATAAAGAACAGGAAGTGTTATATTTTCGATAACACAATCAGGCTTCACATTACAGAACAATGCAATCTTCTTGAAAATGCTCTGATCAAGTGGTTCGTCACAACGAAGAACAATAATATCTGGGTTAATTCCGATTGAACGAAGTTCCTTAACACTATGTTGTGTAGGCTTTGATTTATGCTCACAAGAACCTTTTATATATGGTACAAGTGTAACGTGAATAAATATGCAATTTTCTCTGCCAACTTCAAGTGATACCTGTCTGATAGCTTCTAAAAACGGCTGACTTTCAATATCACCTACTGTACCGCCGATTTCTGTAATAACAACATCAGCCTCTGAGTGTTTACCAACATTGTAAACAAAATCCTTAATACCGTTTGTAATGTGTGGTATAACCTGTACGGTTTCTCCAAGATAATCACCTCTGCGTTCTTTTTCAAGAACATTTGAGTAAACCTTACCTGTTGTCAGATTTGAAAATTTATTCAAATCTTCATCAATAAATCTTTCATAATGTCCAAGGTCTAGGTCTGTTTCGGCACCGTCCTCAGTTACATAAACCTCTCCGTGCTGAAAAGGACTCATTGTACCTGGATCAACATTTATATATGGGTCTAGTTTTTGTGCAGTTACCTTTAGTCCCCTTGCTTTGAGCAAACGTCCCAGGGAAGCCGCCGTAATACCCTTACCCAAGCCGGAAACAACACCGCCTGTTACAAATATATACTTTGTTTCCATAATTAATTTACCTCTCTGTGGTTGTGTTATAAAGATTACGCCACCTTTATGGTGGCGTAATCTGCCGATTCATCATTTATAAAAGTAAAATTTAAAAAAAATTATAGCTCAACTGTACCGTCGAATACACTTTCTGCTTCGCCTGTCATATAAACAGTATCATCAGTATAGTTAATAACAAGGTCTCCACCTCTGAGTTGAACAGTGATATCCTCACCTTTTTTGCAGAAGCCGTTTTCAACAGCTGCAACAGCTACAGCACAAGCACCTGTACCGCAAGCCCAAGTTTCTCCACTGCCACGCTCCCACACACGCATTTTAATTGTATGGTCATTGATAACTCTTACAAACTCTGTGTTAACTCTCTCAGGGAACAGTTCATCAAACTCAAACTTTGGTCCGATTTTCTCAATATCCAGACCCTCAACGTCCTTCATAAATACTACACAATGAGG
>JAXJXA010000384.1:0-1867 GCA_036307745.1 Acutalibacteraceae bacterium | reverse complement strand
GTATAATAAAAATTCAGAAATAGAAAATTACAAGAAAGCAGATTTCTCAGAGTATGAAAAGTGGCATAAAGAAACAAAAGGAAGTTATGGCGAATGGCAGACAATGAAACGAAAGGAGAAAGGAGAGGTGTGGTAACACTATTAACTGAAGTGATTAAAGTAATGGTGATAATAATTTTTATTGTACTTGACTTATACATAAATATGAGGTGATAACTTGACAGCTAAGCAGTATTTAAACCAAGCAAAAACGCTTGATATTGATATAAACACAAAACTTGAGGAATTACACCAGCTAAAGCAAAAAGCCAAATGTGTACAATCTGTGGCTATTTCTGAGCGTGTTCAGAGCAGCAGTACAAATAATAGTAATAAAATCATAGATAAGATTGTTGATTTACAGAATGATATTAATATTGAGATTGATAGATTAGTTGATTTAAAGGCAGAGATAAGAAAAAAGATAGCTAATGTTTATAATCCGAAATACATAGATGTATTAACAAATATATATATTAATTGTCTTACTCTTGAAAAAACGGCGGAAGCTATGAAAAAAGATTATAGAACTATTTGCAGGTGGCACGGACAAGCGTTACAAATATTCAGGCAGGAAAACAATATGAAATAATACATAAAAACTGTACAAAAATACATATGATTTTTTGGTAGCTAATGTCATACAATGTCATATAGTTAAGTGCTAAAATAGTAACATAGGAAACTGAAAAACAGGCAAAGCCTATTAAGTAACTTTCCTATTTGATATATATAATAGCGGTGAGCAAGGCTTTAAACCTTGCCACCGACACATTGTAAATTAAATAATAACAGTAGGTTTTATTTAAAGTTTCATTTTTGATATTCTCCTTTCAGTGATATTACAAAACAGCACTCAATTTAATGGGTGCTGTTTTTGTTTGAATATTAGACTTTTAATCTGTTTTGGTTCTACAGAGTTCATCAAGTGTTACACCTAGTGCATCAGCTAGTTTTATTGCGTTAGATACTACACAATCGCCACGCCTTATGATGTCCTCAACTGTACGTTTTGACAATCCCGCTTTATCTGCAAGCTGTTGTACTGTCAAACCTTTTTCTTTTCTTATCTGTTGAATATTCAAGTTAAAATCCTCCTGTGATAAAGTATTTTACCATTCCATAAACTCCAAACACCAGAATTACAACAAGAAATATGAGTTTTACAGAATGAAAAGCTAATAATAATAAATTTTTAAACAATTCCTTTTTCATAGTGTTGTATTCTCCTTTACAATCTGATATAATTTAATCAATCCCCTTTCGGGGTGGGAGGTTTTAACCTCCCAAGATAACTTTGATTAGCGTTGCTATTGCCATAACTGCTAGTGTAAGTTTTGCCACTAGAACTGCTATTTCATCAACTAGCTTGCCAAGTTCTTGCACAACTTTGGTGAGCTTTTTGATTTTGTTGTTCATCTTAACCAACTCCTTTCCTTTGAACTGATTATATTATACCACGTTTTAATGTGCTTGTCAACACTTTTATAAAAATATTTTACTTTTTTTAGCACTAAAATATATATTTTAGTGCTTTTTATTTTGATTTTATACGATGAGGTGGTGAACTTTGCCAAATGAGAAAAACTTAATACCTATTAATAAGCGAACAAAAAAAGAACAAAGAGAAATTGTTTCAAAGGGTGGTAAAAGGTCAGGTGAAGTTCGTCGTCGTAAAAAATCTATGAAACAGGTTATGGATATGCTCTTACAAATGCCTGCTGTCACTCCTGACGATTAGCAACTGCTAATTGATATGGGTATAGACACTAACAATCTTGATGAAGATACAGTAAATAATTTATTAATTGTTAATGTAGCATTACTC
>JAXJXA010000383.1:0-4270 GCA_036307745.1 Acutalibacteraceae bacterium | reverse complement strand
TTGATTTTTCAAACAGCCCCCTAGTATCAAAAGCCCTAGTATTAAAGGCGGAGAATTAGTCATATGAAAGCTGAACTTGAATTGTCTTTTGTTCTTCATACGTTATAACTGAAAGGCTGTCGCTTATTTTATAATCAGTTTCAAGCTGATTATTAACATCTGCTGTGTATTCAAAAAATTCGTAAGGGTCTTTGTAGAATAATTGGTCAGCAATTTTATTGAAATCTGCATTTTCATCTACCATCAAATAAAATACATCTGATTTGTCTGATGCAGTTTCATACAACTTTTCTACAATATTACTGTATTCATCATAGTTTGTAATGTCTGAAATTTTTGCACCGTTTATATTACAATAGCTGTTTTCTTCTGATGTACAATTAGGTAAAGGCAAATTAAATAAAACAGCAGACTTGTCATCGTCTTTACCACAAAGCTCATCTTCTGTAAGATTTGTGTATTTTTTTGCAATGGTGTGGTCAGACTTAATAAAAGAATCTGTTACATTAAAGTACAAATACATAATACTTTGACCATCTTCGTCCTCTTTGTCGTTCCATGTGGGATCAAGATGATACCAGTTATCGTCGATATTAACCATACACCATTGGTGAAGCTCGTTTTTGCTATACCCGTTTACAGAAATGGTTTCAATACCCACCGTTTTCAACAGATATTGCATAGTTCTGGTATAACCCTCACAAACTGCATTATTTTCTACCAAAGCACCGTAGATTGTGAAAGCATTGGGATTGTCTTTTGAATTGTCTGTGTTTTTGGAGTAGGAGCAATTTTTTAGTAATTTGTCGTGTATGAATTTTTCACGGTCGTACTCAGATAAACCCTTTGGAATATCGCTCATAAACTCGTTTATTGACGTATTCAGTTTTTTCTGCATAGCAGGAATTTCGTCACCGCTGAAAACTGAATAAAGATGAACCACTGTTATATCTTTGTCGGTATAATATCCAAAAGTGTTTGATACCCAGAAAATTTCGGGGTGATCGCAGTTGAAGGCTTCTATAACAATCCTTATACTGCTTTCGGTAAGATTTATGTCTTTCAGTTCTATAATATCTATTGGATATAAGCCATCATCATCTTTTTCATTACCCACTTTTCCAATAACACTTTCAAATTCCTTATAAAGTTGTTTTTCAGCCTGATTTGAAAGGGCATAGTAGCCGTAGTCCAGATTTATATCTTCATATTCAGATTTAACGTCAATTTTAGGAATATCGCTGTTGCTGGAATTTTGATTTTTTGTAGATTGACTTTCATTTTTACTACTTCCGGAACTACTATTTACAGAGAAGTTCATACATCCTGCAGATGATATACATAATGCCAAAGCAATAGCAGTGGCGGTAATTTTTAGTGCATTTTTTCTCACAGTACACTCTCCTAAATTAAATAATTAACAAAAAAATTATACCACATAAGCATTATTTTAACAATAAATTTTTACGGTACAGCATAATTTCTTTTCAAACAGTATGAAAAGAAAACAGCGGAATACACTGCAAATGTATCCCGCTGTTTTCTTTGATTTTATCCTAAAAACCATAGGCGTAATCGTCAGAATCGTCATAGTCGCACAGGTCATCATAAAAGTCAATATCATCATCTTCTTCGTTAAGTGGCAAATGACTAAAACCCGAAAATTCAACTTTATGGTTGATTTCGGTTCCTGTGTGAATGATAAAATCAAATATACCTACCAAAAAATTGTCAGCCATTACAAAAACCTCCTTACTGTATATTGCAGGCTGATTTGTAATACTATAACCAAATAAAAAGCTGACAAAATATCTGCTTTTTATTTAAAATTAGTGGATTTTCTCCACGATAAGAGTATAACATTTCCAATATATGAAAAAGCGAATTTTTTGTTAACATCAGATGAAATTTTTAGAGTAAAATAAAATTAATAATCTGTACAATTTTTACAAAAACCAAAATCAAACAAAAATATTATTCCTAGGTTGCTTTATATTTTTGTAGGTGTTATAATTAATATGTATAATTTTCGCCTTCTGGAAAATACTTTTTTCAGGAGGTGCATTGCAGTGGGAAGCAAAAATAGTAAAAGTAATAAAAGTAATGCTAAAAACAGTGGTGCAAAAAATCATGAGAAATGTGAAATTGATACCGAGGAGCAGGAAGATTTTTCACAGGATGAAAGCCCTATAAGCAGTGATACCCTTGAACAGATAAGAGAGTGTGGCTCAATTATTGCAGTGGGCGGTCACATAATACATTGTCTTACTGTAATAGGACAGATAGAGGGACATAATGTTTTGCCCCCGCAAAATAAAACCACTAAGTATGAACATGTAATTCCACAGCTTGTGGCAATAGAAGAAAATCCTGACATTGAGGGAGTTTTGGTGCTTTTGAATACAGCCGGGGGAGATGTTGAAGCCGGACTGGCCATTGCAGAGGTGCTTGCAGGAATGAAAAAGCCCACCGTTTCTATTGTTTTGGGTGGTGGTCACTCCATAGGTATACCATTGGCCGTAGCTACGAAATATTCCTATATAGCACGTTCAGCGTCAATGACAGTTCATCCTGTGCGTTCTAATGGTTTAACTCTCGGTGTACCCCAGGCTTTTGAGTATTTCAGAAAAATGCAGGAGAGAATAAATACCTTTGTAAGCAGTAATTCCAATATTCCAAGCAGAAGGTACAATGAGCTTGCAATGAATACTCAGGAGCTTGTGCTTGATGTTGGTACAATTCTTGAGGGTGAAGAGGCTGTTGAGGAGGGCTTGATTGACGAGGTAGGTACTATAAGAGATGCCCTTGATCGCCTTTATAGTATGATTGATGAAAGTAATCCTTGCAAAAAGAAGAAAAAACAGGACAATCGGCAGAATGATAAATAATATTTTTGAAATGGTTATATTACGATAACTTTTCAGAGCCGTTTTCTAGCAAATTATTGCAAAGAAGCTGATGTATAATGATTATATACTGATTTTCAAAGGATAGTTACTTCCTCAGTCAGTTAAATAATAAAAATTTTTTTGTAACTGAAAAATATCTCTTATTTTAGTTTACGCTGACAGCTCCCCTCAGGGGAGCCAAAGGCGGTAAAGGGATTATCCTGACATAACATATATATTCCAGATATAAGGAGGATTTTACATATGAGTATTTTTGAAGCCATTATTCAGGGCATAGTTCAGGGGCTTACAGAGTTCTTGCCTGTGTCAAGTAGTGGTCATCTTGCTATTTCACAACATATTCTTGGAGTCAGCGAAAGTAATCTGTTTTTTAATGTAATGTTACATATAGGAACGTTGCTTGCAGTGGTTGTTGTATATTACAAGCTGATAGGCAGACTTTTAGTTGCTCTGGTCAAAATGATAAAAAGTATAGTAACAGGAAAATATAAGTGGAGTAAAATGGACGAGGATCAGAATTTAGTAATTATGCTGATAGTAGGTTTGATACCATTATTCTTATTATTTCTTCCTTTGCCTTTTGCAAACGGATTGACAGCAAAAGACCTTGCTGAAATATGGTCGGGCAAAAGCGGATATCTCATTGTGGTTGGTATATCTCTTATAGCTACGA
The DNA here is from genome assembly GCA_036307745.1 of Acutalibacteraceae bacterium. Lineage (GTDB taxonomy): Bacteria > Bacillota > Clostridia > Oscillospirales > Acutalibacteraceae > CAG-964. The sequence goes on along the minus strand of JAXJXA010000383.1, from coordinate 688 downwards.
GTATTTTACTTACACTCGGAAACTGTGCAAATAAAATTACTGAAAGGAAATATAAAGCCAAGGGTATTATAAAAAAAAGCGGTGGAGGCAGATATCATCTGAATGTTATTGATGCTTTGAGTATTGGTGTGGCACAAATGTTTGCAGCAATTTTCCCCGGTATTTCACGCTCAGGCTCAACATTGGCTGTTGGAGAGCTACGTGGAATTAATAAGCAGAAGGCTTTGGATTATGCTTTTGTATTGGGTATTCCGTCTATTCTGGCAGCAGCATTGCTTGAGGGCAAAGAGGCGGCTCAGGCAGGACAGATAACTGGCGATATGATTTTACCTGTTATATTTGGTGTTATTATGTCTGTTGTTGTAGGCTTTGTTGCCATATTGCTGTTTAAATGGATGTTAAGAAAAGACAGAATGTACATATTTCTAATTTATACAGCTGTGGTAGGAATTATTATTGTTGTTATCAGTTGTATTGAACTTAACTGTGGTGTGAATATATTTACAGGTGAGCCTCTTGTGTTTGTATAATTTTTGATCTGCCAAGTCGTTTTCTATGTGACAACGGCTTGGCAGGATGTTTCTGTATAAAAACATATTGATACTAGGGGCTGTTTGAAAAATCAAAAGTACTGTCTATTTTGCCCCAAAACGGTGCTTTCTGTGTTAAAAATCCTCGAAATACGTCA
>JAXJXA010000382.1:0-1865 GCA_036307745.1 Acutalibacteraceae bacterium | reverse complement strand
TCATTTAAACAGTGGATAAAATCCGCTGTTTAATAGCTACGAAGTAGCGTTGAAGATTGTATGAGACGTGCTGTGCGTAACATAAAAAACTCATCTAGTTTTTATTCATCTTTACCACAACACTTTTTGTATTTTTTACCGCTACCACAAGGACAAGGATCATTACGACCAACCTTGTTCTTGTTGCGTACAGTTGTATTATGCTTTTCATCGCTTGAACCACCACTGGTTGAAGTAGGGTTAGCCATCTGCTCACGCTTGATTACAACTGCCGGGCTTTCGCTTTCCTGCTCCTCTTCGGCAATTTCCTTTTCGATTTCATCAGCATTTTCACCCTGTGAAAGTGCCTTTTCTTTTGCCTGTTGTAAAGCCTTTATACGCTCTGCACGAATAGCCTTTGCTCTTTCTACCTCTGCAATCTGACGTGATTGAATCTCAGCTATCTTCTTAGGTGCAGACAAACATAGCTTTGCAGTATTCTCTCTGATTGAGTCAATCATCTGATCAAACATATCAAAGCCTTCAAGACGATATTCAACAACAGGGTCTTTCTGACCATATGCACGAAGTCTTATACCCTGCTTAAGGTTATCCATATCATCAATATGTTGCATCCAGTAAGTATCTACACTCTTTAAGAGATAAACACGCTCCATCTCACGCATTGTTTCTTCAGGCAACAGCTTTTCGTTTTCTTCGTATACTTCACTTGCCTTATTTTGCAGAATTTCAATTATCTTCTTATTATCCATATCTGCAAGCTCGTCAAGTGTAAAGTCAAGACAATCGTCATCTTCGTCAACAACCCAGCCTGTGTAGTAATCCTTAAGGCTTCCTACATTCCACTGCTCACGCAGAATATTGTCATCGCAATATAGCTTAACTGTTTCTTCAATGTTCTCGTTAATCATTTTAACCACAACATCTTTTATATTCTCTCCGTTAAGCACCTGATCACGCTGAGAATAGATAATCTCTCTCTGCTTGTTCATAACATCATCATACTGAAGTACATTCTTACGGATAGCAAAGTTTCTGCCTTCAACCTTCTGCTGTGAACTTTCAATAATGCTGGAAAGCATTTTATTTTCAATAGGCATATCCTCAGGAGTATTCAGCCTTGTCATAACGGCTTCCATTCTCTCTCCGCCAAACAAACGCATCAGATCGTCATCTGTTGACAGATAGAAACGGCTTTTACCGGGGTCACCCTGACGACCTGAACGACCTCTGAGCTGGTTATCAATACGACGTGATTCGTGACGCTCTGTACCGATAATATACAAACCGCCTGCTTTTCTTACTTCGTCAGCTTCGTCTTTAAGTTCATCCTTATACTTCTGGTTAAGCTCTTTAAAAGTTTCTCTTGCGTTAAGAATTTCCTGATCATCTGTTTCGCCATAGCTTGTAGCCTGAGAAATAAGTTCTTCATCAAAGCCCTGTTTTCTCATTTCAGATAGTGCCAGGAATTCTGCATTACCGCCCAGGATAATATCTGTACCACGACCTGCCATATTTGTTGCTATTGTTACAGCACCCTTTTTACCTGCCTGTGCTACAATTTCAGCCTCTTTTTCGTGCTGTTTAGCATTAAGTACATTGTGCTTTATACCACGACGTTTAAGCATACTGCTTAATAATTCGGATTTTTCAATAGAAATTGTACCAACCAAAACAGGCTGTCCTTTTTCGTGACATTCAATTATATCATCAATAACCGCATTGAACTTACCTTTTTCATTTTTAAAGATAAGGTCAGGCTCATCAATTCTCTGAACAGGACGATTTGTAGGAATTTCAATAATATCCAGCTCGTAAATTTCACCAAACTCAGATTCCTCTGTCATAGCGGTACCTGTCATACC
>JAXJXA010000381.1:0-1805 GCA_036307745.1 Acutalibacteraceae bacterium | reverse complement strand
TTGATTTTTCAAACAGCCCTAGTATTAATAATTTTAAATTAATACAATAATCAGTGCAAGTCCGCAGAAAAAACCTAATGAATGATAAAGTTTAGATTTTTGTGAATATTCATCTCTTAGTTGTTCTGCTCTTGCTAAAAACATATTTTTAAAGTATTCACAATGACCTGTTTGTCCCTCTGTATCTGTTGCACCAAGTTTACTGCCAAACTGTTTGATTATATTTTTATCGTCTTTTGACAAACCATAATATGATGGTAAAGAATCAACTGCACTACTCCAACTTTGAGAAACATTTAATCCGTTTTGAAGATTACTTAAAGCACATTTTACAAATGGTACATCTGTATTCATACATTCTTGCTGCAGAATAGTGTAAACATCAAAAGCATTGTAGCGTATAGAAGAAGAAATATTACCTGTAAACAATGCAAGCTGACTAAATAACATCATTCTTCTTTTGAGTACCGCTGACAGATAAAAACCTGTGACTGTGCTGCTTATAAGTACCAGAATACACCCTATCAATTTCATAATTATGTAATTCCTCCAACGTGTATATTTCTTTCATCACTCCAGGAGTTTTTCTATCCGATAAGAAAACAATATATTCAAAAGCACCCGTATCTAACAAACTACGTGTTTGAGGTTTCGTGAGTAGTTCTTTTAAATCTGCACAATGTGCTGAAGCAAGAACAGAAACGCCACTGTTCAGACATTCTCTGATACTTACAGCCTCTTCATCTGTACCAATTTCATCACACACAACCACATTAGGCGACATACAGCGTATAGCGTGCATAATTCCATCTTTTTTACTATATCCGTCAAGAACATCGCACATACCCAGATCATTTTGTACAACACCTGAATATGTACCTCCAAGCTCACCACGTTCATCTACAACGCATACCTTTAGATTTCTTTCGATTGACAAAATTCTTGATATATCCCTCAACACTGTTGTTTTTCCGCAGGAAGGTACTCCACATATGAGAACTCCACCTTTGTCTAGGTTTATACTTTTTAATATACTTTCTGAAACACCCTTTATTTCTCGGGCAATTCTAAGATTAATTGAAGAAATATCTCGGATGTTCATAATATCAGTATTATTGTAAACTGCTGTTCCACATATTCCTGCCCTATGTCCGCCACGCATAGTAACATAGCCGTTTCTTATCTCTGATTGTCTTGTGTATACAGAATAACAACATATATTCTGAAAACATTCCTGTACATCACTTACTGTAACTATAAGCATATTATCAGTAAAACAAGATACTGCTTGATTATCAGTAGTAAGGTAATAAGTTATATTTCCACAATACAAAGCAACCGGCCTGTTGGTGCGTATATGCACTTCTTGCACCTGGGATTTTATATAGTTTGGAATCTTCATAACAGCCTGATAAAGACGTTGATTAAGGCCTTTTACACAAAGATTAAAACGTTCTGTTGCACAAGTATCATTCATTTAAAATTCCTCCTTTTAAATTTCCTGTTACATATATATGGACAACTAGACAGATATAGAACTGTTTTTTTAATAAAACAACTAATATAGAAAAGCAAACTTATTCAATAATCTTTTCTATCCCAACATTTGCAATAGAACCAAATTTTTTCGCCATGTCGCAAAAATAGACCCTATGAGTCAATACGGCTCACTGGGTCTATTTTTAGTTTAGTACAAATTTTCTGTAAAAAACGATTTGTACCTTAATATAAAATGTTTTAGGTCAAGCCTCAATGCCATTTTTGGGGGCATTAATACTAAACACTGTTTAAAATCGGTAAAAGAT
>JAXJXA010000380.1:0-2262 GCA_036307745.1 Acutalibacteraceae bacterium | reverse complement strand
GTGCTGATTTCTTAACCCTCTACCCATCAGCAAACATTCTTGTAGCTACCAAAAATGACTTTAGCACACATAAGCGTAAAGAGTTCTGCTCAAGAATTGCCACGGGTGAGTATGACGCTGTAATTATCGGACATTCTCAATTTGAGAAAATTCCTGTCAGCTTAGAAAGACAACAAGCATTTATACAAGAGGAAATAGATGAGATTATTAACGCTATTGCTGAAGCAAAGGCTCAAAATGGTGAAAACTTCACTATCAAGCAACTTGAGGGTGAAAAGAAAAAGCTAGAGAAAAAGATGAAAGACTTGTATTCGGACAAAAGCAAAGACGATGTAGTTACCTTTGAACAGCTTGGTGTTGACCGTTTATTCGTTGATGAAGCACATAAATTCAAGAATTTATACATTCGTACTAAAATGACTAATGTAGCTGGTATAACCTCATCATCTGCAGATAAGTCGGCAGACTTGCTGATGAAGTGTAGGTATATTGATGAAGCTACTGGTGGTAAAGGCATTGTGTTTGCTACTGGCACACCTGTTTCAAACTCTATGTCAGAGCTATATACTATGCAAAGATATTTACAGTTCGACACATTAAAGAAGCTAGGATTTGCTCACTTTGATAGCTGGGCTTCCAACTTTGGTACAACAGTTACAGCAAGCGAGCTTGCTCCTGAAGGTAAGAAATACAGAGAAAAAACAAGGTTTGCAAAGTTCTTTAACCTACCTGAGCTAATGAACATCTTTAGAGAATGTGCAGATATACAAACAGCCGATATGCTTAATTTACCTGTTCCTAAAGCAGAATTTAAAACAGTGGTTGCAAAGCCTAGTGAAGAACAGCGTGATTTTGTAGATGAGTGTGGTAATCGTGCAGACCGAGTACGCTCAGGTTTGGTTGACCCATCAAAAGATAATATGCTAAAAATCACAACTGATGGTAGAAAGCTTGCAGTTGACCAGCGTATAGTTAATCCTGATTTACCTGATTTTGAGCATAGCAAGGTTAATATGTGCGTTAATAATGTATATGAAATATGGCAAGACACAGCAGAACAGCGTAGCACTCAGCTTCTGTTCTGCGATTTGTCAACACCTACCTCTGACGGCTTTAATGTTTATGATGATATTAAAGATAAGCTCATCAGCAAGGGTATTCCACCGAAAGAAATCGCATTTATCCATAACTATAATACAGACGCACAAAAGGCTTCGTTGTTTAGCGATGTAAGACAAGGTAAAATCAGAGTGTTACTCGGCTCAACTGAAAAAATGGGTGCCGGTACTAATATTCAAGATAAGCTAGTTGCTTTGCACGATTTGGATTGTCCTTGGCGTCCAAGCGACCTGGAGCAACGACTAGGTCGTATATTAAGACAGGGCAATGAGAATGAAGACGTATATGTCTTTAGATATGTTACCGAGGATACATTTGACGCTTATTCATACCAGTTAATTGAGAATAAACAGAAGTTTATATCTCAAATAATGAGTTCAAAAACACCTGTGAGAGAAGCTGAAGATGTTGACCAGTCTGCTCTCTCCTATGCTGAAATAAAAATGCTTGCAACGGGAAATCCTCTGATTAAAGAAAAGATGGATTTAGATATTAGGTATACGAACTTAAAGGTGCTAAAGGCTGACTATCTAAACAACAAATACAGACTTGAGGATATGATATTAAACATACCTAAAGAGGTTGCTTATAAGGAACGATTCATTAATGACTTATCTTTTGATATTGCTACCGTAGATGAACATCCTGTCAACAACGATGAGTTTAGAATGGTGCTTAATGGTACTACCTACACCGACAAGAAAACTGCTGGTATGTATTTACTCAAACTGTTTGAAACCTTACCTCATCACGTAAATACAGATGAATTTACAGTGGGTGAATACAGAGGTTTTACTCTTTCTGTGGCAAGGAAAGATAATCAACTTTATGCATACCTCAAAGGCTACCTTAATTACTCAGTTGAAATGTCAGATGATGTATACGGTAATATTACAAGGCTTAATAATAAGCTAAGTGCCATATCTGACCGTAAATGCAAGGCAGAATCTAGTCTTGAGGACTATAATCATCAGATGGAAAAGGTAAAGTTAGAAGCTCAAAAACCTTTTGAATACGAAGCCGAGCTTCTAGCTGTTACAAGCAGACTTGATGAAGTTAACCGTATGTTAAATACAAAGGGTAACTCTGAATACAGAAGCATTACTACATCCGAGCTTGAACTACTGAAAGGCACTGATGTAG
>JAXJXA010000379.1:0-3422 GCA_036307745.1 Acutalibacteraceae bacterium | reverse complement strand
TTGTATGAGTGCTTCGGCTATTGCTCTTTCAGGTTGTGACCAATCCGATAGCAGTTCAAGTAGCGGAGAATCTAAACTCAGCAGTTCATCAAAAGTTGACACCAGCGAAGTTGAGGAAATTTACTATCTTAACTTTAAACCTGAGATTTCTGATAAGTATGAAGAAATCGCAAAAAAGTATGAGGAAGAAACAGGTATCAAGGTTAAAGTTTCTACAGCTGCATCTGGTGAATATGAGAAAACTCTTACAACACAGATGGCAAACGCTGACACAGCACCTACTATCTTCCAAATTAACGGTCCTGTTGGTTATGAAAACTGGAAAGATTATTGTGCCGACCTAAGCGACACTGAGTTCTATAATACATTGTCAGACAAAACTCTTGCTGTAAAGAGCGGTGACGGTGTTTACGGTGTTCCTTACGCTGTTGAAGGTTATGGTATCATTTACAATAATGCTATTATGGAAAAATACTTTAGCTCTGACAAAAAGTCAACAGAGTATAAGAGTATGGACGAAATTAATACATATGACAAGCTCAAAGAAGTTGTTGAAGATATGACAAAGATTAAAGATGAGCTTGGTATTAAAGGTGTATTTGGTTCTACATCACTTAAGACTGGTGATGACTGGAGATGGCAGACACACCTTATGAATCTGCCTTTGTACTATGAGTTCAAGAGTGACGACGAAAGTTCTATCTTAAGTTGTCTCAACTCAAAAGAGCTTGGATTTAAGTACTCAGATAACTTTAAGAATATTTTTGACCTGTATACAAATAATTCTTGCACAGAAAAGAATCAGTTGGGTTCAAAAACTGTTGATGAATCAATGGGCGAATTTGCTCTTGGTAATGTTGCAATGATTCAGAACGGTAACTGGGCTTGGGATCAGATTTCTCAGACAAAGGGTAATGTTGTTGAAGCTGATGATATTAAGTACTTACCAATTTATACAGGTGTTGACGGTGAGGAAAATCAGGGTCTGTGTATTGGTACAGAAAACTACTTTGCAATCAACAACCAGGCTGATCCTGCTGAGCAACAGGCTTCTATCGACTTCCTTGAGTGGTTGTTCTCTTCTGAATATGGTAAAAAGGCAGTTGTTGAAGATTTAGGCTTTATTGCTCCTTTCACAACATTCACTGACGATGAAAAACCAGACAATCCTCTTGCAAAAGAAGTTCTTGGTTGGATGGAAAAAGACGGTGTTGAGTCTGTAGCTTGGACATTCCAGGGTATTCCTAGTGAGCAGTGGAAACAAGACTTTGGTGCAGATCTGTTGAAGTATGTTCAAGGTCAGGAAGAGTGGTCAAAGGTTGTTGACAACGCTAAATCATCTTGGAAAACAGAGGTTGAACTAAAGAGCGAATAATTATTCTTTAGTTTTATAATTGTGTCATTAATTAAAATCTCCCGCACCCAGAACATAGGATGCGGGAGATGGCGTTTAATAGACTTTTATTATATAAAAAGGAGGAATAAATTAATGCAAAAAGCAATAAAAAGATGGTTTCCGGTATTTGTTTTGCCAACAGTAGTAGCATTTATCATTTCCTTTATTGCACCATTTATAATGGGTATTTATCTATCGTTTACCAAATTTAAAACGGTATCAGATGCCAAATGGGTTGGTATTAACAACTATCTGAAAGCTTTTCAGGACGATAACTTTGTAAATGCACTTTGGTTTACTGTAAAATTTACAATAGTTTCTGTAATAACAATAAATGTTATTGCGTTTCTGCTGGCATTACTATTAACAAAGGGCTTAAAAGGAACTAACATATTCAGAACAGTATTCTTTATGCCAAACCTTATAGGCGGTATTGTTCTTGGTTATATCTGGCTTATGATTATCAATGGCGTGCTTTCATTTTTTGATTTATCAATTACATATGACGCCTCCTATGGATTTTGGGGACTTGTAATTCTTATGAACTGGCAGTTAATAGGATATATGATGATTATTTATGTCGCGGGAATACAAAACGTCTCCCCTGACCTGTTAGAAGCAGCTGATATTGATGGTGCAACCAGTTTCCAAAAACTCACAAGAATCACTATTCCTCAGGTTATGCCTTCTGTAACAATATGTACATTCCTTACACTTACAAACTCATTTAAACTATTTGACCAGAACCTTGCTTTAACAGCAGGTGCTCCAGGTAAAGAAACACAAATGCTTGCACTGGATATTTACAATACATTCTATGGCAGAGTTGGATACCAAGGTGTTGGACAAGCAAAAGCAGTTGTATTCTTCATAATTGTTGCAATAATAGCCCTTACTCAGCTGTACTTTACAAGAAGTAAGGAGGTTGAAAGCTAATGGCTGAAAAAATATTAGATAACATAGTTATACAAACTCCCATTGTAGATGAAAATGGAGTTATGGGTGCCTATGTACAAAAGAAATCTACAGTTGTGAAAAAAACTACTGGAAAAACTGATAAAGAGTCTTCACCTAAAATGAAAGCTAAGGATTATCCGTTTTTTATTCTTTTAATCGTCTTGGCGATTATATTCATTGCTCCTATTCTTTTGGTTCTTATGAATTCCTTTAAAGGAAAAAACTACCTTAGTACAGAGCCATTTGCATTCCCTACAGGTGAATCATTTGTAGGATTTGATAACTATCTTCAAGGTGCAGAAAAAATCGGATTCTTCAGTTCATTTTTGACTTCACTGTTTATTACAGTATTTGCTGTAGCACTTATTGTACTTTGTACATCAATGTGTGCGTGGTTTATAGTTCGTGTTAAAAAGTGGTATTCTAAACTACTTTACTTGCTGTGTGCATTTTCAATGATAGTGCCATTCCAGATGGTAATGTATCCTATGACTCAAATTTCAGCAACACTAAAGCTGAATAATATTGTTGGTATAATTTTCGTTTACCTTGGCTTTGGTGCCGGTTTGGCTGTATTTATGTTTGTAGGCTTTATAAAAAGCGTACCTTTAGAAATCGAAGAAGCAGCAATGATAGATGGTTGCGGTCCTATCCGTACTTTCTTCCTTGTTGTATTCCCTATTCTAAAGCCAACAGCAATAACAGTTGCAATTCTTAATGCAATGTGGATATGGAATGACTATCTACTTCCTTATCTGTTACTTAACACATCAGACACAAAAACATTACCAATGGCTATACAATACTTAAGAGGTGGTTATGGTTCTATTGATATGGCTAATATGATGGCTATGATTGTCCTTTCAATTATTCCTATCATAATATTCTATCTGGTTTGTCAGAAGTATATTATTAAGGGTATTGTTGCCGGTGCTGTAAAAGGATAATATTATAAGTTTAGTATAATACAACAAGCACCCCTGTTCGTTTGAACAGGGGTGCTTGTCATATAATAGATATAATATAAAGATAAATTATACTAAACACCTTTTAAAATCGGTAAAAGATT
>JAXJXA010000378.1:0-9607 GCA_036307745.1 Acutalibacteraceae bacterium | reverse complement strand
TTGACCTAAACTTTAATTGTCTACCCCAACATTTGCGATAGATCCAATTCATAATATCTGATACACAACAAAAGGCAGAGCGTATTTGCTCTGCCTTTTGTTGTAAAATAATTATATCAAAACTATTTACGTATCTTTTTATTAGTTTGTAATTTCTTATTAATAGAATAGTCACGCTTTCTGCCACAATTAGAGCAATGTCCTTCAACTGAGCTAAAGGAGCCACCACACCACTGACATTTAAGTGAGATTATCCAGTCATGCTGTTTCCTACCAAAAGGTGTTCCTGCAAAAGCACCATTTCCAATACTTGTAACACTATTTGGTATATATACATCGTTAAGATTGTTACAACTAGCAAATGCACCACTTTTTATTGATGAAATACCACTTGAAATATGTACACTCTTTAGTGCATAACAACCACAGAAAGCATATTCTCCCATATCTGTAACACTGTTTGCCATACGAACACTTTGCAAACTGCTACAACCACGGAAAGCACCGTTACCTACAGATACAACACTATTTGGAATATCTAAATCAATCAAACCACTACAACTGCCAAAAGCACTTTCTCCAATACTTGTAACACCAGTTGGAATTTGTACATTCTTCAAGCTACTACAATTACTAAATGTTCTTTCACCAATGTGTGTAACACCTACCGGAATCTGTAAGTTAGCAAGACGACTACAACCACAAAAAGCATAATCACCAATACTTGTAATAGTATCGGGTAAGTGAATAGCTTTCAAAGAGCAACAACCACGGAAAGCACTTTCGCCGATCCTAGTTACACTTGGAGGTATATGCACTGTTGTAAGAGCAACACAACCACGAAAAGCACCATCACCAATCTTAGTTACACCTTTAGGAATTGTAATAGATGCAAGGCTCTGACACTCACTGAAAGTTTCATCGTCAATCATTTTTAGGCTATTAGGCAATGCAATTTCTTTAAGATATCTGTTACCCCTGAAAGCCTCACGCTCTATAACTTTAACACCACCGGGAACAATAACTGTGTCAGCTCGTCCGGTATATTTAATCAGAACACCGTGCTTAATGTCAATATACTTCCATACCTGAAGATATTTATATAAGTTCTGTACATCTCTGTCGCTGTTATCAACCTCAAGAATCTTCTTTACTGCATTTTCAGCTGCTATAAAGTCAAAATTCTTCAGATACATAGCAAGCATAGATTTCCAGCGTTCCACATCTTCCCTATTTTTTACAATATGTGCATTAGACGCTTCAATAATTTCTCTCATTCTTTCTATTGAATACTTGGTTCCACAATTTTCGCAAATACCAAACTGACCGCCCGCCTGCACAATAATTTTGCTTCCACAAATATCACAAAGCAATTTAGAGTCAGACATCAAAATTCCTCCTATATATTTAAACTCATACTATAATTATACCTTTAAGAAATTCTTTTGTCAAATAAAACATAAAAATATAATCACCATTAAACACTTTTATTATTATTGCTAAATGCAGTAACCAGACAAATCAACAAAAACCATCAATAATTCACCAAAACTTATCACAAAAAAGTATAATATTACTATCTGTGACAAATTTTATCACAAAATTGATTTTATACTCTAAGAATATATTCTACAGATTGTTATATAAATCAAAGATATATTCTGTATATCTATAGTATTTTTAATAGTCTGCTTCCATTGCACACTTAATATCGCTCCAACTCCATCCAAGTTTTTGAAGAGCAGCAATAGCTCTTTTTTTTACTTTTTCATCATCAGCATAGTCAGAATACTTTTTGTTGAGAACAGCCCTTATCTCTTCATAAGGATCAAATTCAAGTTCTTCCCTAATAATTTCAATAGTTTCAGGAGAAATACCTTTTTCATGTAATTTATACTGTATAGCTTTTGGTGACATATGTTTTTTACGAAGTAGCTCGTTGGCATATTTACGGGCAAAATTTTCATCATCTATAAGTCCAAGTTCTTCCATATGCTGTGCCGCTTGTTGAGCGGCATCCTCTGAGCAAGTACGCTTTATTTTTTCTGTAAGCTCTTTTTTAGAATGATCACGATAAGTAATTAAATATAATGCCCGTTCTTTAGCTCTGTGTGCATCTGATTTTTGTATAAGACTGTATAATTCCTCATCAGTAATCTCAACACCTGCTTTTATTCGGTTTTCAAGCAGGGTCATTGTATCCAGGTTCATCGCAAATTCACCATCTATATAGATGGCACTCATAGATTTTTTGCGTGGTTCAACTGCCGTTATAAGCATATATTAATCCTCAACCATAATATCAATGTCTTTTGTGTCAACAGCAGGCTGAATATTATCCATTATCTTATCTTCAATAACCTTTTCTTTTCTTTCTGAAGCTTTTTCATTCTTTCTGTCAGACTTTTTAGTACGTGCATTTTCACGTTCTTCTGAAATAGCCTGCAAAACCTTCTGCTCTACTTCATCCGCAAGTTCCTTATTTTCCTGAAGCAAATTCTTTATATTATCTCTACCCTGTCCTAATCTTTCATCACCATAAGAGAACCAAGCACCACTCTTATGTATAATATCTCTATCTACTGCAAGGTCAAGCAACTCTCCTGTTCTTGAAATACCCTTACCATACATAATATCAAAGTGAGCTTCTTTAAAAGGTGGTGCAATTTTATTCTTTACAACCTTAGCTCTTGTTCTTGCACCTATCATCTCAGTACCATTTTTGAGAGTTTCCTCACGTCTTACTTCTATACGAACAGATGAATAATATTTTAAAGCTCTACCACCAGGAGTAACTTCAGGGTTACCATAAACTATTCCTACCTTTTCTCTTAACTGGTTAATGAATATTGCAACACAATTGGATTTTGAAATAGCACCTGCAAGTTTCCTTAACGCCTGTGACATCAAACGTGCCTGCAAACCTACATGAGAATCACCCATATCACCGTCAATTTCTGCCTTTGGAACAAGAGCAGCAACAGAGTCAATTACTATTACATCAATAGCCCCTGAACGTATCAAAGCCTCTGCAATTTCCAAAGCTTGTTCACCTGTGTCTGGCTGAGAAACTAACAAAGAATCCACATCTACACCCAAGGCCTCTGCATATACTGGGTCAAGAGCGTGCTCAACATCTATAAATGCTACATTACCACCACATTTTTGTCCTTCTGCAATACAATGCAATGAAAGTGTAGTTTTACCTGATGATTCAGGTCCATAAATCTCAATAATTCTACCTCTCGGCAAACCGCCTATTCCAAGTGCAATATCAAGTGTCAGCGAACCTGTAGGAACAAATCCGACATTCATAGCTTGATTTTGTCCCAGACGCATTACTGCACCTTTACCAAACTGCTTCTCGATTTGTCCAATGGCAGTTTCAAGTGCCTTTACTTTTTCTTCAGCAGTTTGATTATTTTTTATTTTTAAATCTTTAGACTTTGTATCTTTAGCCATAATACCCTCCTGAACGAAAGTTTGTTTTGTTTAATATAATTATAACCCACACATAAAGAAAATGCAACTACAAAATATTGCAAAACGCTTATGTGTCCAATAAATCGTACACATAAGCGTTTCTTTTTAATTTCTTAATTTTACTCCTCTGATACCTCGCTTAATATTCTGAATATCATAGGATTCAACTATATTATCAAAACCTTGTTTCATCATCAACTCTTTTACAGTATCAAATTGATTTTCTCCCAGTTCAAGAACCAATACGCCACCTTTTTTCAAACATCTAGTCCAATCAGCTATAATTTTTTTGTAAAAGTCATAACCATCAGATCCGCCGTCCAATGCCAGCGTAGGCTCAAATTGTATTTCTTTTTGCAAGGTTTTTATCTCATCAGTTATTATATACGGAGGATTTGAGATAATTACATCAAACTCATCTTTTGAAAATTTAAAGGTGTCCTTAAACACATCTCCATATACTGCACTAACATTGTTACAACTATTGTATGCAATATTCTTTCTCAAATATTGCATAGCCTTTTGGGAAAGTTCCAGTGCTGTAACTTTAGAGTTATCTGCATATTTTGCCAGTGCCACACTTATTGCCCCACTGCCTGCACACAGATCAAGAATAACAGGATTTTTGAAGCCTCGTTCTTTTATACCATCAAGGCAAAGTTCTACAACTACCGAAGTATCCTCACGAGGAATCAGAACACCGTCACCTACAAAAAATTCAAGATTCATAAATTCCCATTTTCCGACAATATACTGCAATGGATAGCCCGAGGCACGCCTTTCTGCCATTTTTAATATTTTGTCACTATCCTCTTGTAGTACTTTTCTATTCCCTTCCATTATAAGCTTATGTCGGTTCATATCAAATACTGACTCAAACAGGCACAAAGTATCAAAGGCAGGAGAATCAATTCCTGCCTTTTTCAATAAGTCCAATATGTACCTGTACAACATATTATACGTCATACATATTACTTCTTTCTATTATTAATACTTTTATTTTTTAGCAGGACAACTAAGAATATCCTCGCCATTTTCAGGAATAACTGCTTTCATTGCCTTAATAGCAACTTCAATCATATACTCGTCAGGCTCTTTTGTAGTAATTCTCTGTGCCCACAAGCCTGGTGCAGCGATAATTCGTGTCAATTTATTATCATATCTTCCACAAATTTTTATAAGCTCATATCCAATACCACAAGTTACGGGCAGAAGAAGTAGCTTAACCACCGTTCTCAATACAGGATTTGTTATAGGTATAAACAAGCCGATTATAATTCCAACCAACAACATAATTACAAGAAAACTTGTTCCACATCTTGGATGAAAACGTGTATGTTTTTTTACATTTTCAACTGTAAGTTCTTCGTCGCTTTCATAACAAAAAATTGTTTTATGTTCTGCACCGTGATATTGAAAAACACGCTTCATATCCTGCATTTGTGAACAAAGAATTACATACAACAGAAAAAGAACTATTCTTATTACACCTTCAAACAATGATCTGAAAAATCTGTCACCAACCCAAGACAAACTTTCACTTCCACCTAATGAATCAGAAAGTAGATTATAAAGCCAAGTTGGAACCATAAAGAACAATAAGACTGCAATAGCTACACCAACTACCATTGACAAAGCCATAAGCACTTTTACGAACTTTTCTCCCATTTTTTCATCAAGCCATTTTTCAAACTTTGACGGTTCTTCTTGTTCGTCTTCAGGTATACTTTCAATAGCCTTATCGGCAGAAATCATAAGTGCTTTATAACTTAATCTCATTGAATCTATCATACCTATAACACCTCTTATAAGAGGTAATCTAAAAATCTTAAATTTTGAACCTAGACTCTGAAATTCTAATTCTTCAGTATATATTTCATTCTCTCCTGTACGTACAGCCACCATTGTTTTTTGGGGACCACGCATCATTATACCTTCTATAAGTGCTGAACCACCTATAGAAGTTATCTTTTTTATATGTTCTTTTCTTGATTCACCCATTATTTATCTCCTTTGCCTTGTTCATCTGTTCCCTTATCAACAGGGAATGTAAGCGTTACAGTTGTGCCTATATTTTCAGTGCTTTCTATATCAATTTCACCATTATGCAAGTGCATAATTTCATCTGCAACAGCAAGTCCAATTCCTGATCCTCTTTGAGTCTGGTTTGCTTTATAGAATTTATCCTTAATCCTTGGCAAATGTTCAGCAGGTATACCACAACCGTTATCGCTTATAGCTATAGTTATAATATCTTGATTATGTTTAACCTCAATACCAATAACGCCGCTTTCAGGTGTATACTTTAGTGCATTGTCAATTATGTTTATAAACACTTGTCGTAAACGATTTTTATCACCCTGTACAGGAGGAACAAACTCCGGTTCATCATAAATTAAATGTTTGCCCTCGTTCAATGCACGTTCACGAAGCATATAAATGGCTTCATCCAGTTCGGCAAGCAAATCAATTCGCTCCATATTTATAACCATTCTGCCACTTTGAATTCTTGAAAAATCTAGCAATTCTTCAACAATACCTGTAAGACGTTCTGATTCATTTACAATAACTGTCATACCCTTTTCCATAGTTCTGAAGTCAGGGGTATCACCCATACGCATTGTTTCAGCCCACCCCTTAATTGCAGTAAGTGGAGTTCTCAGTTCGTGTGACACTGATGAAATAAAGTCATTCTTCAGCTTTTCAGCTACACCCAACTCCTGTGCCATATAGTTTATAGAATCACACAGCTCCCCAATTTCATCATTATTACGTTTTTCAAGCCTTGCCTCAAAATGTCCTTCTGCAATTTTCTTAGAAACCTCATTAATTTCCTGAATCGGGTTAACGATTGAACGTACAAAATAAGCACCAGATAACATAACAAAAAACAAGATAAACAATCCCACAACAATCATAAGCATAACCATAACAAAAATTTGTCTGTTTGCTGGTTCCAGCGATACACAATATCTTACTGCACCAAGTCTGTTTCCATTGTTGTCATTAATAATTCTCGTTACAGCCATTATAGATTCATCGTTCTGTTTCCCGATCCAAAATCCATAACCATCACTGTCAGTCTGAGCATTGTTATAATCAGGCATATCAAGAGATTTTTCAGGAGAAAAACCTGTGGAAGTAATTGTTATATTACCAACAGGATCAAGAATCATCATCTCCATACTTTCTTTATCTGCAAAATTTTCAACATAACTTCGGGAATTTTTATCAAATTCCTTATAATTTTCTGAGGTATAATTACCAAAAACATTACTAAGTTCATCTACTCTTCCATTTAGAGTCTGATGTATTCCATTATAATAATAGTTTTGCAAAACAAGGGATAAAATAATAATCAGTACAACCACTACAACCAAAATTACCCCAAATGTATTCATCAGCCATCGTGTTGTTATACCCTTCTTCATCTTATCCCTCCATAACATAAATCAATTTATCATACAATAGTAAAAATATCGCAATATAGAAATTATGCCTCCCACTTATATCCAAGTCCCCATACTGTAACTATGTATTTTGGATTTGAAGGCTCATCTTCTATTTTCATTCTTAAACGTCTTATATTAACATCGACAATCTTATCTTCACCAACATAAGAATCACCCCATACATGGGTAAGAATATTAAGTCTGTCCAGTGCAACACCAGGATTTGAAAAGAAGTATTCCATAATCTGAAATTCAACTTGTGTAAGATCAATCATTTTTCCATTTTTCAGCAATGCACGATTACGCAAATTAAGTACAAAAACTCCAGATTTCAGCTCCTCTTTAAAGTTGTTCTCTTTACTCTGCTGTGCCAGCACAACTCGCCTGTGAAGAGCATCTACCCTTGCAGTAAGCTCAGAAGGTGAAAATGGCTTTGTTACATAATCATCAGCACCCAGCATAAGTCCTGTTACCTTATCCATTTCCTGAGTTTTTGCTGTAAGCATTATAATGCCAATACCACCATTACGTTTTCTTAATTCTTTACAAACTTGAAAACCATCTATACCAGGCATCATAACATCAAGTAATGCAACATCAATATCTCCATTGTTTTCCTCATACTTCTGCAAAGCCATTTCTCCGCAGTCTGCTTCTATAACATCGTAACCTGCTCTTACAAGATTTATAACTACGAAATCTCTTATAGCCGCTTCATCTTCACATACTAATATTTTTTTCATTACGTTATCTCCTTAATGCAATCACTGTATCAATTTAAAGTTACTACTAACTTGCTCTGTAGATAAATTAAGTCCACTACTATTACTTTTACCCAATTTACAAGTATATACCAAACCGTTTTCCTGTTCTAATACATTATATCCCTCGGCTAATCTCTCTTTTTTTTCATTTTCCCATACCTTTTCAGAAAAGACCTTAATCGTAAGCAAAGACTCGTTGTTTATTTCTATAATTTGTTGTTCTGTATTCTTTTCTGTAGAAAGTTCAGTTGATTCTTCATCTTTTTTCTCAAGGTCAGGTACAGTGGCACTTTCAGAACCAATATCAGTAGAATTTTCTGTAGGCACTTTCGAACTGCTTTTTATATCTGAAATCTCATAAAATGTTGTAGTTCGTGTAGTATTGTCATTCACAACAGCTATTTTCTCATACCATTCTTTAGGCAAAACAAAATAATATCCATCAGAATAACTCGCAACAGTTTGTTCCGTTTCTATATAACTGTTGTCCTCCAGATTAATCTTACACCATCTATTAATTGGACAAGATGTATTTTCGTATCCACTAATAATTGGTGTATAAGGTGACGGTATCTCAATAATTCCATCACTATTGATATCTTTACATAATGTTGCAGTATTTCGCAATGTAATATTCTCGAATTTTTCGTCTTCGTCTGATATATATAAAGGAGCTGCTAGACTTTTTATTTCATCTGAATAATAAAGAACCTCTGTAAGCTGTTCATTCTGATTAGCTGTATAACCATCAATAAACAAACCTTTTACATTTTTACTAATATTTCCCTGCAAAACCTGTGAATAACTTATAATCTTTGATGTGATGGGAATTTCTGACACCTTAGAAAATTTGCCGTTAATACAACTGCTGTACAAACGTGCTGATGTATTTGTTTTTGACAATTTTTCATCTGCAAAACTTGTAAGAACCACCAAATCATTAACCTGATCATTAGTTATATCCATAAGAATCATATCAGTATATGTTGTATCATCGTTAACCACTATTTGATCAATAATATCATTATTATAATTATATAAGGTAATTTGATTACCTTCTGTCAAATATGATGACCAACCTACAATAACCTCATTACACCCATCATTGTCAACATCGCCAAAACAAACTCTGTCAACTTCTGAATTGGCATTAGTAAATGACTTTATAGCCTCCCATTTACCACCTACATCTTTCATAAAAATAATATTTACAGAAGCATTGTCTTTACCGGTTTTATAGAATGCTATTGCCTCTTCTCCATCATTGCCATCTATATCATACATAATTATAGCAGAACGATAGTCACCTGACTGAGGGTACTTCAACTTATAGTCACCTTTTGTGGTGGTTTCAAGAACATTTTGAATTTCTGCTTTCACACCGGTAGCCTTAGGTGGCTGTAAAAGGTCATTGTCAGAAATACCTGCAAAGGAACAGCCGTGAAGTGTTGTGGCAAATGTTGCTAACAGCACAACTGCTGTAAATTTATTTTTTATCTTCATCTTAGCCACTCCTTTTCTGTTTTTGTAAAAAATACAAGTTCTATTTCAAATATTAGGATAGACAACTAAAGCTCAGGCAAACCTTTTTAAACGCTTGCGAACGATAGCTTTAGCCTAGTAGTATTAACTATTATTAAGAACAACACTCTCGCATTTTTCAATAATCCTTTTTACTAACACTTATTAAAGAGCAAAAATATTATCTAATAATTTCAGTATTCTAAGAGTAAAAACTATTTATATACAGCTACACAATATTTTATAGGAATACCCTCAGCAGAAAACATCTTTTCGTGTTCAGTTTCAACATTATACTTCACATCACTGTTGTGAAGGTCACGGGTTATATATGTAATCTCAAATCCACTTTCATCAAAATACTCCAGACTTTCTTCAAATAAACCA
>JAXJXA010000377.1:0-5470 GCA_036307745.1 Acutalibacteraceae bacterium | reverse complement strand
TGATTTCTGTATTTTAAATGATGTTTAGTATCAGATACTCCCTAAACAATGATTACTATACACTCAAAGGTTTGAAATCATATAACAAGTTGCAAGCCTTTGAGTGTATAAAATCTTCTGTTAATTTTTTATTAACAAAAAATTAACTAAAAAATCTCTTTTTAAATACTTGATTTTTGATGTGATATATATTATAATTAGTACTGCAATCGCTTTGGCGGTTAACTGAGCAAGTCAGAATTAGAATTCCTATGTAAATGTGAACGACAGGCCCTGTACGATTGGGTGCTGTGAACCATGTCAGGCGGGGAACCGAGCAGCATTAAGCAGATTTCTTGATGCGATACAGTAAGTCTGTCGTTCGCATTTGCACAGGAAGCGACCGTCTGTCTTGCTCTTTTATTTTGGTTCTTTATAAATTTCAGAAAGGCTGGTTACATCTATGTATCAGGTATTGTACCGCAAATGGCGGCCCAAAATATTTGAAGACGTGGCAGGACAGCCACAAGTAACTGTCACTCTGAAAAATGAACTTAAATCTGGCAGAATTAATCACGCCTATCTTTTTACAGGCTCTCGTGGTACAGGAAAAACTACTTGTGCCAAAATTATGGCTAAAGCTGTAAACTGTATTAATTCTAAGGACGGTAATCCCTGCGGTGAATGTGAAATCTGCAAAGGAATTGATGACAACTCTGTTCTGGATATTGCTGAAATAGATGCAGCTAGCAACAACGGTGTAGATAACATACGCACCATTATAGAAGAAGCAGCTTTTACGCCAACAAAAGCAAAATACAGAGTTTATATTATTGATGAGGTTCATATGCTTTCGGCAGGTGCTTTTAATGCTTTACTGAAAACTCTTGAAGAACCTCCCTCTCACGTTGTATTTATTCTTGCAACAACAGAAGTTCACAAATTACCTGCTACAATTCTTTCAAGATGTCAGCGTTTCGATTTTCACAGAATTCCGGCACAAAATATTGCAGACAGACTAAAGTTTGTTGCACAACAGGAAAATGTAAATCTTTCTGATGATGCCGCATTGCTTATAGCTTCTGTTTCAGACGGTGCTTTGCGTGATGCTTTGTCATTGCTTGACAGATGTATTGGTGTAAGCAATGATATCACAACACCGATAGTTCACGAAACAGCAGGACTAGCAGGACATAGTCATTTATTTGAAATTACAGATTTCATAATAAATAAAGATACAACTTCTGCATTGAGACTGTTGGAAAACCTTTACAATGAGAGTAAAGATATGGGCAGATTATGCGAAGAGCTTATCGACCATTTTAGAAGTTTAATGTTGTTAAAAACAATGAATAATCCTGAATCGCTTCTCATTTTATCCGCACAGGAAAAAGAGCGTGCAAAACAACAATCTGATAATCTGTCACTTGAAGATATAATATATATAATGGATATTCTTCAAGCTGGTTTCGACAGAATGTTCAAAGGCGGTAATAAACGTACCGAAATGGAGCTTTCTTTGATAAAGCTAACATCTCCCCAGCTAGATACATCTGTTGAGGCTTTAACAGCGAGAATCGCAAAACTTGAAAGAATTATAAAACGTGGAATACCTGTTCAACAATCGGTACAACCAAATGAAACACCTAAAGCAGAAAAAATAGATACTCCTATAGAGTATCCCTCTGTTTCACAAGTTATATCAGACAATACAAATATAAGTAAAACGTCTGCAACTATATCAGTAGACAATATACCGAAAAATTCACAACATACTAGACCTGTTGTTAAACAAACAACAACAGATTATGATACAATTATTAAAAATGCAGTTCCTATGGAGGACTGGCAAGAGGTATTGAATATCCTGAAAACATATTCAATTACCATTGCAACTTCATTTAAAAATACAAAGGCGTATATCAGCGGTGATTATATACTGATAGACTCCGATAATCAGCTTGCGTTCAAATTACTTAAACAGCCCTCTCAGAGAGAAAGAATGAGAGAAGCTGTGCGTGAAGTAACAGGCAGAGTATATAAGCTCGGACCTTACAAAAAGCAAGAACAGCAAGAACAACAGAATGACCCTATGGCTGAATTTTTGCAAAAAGCAAAACAGGCAGGGGTACCTGTCGAAGAAGAATAACATATTTGAAAGGAAGAAAAAATTATGAAAGCAAGAATACCAAGAGGCGGAACACCTACAAATCTTCAGCAAATCGCAAAGCAGGCACAGAAGATGCAGGAAGAAATGGACGCAGCAAGCACAGAACTTGAAGTAAGAGAATACACAGCTACAGCCGGAGGCAGTGCCGTAGACGTTGTTGTTACAGGTAAAATGGAGATTAAGTCAATCAATATTAAGCCTGAAGTTGTAGATCCTGAGGATATAGAAATGCTGAGCGACCTTATCATCGCCGCTACTAACGAAGCTCTTAGAAAGGCTGCCGATGATAAGGCAGAAACAATGGAAAAAATTTCAGGCGGACTTAACATTCCGGGATTGTTCTGATAATGTCATCATACAATATAGCTCCCCTCGCACGCCTTGCTGAGCAGTTTGAAAAATTACCCGGCATAGGCTCAAAAACAGCACAACGTCTTGCCTACTATGTTTTGAAAATGCCAAAAGAAAAAGCTGTAGAATTTTCTCAAGCTATTTTATCGGCACACGAAAATATACATTATTGCAGTGAGTGCTGTAATCTTACCGACAAAGAAAAGTGTTCAATTTGCGAAAGTAAAAAGCGTGATCATTCAACCATCTGTGTTGTTGAGGACCCCAGAGATGTTATGGCTATGGAACGTACACAAGAATATAATGGAGTATATCATGTTCTGCACGGTGCTATGTCGCCACTGAATGGAATCGGTCCTGAGCAGCTTACAATAAAGGAGCTTCTTGCACACATACAAAAGCAACCTGTTGAAGAGGTTATTATGGCAACCAACCCCACAATAGAGGGAGAAACCACCTCTATGTATATAAGCAAACTGTTAAAACCTTTAGGAATTAAGGTAACACGTCTTGCTTATGGTATTCCTGTTGGCGGTGACCTAGAGTATGCTGATGAGGTAACTTTGTTAAGAGCTCTTGAAGGCAGATGTGAACTTTAACAGTAAGTTAAAAATTCGTAAAATTATTTCATATAGTTTATTATAAAAATATTTTAAGTTTTTACTTAATAAAAACCGACAAATTCCTGTTGCAAACAGGCTTTATTGGTGATACAATCAAATAAAGAAGGGAGGATTTCACCAATGGCTAAGGAAAATACAAAAACGATAGCTCAAAACAAAAAAGCTCACCACGATTACTTCATAGTGGAAAGTATGGAAGCCGGCATTGAGCTTGTTGGCACAGAGGTGAAATCCTTACGTGCCGGTAGAGTTAATCTTAAAGACTCTTGGTGTTCAATTACAGGTGGAGAGCTTTTTGCCAATGGGATACATATAAGTCCATATGAACAGGGTAACATATTCAACAAAGACCCTATGAGAGTGCGTAGACTGCTTATGCACAAGCGTGAAATAATGAGATTGTTTGGTCTTATAAAACAAGAAGGATATTCTCTTATTCCGATATCACTGTATTTTAAAGGGTCGAAGGTTAAAATGCAAATTGGACTTTGTAAAGGTAAAAAACTGTATGACAAACGTGCTGACATTGCTGCAAAAGATGCAAAACGCAATATTGAGCGACATCTTAAAGAACAGTTTAAATAACTCCCTCTCCCCTATGTAATCGTATTTTATTCTAACATAATAAATATGGGGGTGTAAAGGTTTCGACAGGGGTTGTAAGCCCTGGTAAGCGAGTAGTGGTGCGGAACCACTTTAAAATCTGCAATTTTTAAATAATAAACGACAACAATAAAGTTGCTCTAGCTGCCTAAGTTGCAGCTCGTCACATTGAGAAGTACCACGGTCTCTTTGGTGGCGTCGATTAGTGGTGAACGTGAACAGAGCATTGTCTTGGGCTTTGTCATGCATTAAAGACTACCGTAGCACTCAGCCTGTTAATGGGCGTAGTGTGAGGGGAATCCTAAAACATTGACTACACTCGTAGAAAGCCTTGGTAAACAGCCTTTGGACAGGGGTTCGACTCCCCTCACCTCCACCATAACAATATTACACAAAACCCTTTTACTATATAGATGACTTCGCCATTACGGTTTGGTTGTAATATATTTTAGTATAGATACAAATAGAATTTATTTAAAAGCCAACGATTTTAAACGTTGGCTTTTAAATTATATTAAGTATAAAAGTTTTATATACAATGGTGATGTAAAAAATGAATAACGGTGATATAATTAAATTTAATGTAAAGAAAAATTTTACTTATATTAAATCTTTAGGAAGTGGTGGCACTGGAGATACTCATCTATTTAAAGATGAAACTACTGAAATGTTTTTTGCAATAAAAAAGTATGTTCCTAAAGATGATAATTTTATCGAAGAATATTATGAACGCTTTGTCGATGAAATAAAAATTCTATTTAATATATCACATCCTAATATTGTTAGGATTTATAATTATTACTTATACCCAAATAAAAAAACTGGGTTTCTTCAAATGGAATATATTGAGGGAATGAGTATCGATCAATTTAAACCAGATGGATGGGGAAAAGATTGGAATGATATATTCCGTGAAGTAATATCTGCTTTTGAATATTTAGAAAATAACCATATATTACATAGAGATATAAGACCTGCTAATATACTTATTGATAATAACGATTGTGTGAAAATTATTGATTTTGGGTTTGGTAAGCAGTTTGACAATACTAAAAAAGAAAAAAATAGTGTTTTATTGAATTGGCCTGTGACAAATATGCCTAATGAAATAATATTAAACGAAGAATACAATGAAAGAACTGAAATATATTTTGTAGGTACTTTGTTTAGACATTTACTTCAAAATTATGATGAGAATTTTCGATTTAATCATATTATTGAAAAAATGATTAAAATAAATCCTGAACAAAGATATAGCTCTTTTACAGAAATAATGAATGATATTTCTGTAGGGGTTTTAGAGGGAATTGATTTTTCTGATAAGGAAAAGTCAATTTATCGTAAATTTGCTAGTGAATTAACTAATCATATAAATTATTATTTAGAAAAATATTCGCCTGTGAATAATACTTCTACTACTTTAAATAAACTAGCTACTATTATAAGGAATTCATCTTTGGAAAGCCATATTCAAAATAACAGTCAGTTAATTCAATGTTTTATTAATGGAGGATTTGGCTACAACACAAAAAGTAATATTGATGTTAAAAATGTTATTGATTTTTATGATTTAGTAACCCGTCTTCCTTCTTCAAAACAAGAAATATTGTTTAATAATATTTACAATCGACTCTCAACAATAAAAATTAAGGTAGAAGATGATGATTTACCTTTCTAAATAAAGTATAAAATTCAAATCAGAGATTTATACTAAACACCATTTTAAATCAGTAAAAGATTTTCG
>JAXJXA010000376.1:0-2218 GCA_036307745.1 Acutalibacteraceae bacterium | reverse complement strand
AGTACAGAAAACGCTGAGAGTTATTCAGTATTGACAAAAGAAAGCACAACTCAGTCTGCTACAGAAGAAAACACTAAAAGCTATTCAACGCAGAACAAAAGTAATGTAGCCACTGCAATTATAGGAGCTTCCCTTTCACCTGTAAAAATGGCTATGGGTGTTGATGAAACTTACAGATTGACACCTGATTTCGGCAGAGGCTATTTTTATAAGTGGTCGTCCAGTGATACTTCAGTAGTAACTATAACTCCATTGGGATTGGTTAAGGCTAGAAAAGAAGGCAAGGCAAAAATCACTTGTACTGCTACTAATGGTCAAAGTGCTGTGTGTGAAATTACAGTTTCTGCCTCTCCCCAAAAAATAACTCTTGACAAAAGTTATCTTGTTCTTGGTGTAGGTGAAAAACACGATTTTTCAAGTTACCTAAATTCTGGTGCCGGCTCGTATTTGAGAAGATATTGCTCATCAAACTCTATGGGACTTCCCACAGAGGCATCCGGAGGTTTAACAACAGCTAAAAAAGAGGGACAATATACAATAGCTTGTTTTACATACAATGGAAAACTTGCAAAATGCACGGTTGTCGTTAAAAAGGCTCCAACATCTTTTTCTCTTTCATCAAGTTCGGAACAAATGGAACCAGGCGAAAGTTGTACATTAAGTCCTGTTTTTTCAGCAGATTCATATTCTAATAAACTCAGCGTTTCATCAAGCAACACAAGCGTTGCAACTGTATCTTTAAGTAAAGATAACAAACTTATAGTAAAAGCAACAGGAAAAGGTTCAGCCACTATCAAGGCTGTGACATATAACGGCAAAATTGCTACCTGCAAAGTGAACGTTGTTAAAGATGAAATAAATCTTTCTGTTACACCAACATCTACTTCTATTTTAAAAGGCAATCACGCTTATATAAAAACAAGTGTTACACCGTCAAATACAGCAGTAACCTATTCATCATCTGATACAAGCGTTGCAGAAGTAAGCAGTAACGGAATTGTAACAGGTGTTAATGGCGGAACTGCAACAATAACAGTTACCGCAGGTTCAACAAAGAAAACCTGTAAAATAAATGTTTCTTCACAGACTTCAGATACATATATGCCGTATTCCGAGTATACTCTTAACAATGGCAAAACTCTCTATCTGAAATCTATGGGTTCAAGTTTCAGTTCTTCTGATACTTCTGTTGCTACTGTAAATGCAAATGGCTTTGTAACAGCTAAAAAACAAGGTGTTGCTATTATCACAGCAAATTATCAGGGTTCAGAAAGAACCTGTGCAATCACTGTAATAGGTTCTTCACCTGTACGTTTCAGTTACTCCTCACCTAACTCGGCTTCAAAAAATGAGAAGGTCGCTTTAGTTGCAATTACAGATAAGTATAGAACTTCTGTTAAATTTGATATTAAAATAGGCAATACAACAAAAACTGTAACAGCATCAAGCAAAACACTCGACAGTTCTGGTGAAAGATATATTTGGAAAGGCTATTACACCTTCAGCTCAGCGGGAGAATATCCTGTTACTGCATACTCAATGTACCAGAACAATGGAAAATACAGCACCTGTTCTGAGGGTAAAAGTACTGTTTTTGTAACCGATGTTTCATCTTCCACAGCAGTTTCTTACAGTGAACGCAGAGCAAGTGATGATATTCTGGCACTTAATGCAAATTATGAGGGATTTTTAAGCAGTGTTACAGATGACCCTCTGGTTTATGATACACCAACCGTTGGATATGGATATGTTGTTCAGAATGGCGATGAATTCTATAACAATATGTCAAAAGAAGAGGCTTTTGCTTTTATGATATCTACTATGAATGACAGCTACTATTCTTCAGCTGTTAACGAGTTTATGTCAGATAACGGACTTAAGTTTAATCAACAGCAGTTTGATGCTCTTGTAATGCTTGTGTACAATCTGGGTTCAGGTGTTCTTTATGATTACTGTGTAAGTGATATACTGACAGATTGTTGGTATAACGGCGAAAGAAATATGAATTATGTAGATAAATACGCATTGCAGGAAGAACTTATCCAATGGCACCACGCGGGAGGCTGTATATGGGGACTATTATACAGACGAATTGATGAGCTTGAGGTATTTTGCTACGGCGACTATACAAGAGATGGCAGTTACAATAAATACAATATGTCATACCGTTGGGATTGTTATTAATACTAGGTCGTATCTGAAAACTCAAAACAACTGT
>JAXJXA010000375.1:0-5868 GCA_036307745.1 Acutalibacteraceae bacterium | reverse complement strand
CCATCTACACTGTTACCGTTACCATCATTTGCCTGATAGCTATATTTTTTATTACCTGCAGTTGTTTCAGTGGTTTTAAATTGGAACTTAAGACCTTCATATTTAGTCTGAATATTACCGAACGTTTTACTTAATGAATTGGTAGTACTTGTGGAAACGCTTGTATAAGCATCCTTTGCAACAGCATACATACCTGTAACAGTTTGATTGTTGTAGGTTTCCATAAATGTATCACTGAACTGTGGTAATTCGACACCATTTTGGGTAATTGTACCATTATCATTAAGTTTATCATCAACCAAGTTTATAGCAGCAGCTTTTGTACCATATCCGTTAGCATGACCACCATATCTATTTGCACCGTTTGCAACAGATACAAACCAATAGAATAGACTATTAAGCTCATCTTTTACATAACCAATGGTATTGCTTTCATTTCCTGCAATAACTTTTGTATTTTCACGGAAGTTACCCTGATACAAAGGAGTAGCTGTTATATTCTTATTTGTGGCTGAACCATTAGTAGTATATGCTTTTCTGTACCAGTCAGATACAGCTGTATTATACTCACCAAAAACAATGGCATCAAAAGGTTGATTAGCCTGACCATTTGCATAGTCACTGTTTTCGCTTATCTGAGTCTGGTTTCTGTAATTATACAGTGTAGCATCAACCCAGAATGTATCGGCATCTGTGTAAGCTGACACTGTGGTATCGTAAGGTGAAGAAGAGCCAACAGGGGTGTAGACATTTCCTGTTGTTATATCTTCAAACACACAGTAATAGAGCTGTGTTTTATCACCGCTATCACTATTATATCTTGTAGTAATTGCAGTTGAACCACTCGCCACACTATTCTCAGAAAAATAAAATGCTTCTCTTACACCCTCAGTTGTACTAGCCCAACCAGAAACATTCGCTCTGTAAATAGTTCCACTTACAAGTGTTAAACTATAGCTCGACGTGTATGGACTATTATCACGTCCAATATATAGATATACGTTAGACCAGCCATCAGGCTTATTAAAGTAAACATAGCCGTTTAAAGCAGTAATTGTATTAGTTGTTGAGAATTTAACTTTATATGGTGAGCCAGATTCCGCTGTTACAATAGTGTTGGAATTTATGGTAGCATATATCTGTTCAGTTTTATTACTATTATTTATACCATTAAATGCAGTGTAAACAGAACCACTACCATTATTACCAATACTATAACTATTATCACTGGAAAAGAAATAGTTATCATAACCAGTCCAAGAAACCGTTGTTTGCCAAATGTTTGTTCCAGTAATTTGGTCAAGGTCATAACGAGTTAAATAACTGCCATTACCAATATACAAATATACATTACTCCAATTTGTATTGGAGTTATCAAAGTATATAGTCGCATTACTAACATTATATGCAGCCGAAGCAGACAGGGTGCCGCCAACCATACAAACTGTGAACAACGATAGTACCATCAGTACTGACAAGAGCATTGAAAGCGAACGTCTTGTAATACGTTTTAATGTTTTCACATTCATAATTTTTAACCTCCTAATTTAAGATTTTTATGTTGTTAATTCGGCAAATAAACCCATATGCAATAGTAAAACCTGCTGACCTCCCAAGCCTTCCAAATCTAGGAACATTACAAAAAAGGGTAAAAATGCACATAGTTATTAACGATACTATTATATACATTTTTTGAAAGTTTTTCAATATTTGTGGTGTAAAAATACCCTTTATTATGGCGGAATTATTGACGAATATAGGAATTCGATTTGTGCATTTGGCACAACTAATTTTCTGAATTGGAAAATATATACATATTTCCGTTAGTTTTTAGCGTAATTTTTTGAATTATACCGCTTGTCGTTGAACATTCTATCAATGCTGTTGGAAGTTCAAATACTGTTTTCTGACAATCACAGGATTTTATGAGATACTCACAATCAGATGATAATTCTTGTATTATTCTATGTAATTCTGTAATTTTATTGTCTGGTACTTCACCAGACGGTTTATATGATAATGAATTATAATTTATAGACACTTCACTTCCTTTATAACTGTAAGTTAATCCCTTAAGTTCCTGCGGTTCAATACAAGTTATAGTTGTTATAGTTTTTCCGTTGTGGGTTATGCTGTAAGTTTCATTTTCACAAACAACTGTTGCAGAAAACTCAGTTTTAGGCGGTGCAGGTTCAAGTGATTTTGAACATCCACATAAAAGCATTAGTATGATAAATGGAATTACAAAAAGTTTTCTCATAGTAACTCTTTCCTTTTAAAAGATATTTTATAAATAATATGAGAAGAATTTTTTAAATATTAAATAATATACAACCAAATATGCAAAAATCCCCCGATTTTCATCGGGGGACTAAAATTTATTTCCTTGAAAATAAATTTCTGATATTAAACCTCAGCCAAAACAGCATCTATATCAGCAGGAAGCTCTTCTTTATCAGCAGAAATCAAGAGAGTTACGTTAGTTTCTGCATTATCTGAAAGCAACTTAACTTTGCTTACAAAAGTCTTCAAAGCATCTTTATCATCTGAGCAGATCTTGAAAGTTGAATCTACAAAAATATCTGTTACATCATAGTTGCCTGCACAGATACCGCTGATGAAACCAAATAGAACATCATAGCCTGAAATCTGATACTGGTCTGTATCAATAAGTCTTGCTTTGTGTGTAACATCATATGTAAGTTTAGCACCCTTCTCGATAACTACTACATTACCTGTTGACTTTGTAACAGCTTCGTTTGCAAGTGAAATAAGCTTCTTTGTCTTACCCGAACCTTTATGACCTATTAGTAATGTTACCATAATAATTTCCTCCTATATATCCACTGTTAAAGTGGTATTATACTTTTTAATTAATTCAAACGTGCCTCAAGAGCTGCCTTTTCTGACTCGTAGCCAGGCTTGCCAAGTAAAGCAAACATATTCTTCTTGTAGCTTTCTACACCAGGCTGATTAAATGGATTAACACCCAACAGATAACCACTGATTGCACAAGCCTTTTCAAAGAAGTAAATAAGATAACCAAGCTCTGATTCTGTCATTTCCTCAACATTCAACAGAATGTTTGGTACACCGCCATCGTTATGAGCAAGAACAGTACCTTCAAAAGCCTTCTTATTTACAAAATCCATTGTTTTGCCTGAAAGGAAGTTCAAGCCATCTATGTTACCCTCAAGTTCACCGAGAACGATTTCTCTCTTAGGCTTTTTGATGTTAACAACAGTTTCAAACATACATCTTGTACCCTCTTGTATAAACTGACCCATTGAGTGAAGGTCTGTTGAAAATACAACACCTGCTGGGAACAAGCCCTTATTATCTTTTCCTTCGCTTTCACCGAACAGCTGCTTATACCACTCTGTCATCATAGTAAATGCAGGTTCATAGCTAACAAGGATTTCAACGCTCTTACCTTTTCTGTTAAGAATGTTTCTTGTTGCTGCATACTTATAGCAATCGTTTGTAGCAAGATCATCATTATCAAAGTCATTCTGAGCCTTTCTTGCACCTGCCATAAGAGCATCAATATCAGCACCTGAAACTGCGATTGGCAACAAGCCAACAGCTGTAAGAACAGAAAAACGTCCACCAACATCATCTGGTACTACAAATGTTTCGTAACCCTCTTCATCAGCAAGAGCCTTTAAAGTACCTTTTGCCTTATCAGTTGTACAGAAAATTCTCTCCTTAGCACCATCTTTGCCGTACTTTTTCTCAAGCATTTCTCTGAATACTCTGAAAGCGATTGCAGGCTCAGTTGTTGTTCCTGATTTTGAAATCATATTGATTGAAACATCTTTACCCTCACAGATATCCATAATCTCTGCGAGATAAGATGAACTTATGCTGTTTCCAACATAGTAAATATCAGGTGTATCTTTATTGATAGCGTTATAATTCTGAGAATGAATAAACTCAATAGCAGCTCTTGCACCAAGATATGAACCGCCGATACCGATAACTATAAACACATCAGTATTCTTTTTAATTTTCTCAGCAGCCGCCTTTATACGAGCAAACTCCTCTTTATCATAATCAGTAGGCAAAGTAAGCCAACCGATAAAATCATTACCCAAACCTGTGCCTGTATGCAAAGCATTGTGGGCAGCCTTTACCTGTGAAGCAATAGCTGTATATTCTTCACTGCTTACAAAGCCTGACAAATATTTGTCTGAAAAAGTTGTTGCCATTTTATGTCCTCCTAAACATCTTGTAATAAATACAAGTTTTATGTTTATATAATACAATACTGCTGTCTATTTTTCAAGTTTGTAATGTAAATTTTCATAACTTTTTCATAATTTAGGGGTGTTTTTTATGTTTTTTATTATCTCCACATAATATGTGTTTAAAGAAAATATATTTTCACTTTATAAAATACAAAATTGTACATCATATCCCCTTAATATTCTCTTAAAAATAGCTTTGCAACATAAAAATAAACAATATTCTATTAACAAAGAAAACTCTGCTACCTGAGCAGAGTTTTCTTGATGATAATAGAAATAATCCTATACATAAGATAAAGAAAAAGGAGTAACTAAATTCGACTAATGTTGAATTAACTTACGAATATATGATACCACATTATTTCAAATTGTCAATAGATTTTTAATAAATTTTATTAAAAATTTTATGATTGTTGTACAGTTTATCTTTCTTTTTTACTAATTAATATCTTTATTACTTTTTTCAAACATATTGCAATTAAAAACAACTATATTTTCAACACTTTGGTGTTGTATTGATGTTATGTTGTACTTTAATATTTTTTATTATTTCTTTAACATTTATTCACTTTTGAGTAACGGTGCAAGATATCTACCCGTGTAGCTGTCAGGATTTTCTGCTACTTGCTCAGGTGTACCCTTTGCTACTACTGTACCGCCTCTGTCACCGCCCTCAGGGCCAATATCTACAATATAATCAGCAGTTTTTATAAGGTCAAGATTGTGTTCAATAACAATGACGGTATTGCCTGCATCAACCAGCTTTTGAAGAACCTGTACAAGTTTATGAACATCTGCAATATGCAAACCTGTGGTAGGCTCGTCCAGAAAATATACAGTTCGTCCTGTTGAACGCTTTGAAAGTTCAGTAGCAAGTTTTACACGCTGTGCTTCACCACCAGACAAAGTGGTTGCAGGTTGTCCCAACTTGATATATCCTAAGCCTACATCAAGTAAAGTTTTCAGTTTTCGGTGTATCTTAGGCATATTTGCAAAAAACTCAACGGCTTCTTCCACAGTCATTTCAAGAACATCATAAATAGATTTACCCTTATATTTTACCTGTAATGTTTCACGATTATATCGTCTGCCTTTACACACCTCACAAGGAACATATATATCAGGCAAAAAGTGCATTTCTATTTTTATAATTCCATCACCCTGACAGCTTTCACATCTGCCACCTTTTACATTAAATGAAAATCTGCCCGAACCATAACCTTTCATTTTGGCATCCTGAGTAGAAGCAAAAAGCTCACGAATATCTGTAAAAACTCCGGTATATGTTGCAGGGTTTGAACGAGGGGTGCGTCCTATCGGTGATTGATCTATATTAATAACCTTGTCAAAGTTTTCTATACCTGTAATCTCACGAAACTTACCTGACTGGCATTTGGCACGATTAAGCTGTGCAGCAAGATGTTTATATAAAATTTCATTCACAAGCGACGATTTGCCTGAACCTGAAACACCTGTTACACAGATAAACTTACCAACGGGAAATTCTACCGTTATATTTTTAAGATTATTCTGCTTTGCACCCTTTACCACCAACTTTTTTCCTGTTCCTTTTCGTCTTTCCTCAGGGACAGGAATTCTTCGTATTCCACTTAAATAT
>JAXJXA010000374.1:0-8633 GCA_036307745.1 Acutalibacteraceae bacterium | reverse complement strand
TTTGTTTATTATATTTACTCTCTAAATTAATTACATTGATTTTTTGCCAATTTTGGTTAAATAACAGCTTATCTGATTCACCTGTTTTTCCTAATTTTTTAGCATCAGCTTTAATTAATGAAATCTCATTTATTTCTAATATTTTGTGTTTCTGATAATTATCATAAAAGATAATATCTCCAACTATTACTTCGCCTTTCTCACGAATTAGTTTTGCTACACACCACATAGAATTTTGTAAATCAGAATATTTAATAATTTTTCCAATACTTAATGGTATATATGCACCTTCATCAGACTGTGTAATATTTTTTATCAGTCCCAATATCTGAACAGAAGTATCAATTAATCCCGGCGGAGTACCAAAATTACCTACTAAATTTATAAAATCATCGTTTTGAATTCTAGCTTTAATAACAGTATCATTTACCCAAATTTCCTGCATCCAATTAAAGGTATTACCTAAATGAAGACCAATTCTTCTTTGTATCTTTAAAATTTCATCCTTAGTGTAATGATTGTCAAATTTAACATCTTCTAATATAAAATTACTTTCAAAACTTGGGGAAACATCATCAATATGTAATTTTGCATTCTGAAGATAATTTTTATTTGGTGCAACAGAAGAATAAACTATTACATTATAACCTTTATCATCTTTTTCAACTTGAATAAGCTCTCTTATTTTTTCATTTTCATTCAGTACCACTGCATTATAAAAATTAATGTCACTTAACAAAAACATTTTACCAACATACTCTTGTTCTGCTAATTCCATTATTTGTGAAATATAATACGCTCCTGGTATTGTAAGACGTTTATAAACAGCATGATCATTCAGGCTTGTTCCTATTACTTTTATAATATTATTATACAAATCAACCCCCGAAGGTAATCTTATAGGTAAACCTACTATATCTTCTATTAAAGGTTTTTCAACTGAATTAACTTTAATAAGATGACACTCATTATATACTGCAATAATTTCCTGATTTTTGTAATACGTTAATTTGGCGATCAATTCATTTTTCTTCTTTTCTATCAACTCTGTTTCTACTCTGTCAACCAGATTTAAAGAATCATATTGTACAAATCCCTTAAAGTTATAAGGTAAATATAAACCTTTATCATTTTCATCTCTAAATAAATATATTAACTGAGATGCCGCATCCAAAACAGCAGGTATAAAAACAGAATTATCAATATTGGCAGAAATCATATTAGGACTATAAATAATAGAATCAAGAATTTTAAAATGATTTCCTAAACATAAACCAGCTTTTTGCAATGTTTCATAAAATTGATCATTTTCAATAAACTCTACATCATCAAAAAAGCTCTCAACATCATCATTTTTTTCGATAATTTTTGAGTTAGTAATATTAAATATTGTTTTAGAAATCCATTCACCATCTTCAGTATTTAAGTAATTAATTTCACCCTTATAATTATTATCTTGTAAAATATCTATTTTTACTCTTATTTTCTTGTTTTTAGGAATCTCAATTTTTTGTATAAAACGTAAATCTGAAATAGAATAATTCGAAACTGATTTTTGTTTTAATAATTCGCATATTAACTGTATCTGAAACATTCCTACAAGAATTTTTTTACCATTTAATATATGTTCATTAACCAGATCGCTATCTTCCCAAAAAGTAATATCCCAAATAAATGATTTTTCATCACTAATATCATTTATTGTTTCTATATACTTATTAAAGGGATTTATAGTAGATGATTCATCAATACTATGTCTTTGATAATCAATCCAATAATCTTGTTCATCAAAAACATACTCAGGTAAAAAGTCAACATCAACTTTCAAATCATTATAAAACATTTTCCATTGAATATTGATACCCGCCTCGTATTGTTCAACTGCTTTTTTCAAAAGTAAGTCAGCTATTGATTCTTGACTAATATCTTCAAACATTAAAAATTCTTCAATTTCTTTATTATTTATAATGCTTTCATTAGTTGATAGATAGTCTACTTCATTGGTATTTTTTAATAAATCTACAATTTCATCTGTACTTATCTGGAAATTCTTATCAACAAGAGATTTTGCAAGATTAACTTTTTTGTCACCAATAATTTTAATTTTCTTATATCCAATTTCCAATAAAAATTTATAAAATGAAGCTATCATTATAATTTCATTAACTTCATTTTTAAATTCACTTGGTATTACATTAAAATTAAATAAATTGCTATAATCTTGAACTATCTTTGAAAAATTAATATTATTATTCAACAAGTTATTTATAAAATCTGTTTTATAAATAACTTCATTAGATATATACGCTTCATTTAATGATACTTTTTCGTTCTCAAAAGTGAAATCAGATATTTTTTCTTCAAATTTTTTCAAAAACTCAGTTCTATTTTCACCATAAACACAACATCTGATTTTGTAATGACTTCTGCAAACATTATATGTTTTACATATTTTTCTCAATTCAGTATCATCTTTATCCTTTATATGAGAATAAATTGATTTCAATAAATTATGTAATGAATTATAGCTTTTTGCTGAAACTGCAATAGCAAAGCTTCCATCTGGATAATGCTTATCTTCTTTAGTAATATTATCATATTTTTGCAGAATAATATGTGCATTTGTACCACTGGCACCAAATGAACTAACTCCGGCAATTTTATTTTTACTTTCCCAATTTATATTATTTTCAGAAATCTTAATAACAGATTTATCCCAATTTATTTTATGATTTTTCTCATTAATTTCTGCAGTTCGGACAATTGTATTACGCTCCATACACAGCAAAACCTTAATTAGTCCTGTTACTCCTGCTGCTGATTCTAAATGTCCTAAATTGGTTTTTACACTTCCAATCAAAAGTGGATTTTTACGTTCTTTAAAAACTTCTTGTAGTGCATTTACCTCAATTTTATCACCTAATTGCGTTCCTGTGCCATGGGCTTCCACATAATCAATATCTTCAATATCAACTCCTGCTTTACTCATACAATTATTAATCAACATTGCCTGAGCTCTTCCGCTTGGAACAGTTAATGCACCGCTATTTCCATTATGATTAACACTACAACCTCTGATAACCGCCAAAATCTTTTTTCCTAACAGAACAGCCTGACTATATTTCATAAGAACTACTATTCCACAGCCTTCTGCTCTTACATAACCATCTGCACCATCATCAAAAGTTTTACATTTTCCTGTTTTAGATAACATTTGTGTTCTGGAAAACTTCATATACATTTCTTCTGTTAAAATTACATTAACACCACCAGCTAAAGCTATGTTACAATCCCCTTCATTAATAGCCTTTATAGCAGAATCAACAGCAATTAACGATGAAGAACATGCAGTATCAATGGTCATAGAAGGACCATTGAATCCAAAAACAAAAGATACTCTACCTGCAATATTATTGAGAACACCACCAAAATGGGTATAACGATTAATATGTTTACCACCGTCAATACGTGTTTGTAATTGAAGATAGTCATCCATTGTAGCTCCCATAAATACGCCCGTATCAGAATGTTTCAAAGATTCAATATCCAAAAAGCTATTTTCCATTGCTCTCCAAGCAGTCTTTAAAACTATTCTTTGTTGCGGATCAATATTC
Organism: Acutalibacteraceae bacterium; assembly: GCA_036307745.1. Classification (GTDB taxonomy): domain Bacteria; phylum Bacillota; class Clostridia; order Oscillospirales; family Acutalibacteraceae; genus CAG-964. Next base: position 5,019 of record JAXJXA010000374.1, on the reverse strand, counting down.
TTGCACTCAACTGGCATTATTCTGAAAGCATTAGAATCAAACTTTTTAATGTCTTTTAAAAATGCTCCATGATAAGAGTATGACTTACCTTCGGCATCTGGGTTTGAATCATATATCTTTTTCCAGTCCCATCTATCTTCAGGAATTTCTCTTATTGCATCATTACCACTTTCCATTAATTCCCAGAATTTATCATTTGTATCAATTCCATCTGGTAAATCGAAAGCATATCCGATTATTGCAATGTCATCATCTTTTATGCCTCGCACTTTTCTCACTTCTTTCTTCTATTGATATACTGATTTCTTCGTTGTACTGACTCTGCAATTTTTTTATTTTCCTGCTTTTTTTCAATAAAATTATCATCTATATATGAGGCCATTTTTCTTACTGTATTGAATTTTAACAATTTTATAATTTCAATTTTTTTATTAAATTTCTTTTCCAATTCTATCGCTAGTTTGTTTAGCAGAATCGAATTTCCACCCATTTCAAAAAATCCTTCCTCTAAAGAAAAGATTTGATTATTTAAAATATTGCTCCATATTACTTTAATCTGACTTTCAGTTTCGGTTTCATTTTCATCAAAATTCTTCAAACTGTTAACATTGTTATGATTCTTTCCTACTATATCTTTTATAGCTTTTCTGTCTATCTTATTGTTATTTGTCATAGGAAAACTATCTTGAATAAGTATATGGTTTGGCATCATATAACTAGGAAGATATTGTGAGATAAAATTATTTATTTGATTAACATCCAACTTGATATTATTTTTGGGAATAACTATAGCCACTAACTCAGTTGTATTATTTCTTTGTAATGTAACAACAGCAACATTTGAAACTGATTCGTGCTTTCTGAAAACATTCTCAATTTCAGATATTTCTATTCTAAAGCCTCTTATCTTTATCTGACTATCTTTTCTTCCCAAGAAATTAAGTTCACCATTTTCACTAAAATAAGCCCAATCTCCGGTTTTATATAATAATTCGCCATCATTAGCCTTTATTAATACCTGTTGAGTAAGTTCAGGGTTGTCATAATATTCCATAAACAATCCTGTACCACCAATTAACAATTCACCTGGAAAACCTATAGGTAGTTGTCTGCCTTTTGCATCAGCAATTCTAATTTTTGTATTAGCAATAGGATTCCCTAGTCTGAGTTTATTACAAGGATTTGGTATTTCATAAATCGTTGACCAAATAGTAGTTTCAGTAGGTCCATAAACATTAAATACTATATTTGACATTTTCTGTAGCTTTTGTACCAAACTTAATTCATAACTTTCTCCACCACATAAACACTTTTTAAGTATTTTTGATTTATACTCTTCCTCAATATAATAATCATATAGAATTTCAAAAGTTGTTGGTGTTGCTTGCATTACTGTAACAGATTGCTTTTCAATAGTTTCCAGAATTTTTCTTCCATTCATAGAATCTTCATAAGAAATCATTACAACTCCGGCACCTACAACCAACGGCAAAAACATCTCAAGTAAAGAAATATCAAAACAAATTGAAGTTATTGATAATACTTTATCATTTTCATTCAAAGCAATACCGCTTTTCATATATGTAAGAAAATTCATAAATGCACGGTGGCTGATAACAACTCCCTTTGGATTACCTGTAGAACCAGAAGTATATAATATATATGCAGGTGTATCAAGTTCTGAATCATTATCTGTATAATCATATTTAAGCTCTCTATTTTTATCATTTATCCAAATTTCAGCAACATCTTCAACATTTATAATAGTACTGATTGTATTTAATTTTTCTTCACTTTCTTTAATAATTGCACTCAGATTAGTATTGGAAATAATATATTCTTTTCGATTAACAGGAAAATTGGGATCTATAGGAACATATACAGCACCAACAGCCCATATACTTAAGATAGCAGGCAAAAGATATTCACTTTTTTTCAACATAACTCCAACATAGCTACCTTTGCCGATACCTTTTTCACTTAACTGACAACAAAACAAGTCAATTAACCTTTCCATTTCAGAATAACTCAAGTCATTTCCATAAAAATCAACTGCTAGTCTATCGCCATAAATATCACACTGACGTTTTACACAAGAAAAAATATTCTCTTCTGAAAAATTAGCTTCTGTGTTATTAATAGTGGCAATTAATTCCTCGTTTTTTCCATATAATAGAGGAATATGAGTCAGGTTTTCATTTTGAATTTTATAGAGATTGCTTAATATTCCATTTATACTTTCAGCTAAACTTTCAATCTGATATTTGTCAAACATTTGACAGTTATATCTATATTCTAAGCTATAGCAATTTCTCTCAAATGAAAGCCATACTATCAAATCATAATTACCAGAACCTTTTACTAAATCAACATCTGTAAAATTTAATTTTCTCTGCAATTCATCCTTTTCGTTGTCATTTGAAAATAGTAAAGAGTCAAATGCTATATTAAAAAATGGCATACCGTTACTTCTTGTTGGATTTAGTTTTTCAATAAGTTCAGTCAATGGCAGTTGCTGATGACCAAATGACTGTAATAATCTTTTTTTAACACCAGTAACATACTGTAAAAAATTATCATCTTTATTAGTTTCGTTTTGAAATACTATTGCATTCGAAAAATAACCTACCTGATTTAAATATTGTTCTTTTAGTCTATTGGCAACAAATACACCTAATGAATTTATTCTCTCTTCATTGCTAAAACTAAGCAATAAATTAAAAACTGAAAAAACCAAAATATAAGGTGTAAGATGATTTTCTCTTGCAAATAAATTAATCTTTGTAGATGTTTCATCAGAGAGTTTATCAATTAATGTACCGGGAATATAATTGGGTTCATTTTCATTCATTATTTTATATTTAGGTAGTGTTGTTCCTAAAACTGTTGAATCCAAATTATTTTTCCAATACTTAAAATCATCCTCATATTCTTTACCATTTAAATAAATTGATTCATCTGTTACTGTAGAAATATAAGATGCAACATTATCAAAGGTATGTTCCTCATTATTTACCAATTCATCATAGAATTTATAAAATTCTTTTTCAATTATGAATAAAGAATATGCATCTGAAATTATATGATGTGCCCATATTGCTATATAATATTTATTTTCTGAATATTCATATATACCTACCCTAAACAATGGCCCATTTTCCAGATCCAAAGTTTTGTTAATCTCTTCTTTAACAAAATCATATGACTCTTTTTCATTTTTATTTGTTAATTTCTCATATGTAAAATAGCTGGTTTTAATGTCTGATAATTTAACACATACCTCATTATTATTTTCATAAAAAGTACAATTCAAAGCTTCGTGTCTATCCAAAATTTTATCAAATGCCGAATTAACCTTGGCTATATCTAGCTCTCCGTTAAAACCTTTTATCATTCCATTATGGATTACACCACTGGTATTTCCCATTTTTCTTTCTAACCATAATGCCATCTGATTTTTAGTGGCTATTTGATTATTATCATCAGCAGTTGACAAATATGTGAGTATTTGTTCTTTATTCTCTTTAAGAAAAGAAAGAAATTCTCTATTAATTTTATCTTTAGGTCCAGAAAACTTAATTTTATCATTTTCCTTCCATATTTTTATTCCAATATTCTGAAATTTTTCAATCATATTTCTCATTATCTGCTTCTCCTCATTTGAATACTTGTTATATTTTTGAACTAATGTACTCAGATAACTCCATTATATTAGGATAATCAAAAATAACCGATTCATCGCAATCAACATTAAATTTATCTCTTATTTGCTCACAAAATGTAAAAACTGTCAACGAACTTAATCCCATATCAAAAAAACCAAGTTCATCATCTATGACAATATTCGAATCAATAATTTCTTTTAAAATCTCTATTAATTCATTTTTAATGCTCTCCATAATGCACAACCATTCTATTAATTTATTATATAACACATAAGTATGTTGCTTTTTATTAACCTATCAGCAGCTATTTCCACCATCTGCCACCAAACAATGTCCTGTTACATAAGAAGCATCTTCGGATAATAAAAATTTAACTACAGAAGCAATTTCGTTTGGATTAGCAAATCGCTTTAATGGTGTTCGTCTTAAAACTTGTGCTTTTTTACTTTCTGCCATACCTGATGTCATATTTGTCTCAACAAATCCAGGTAACACAGCATTAACACGTATTCCTTTTTCTCCCAATTCTCTTGCAAGACTTTTTGTCATTCCTATAATAGCAGATTTGGAAGCTCCATAAACAACCGCACCTTTATATCCTCTTGCACCACCAACTATTGAGCTTATATTTACTATACTACCGCTATTTTTTATTAACATATATTTTGCAACCTGTTGTGATAGTATCAGATTAGATTCCACATTAATATTTAATATTTCATGAATTTTATCTTCGGACATTGTAGTTAAAATACCATCATAATTTACGCCGGCATTATTAACAAGTCCATCAATTTTTTTATATTTTTTATATACGTTTTTTACGAATTCTTTTATCATTGAATAGTCTTGTATATTTCCTTCCTGCCAATATATTTGTGACTCACTATATTTATCTATCCATTTTGGATAACTTCTGCTAAAACAAGCCACAATCGCTCCTTGATTTAGCAGGGTTTGCGAAATAGCCTGTCCTATCCCTCTACTACATCCTGAAACAATAATTACTTTATCTTTCATCGTTTTCTCCGTTTCCGCTTATAAATTAAATAACCTTTGCAATTTTATCGAAAATTAGGGAGTATCTGAAAACAGAAAAATGACTGAATATTTCGCTAAGACGAGGTGAGTTCGAGCAAAAAAACGGAAAAATACTTTCGTATTTCAAGTATTTTTCACGAAAAAATCGCCCGTATTAGGGGCTGTTTGAAAAATCAAAAGCACTGTCTATTTTGCCCCAAAGCGGTGCTTTTCTGCGTTAAAAATCCTCGAAATACGTCAGTATTTCTGCGGTTTTTGCCTTGAAATCACTCGTTTTGGAACAAAAATCCAGCACTTTTTCTATTTTCAAACA
>JAXJXA010000373.1:0-3378 GCA_036307745.1 Acutalibacteraceae bacterium | reverse complement strand
GTTGATACACTAGGTGGAGTTACTGTTGATGTAAAATCTAATGAAATTAAAGAAATGAATAGCTTTATTCACTGTGTTGGTATGATACCAAAGTTTACTGCCACAATCCGCACAGTAGAGCAAATCTGAAAAGATACTTTTTTCACCATTCTCAGTTTTAGGTGCTCTGCGTTTGGTTTTGCCTATGAGCTTTTGCACAGTTTCAAAGGTTTCTCTATCCACAATAGCTTCGTGAACATCCTTGAAAACCATCCAGTTTTCTTTTGGATTCTGTCGTCTTTTTCTGTTTTTATAAGACTTGGAATAAGTTTTGAAGTTAATTACATCACCACAATATTCTTGTTTTCTAAGAATATTGTCAATGGTTGAATGTCCCCACTTATAAGGCTCTGCATTGGTTTTAGTGCCACCACGATTTATACCTTTACTTGCCCAATAAGCAACAGGAGTCAGAATTTTTCTTTCCTGTAATATCCTTGCAATAGTTTCGTTGCCCTTACCCTCTAAGCACATTCGAAATATATCTCTAACTACAGATGCAGATGCAGGTTCAGGGTCTATAACCCAGAAATCGTCATCTTTATTAGCTTTTATATATCCATAAAGTGGTCTGCCTATCGGAATACCTGAGCTACCACGAATACGATATGAAGAACGACATTTCATACTGATGTCTCTCGCATAGTATTCATTGATAATATTTTTGAACGGAGCTATCTCGTTTTCACCCTCATCACTATCCACATTATCGTTGATAGCAATGAATCTGACGTCCATATCAGGAAAGTATGTATCGGTGTAATATCCCACCATATCATATCTTCTGCCAACACGGGAGAGGTCTTTTACAATAACTGTAGAGATATACCCAAGTTCAACATCTTCAATCATTTTCTTAAATCTGGGACGATTGAAATTTGTGCCTGTATAACCGTCATCAATATAGAATTTGGTGTTATGAAAACCATTATCTTTAGCAAATTGTTTTAAAAGTTTCTTCTGATTTACAATAGAGTTACTGTCGCCGTCTGTGCCGTCATCACGAGATAATCGGCAATATAGGGCGGTTATCCATGCATTATGCAGAGCTTTTTTCGACTGCATTTTTGTCCTCCTTTCCGACAGTCGAACACACATTTTCTGCCTTTATTTTATCAATATCCTCATCATCTATCAAATGTGCAAATTCATTTGTAAGTAATTTTTCAAATTTATTTTTGAAATTAGATTGTGAATTTAATGGCATAAATTTAGAAGAAACTATATATGTTGCATTGCCGATTTTATATGTCTGTTTACCGCCTAAACCCGTGGTGGTATGAAAATTCAATATCTTACTCATCTTGCATCACGCTCCCTTTTTCTGATTCTTTTATGGTAATCTTCTTCAACCAGCTTTTTGATACGCTGTTCAATTTCTTTGACGGTGTACTGTTTTGGGAAGAACTTTTTTAATTCATCATAGTTTAAAGATATTTTCTCTCGCTGATTAGGTTTGTCCTCGGATATGATTTTATATATTGCATCCGTGTCAAGTATGCCTTTCTGCGAGAGCTTTTTCATTTGGATAGCCTGTGAAAGCGACGGTGTTTTATCTTCAAGCTCAATAGCTTCAAACACATCCTGCTGTTCGTATTTATCAAGATACGAAAGCTCTACACCAACGCTAAAAGCAATGCGTTCATCATCAACGAGTTTTAAAAGTTGTGGTATCAGATAGGTCAAGCGGATATATCGCTGAACTGTTCTGCCACTTTCGGTTGAGCTTATTGTGTCGGCACTCTCAGCCTTCCCGACAACTTGTCGGGAAGCAATGCCTTGGTGCTTTATCGCTTCTAATTTCATCTTGTAAGCAAAAGCTTTTTCGCTGTACAAAATGTGTTCTCTTTGCAAGTTTGCATCTACCATAGCGACAATCGCTTCATCATCTGTCATATCTCTGACTATTACAGGAATGTTTTTGAGTCCGAGTTTCCTACACGCTTCTAATCCTCTATGACCGGAGATTAACTCATAACCACCATCAGGTAATGGTCTTGCAATCAGTGGAGTTATAGTGCCGAGCTTATCGATACTTTCAACGATTTTCTTCATATCTTCGTTGTCCTTAACCACAAAAGGATGATTACGAAATGGTTTAATTTCTGTTATTGGAATGTTCTGAACATTCTCGGTTATGCTATTTTTCATCGTACATATTCCTTCTTTCTTGTTTTAGTTTTGCGACCTAATGCAAGGTTCTGTGCCTGCATTTCGATACATATGTTTCGGTTCATTTTCGGATAGTCCTCTAATATTGTGAGGGCTATCTTTTTATCTTTACGGAGTTGTTTAAGTAAAGCTGTGCAGTTATTTCTGTTTTCAAAAAGCTTTGCTCTTTCAGTTTCATCAGTACATCTACGCAGTTTGTTGTAGATTTTTGTTCGGTGTTTTGTTATATCAAGAATTGATTGCTCTGTATCCAAAACAAACCATTCAACCTCTTGTAAATGTTTAAAGTTTTGCTTAGACACTAAAGTCACCTGACGAGTTATCCTATCAATATGTCGCCAGGCTTCTTTCATTTCAGGAGATAAAGGTTTACGCTGAGTGTATCTTGGCAACTTACCTAACAAGTAAAGATAGTGCAGATATTTCGCATAGAGTCCTGTTATCTTTCTTGCTCTTTTGAAACTCCCACGAAACACAATTGTCCTCGGCTTAAAGGTTTTCAGCTCTCGCTTATGTTGTTCATACTCAGCAAAGTTTCTCCAGCCTCGATTGCCCATTTCTTTTATTCTTCTGACTATAGATTCGTTGCTGTAATTCTCTCCCAAGCGGTACATTCTCACAGATTTTTGACTGTTCACAGATTGAATCGTCCAATACTTTCGAGTGGAGTTGACATTGACAGCATAGCCTTGTTCCTTCATCAGATACTTAAAATCAGGAAAGCCACGGCAATGGTTTATGGCAAAATCTATTGCCTCTCGCATCACATTAAAGGTTGTAGGCTCACCGTTTTTCTCTGCAAAATATATGCTCCTCGGTGTTTTGCCTGACGGATTTCTAATCAGGCTCAAACCATATTCAAAGCACAAACTGTCAGATAATTCTCTGAATTTGTAGTAGGCTCCTTTGTTACAGTTGAACTTTTTACCCGTCCACATATTTACAGAATTGACTACAAAATGATTATGATAGGTACCTGTGTTGAAGTGAGTTGCGACAAGCACCTGATACTCACTGCCCCACATTTTCCTTGCAAGTTCTACACCGATTTTGTGACAAAGCTCGGGTGTAACTTCTCCTGTTTTGAAACTTTGATAAGCGTGATAAGCAATGTTACCTGATGTTTTTCCGAAACGTTCTTGAACTGAATTCATCTCATCGAAAGCG
>JAXJXA010000372.1:0-2285 GCA_036307745.1 Acutalibacteraceae bacterium | reverse complement strand
TTTGTTTTACTTCCGAATATTCCATCTATTTCACCATCAAAATATCCAAGCTCATTAAGTTTTGTCTGTATAGCTTTTACTTCCTCACCTGTTGAACCATATTTTGAAAGCGATAAAACTGGAAAAGATTGAAATAATAAAGCAAGTACCAAGATAAAAATAAAAACAACCAAAAGACGTGTTCTGGTATTTTTTAAACATTTCATAAATATTCTCCCCACATAAATGTTCTACAATAATTCTATTTTTCTATCCCATTCCCAAATTTTTACCGAATAGCAACATATAACTGCTTTTATTTTGTAAATTTATAAGTTAATTATACCCTATCAATTTATAAATTCCCCTTAATTTCAGCATAAAAAAATCCCTTGCTGAGTTATCAAGCAAGGGATAAAATTTATATTTACAATATTATAATTAGTCAAGTACATAAACGCTTACATCACGTCTGCCAAATTGTACACATTCTTCATATGTATAGTAGAAAACATCAACAATAGCTGAACCATCATAAAGAGCTCCGCCTGTATCAATAGCTGTTGCGTAACCATATACAAATCCGTCATCTGCTACAATATACAGCTTTGTTCCAAGTGGAATAATATCAGGATTTACTGCAACTCCACCAACATAAACTTCTTGACCGGAAGCTGTCAAGGAACCTGCCGGAGCATAATAAGCTGTACCTGAACCGTGATAAACTGCCGAATAAGAAACTGCGTTACCGCTTTCATCATAAAATATGTTGCCACTCTCATTTTTTGACGCATTTACTACTGTGTCATTATCTTTTTTAGCATCAGACTGATTATCTTTTTCATCATCTGATTTATCAGCATCTTTCTTTTTTGTACCTATTACAACCACTTCGTTTACAGCCTCTTTTGTAATCTCATGGCTGATGTATTCTGTGTCAACAACAACATCGTCTACAATAGTTTCCTTTACAACTGCTGTATATTCACCATCAACACCCTTTATTTTAACTTTAGTTTTTCCTTCTTCAAGCTCATCAGAATAAGTTTCTTCTGTTTCAAATGAGATTTTCTCTGTTGTTGTAATTTCTCTATAACTTACTCTTGTTACAACCAGTTCCATACTATCTGTAATTTCGTCTGTAAGATTATAATTTACAACATCATTTTTACTTAGCAGAATATTAAGATATTCCAAAGCATTAGCAACTGTGCCTACAGGAACCTTTCTTTCGTTGGTTGTACCGTCAACACTTACAGTTATTGTTTTATACTCTAAAAGTTTAACTGTCAATCCTGATTTTACTTTAGCACTGTAGTCCGGAACAACCATCTGATTATCTGATACTACAACACCTGCATTTTTTAAAAGCTCGCCAACAGTACCGCCTGTTACCATATATTCGCTTACTTTTCCATTATTTTCAATATATACAGGAAAAGCTCTTGTTACATTAACAGTAACCACACCGTTCTCATCTGTACAGTTTACTATATCACCATCACTTATTTTAATTTCTGCAATATTTAAAATTTCTTCCGGCTCAGTTGCCATAGTATTAATTTTTACCTGCTCTCCATCAACATTAATAACAGCAGTTTTACTTAAAGCTGCTACTGAAAATGCTGATGTCAGAAATATAACACTCATAAGCAAAATAACTACACCGCGTTTAAATACCAGTTTCGATTTACTTTCACTGCCCATAGCTGTTATAAGCATACTGAATAAAAACTCCTTGTTAATTTATTTACCCTTATCGCCTTAAAATCAGAATAAAATTTCAGGACTTAATATAAAGATATAATTTTCAAATCTAATATAACTTGTATTATATCAGTAGTTTTGGATATGTCAAATAAATCAGAAGTTATTTTTTGTTAACAATGACGAAAAAATACAAATAAATGTTCGTTCAAAGCCTAAAAACCGCATTAAAAAGCCGTTTTTACAGAATTTTTTTCTTTTTAAAAAATAAAATTCTGTGCAAATTGCAAAAAGTTGATTACACTGCGGTTACAAATATTACAAATTTGTTTTTTATAACTTCTATACAATAAAAAATATTTATCATTTTGTAATAATTACTCCTATATTTAACATTTTGCCTGTCTTATCTTTATGATATTAAACTATTTTATTTTAAAAAAACTCTAAAAATGTTGTTTATACTCTTATATAAAATAACAAAAAGTAAAAAGCAAAAAAGTCATATCATTTCTGCCTGTCTTTTTTGCTTCTGTGATAATTTGTATAATAGATTGTTAATTAATACTAAACACCGTTTAAAATCGGTAAAAGATTTT
>JAXJXA010000371.1:0-4132 GCA_036307745.1 Acutalibacteraceae bacterium | reverse complement strand
TTTTTCTATTTTCAAACAAGCCCTAAACACCGTTTAAAAATGGTGTTTAGTATAAGATTAAAACTGCCTCATTCAAGTTTGTATGCTTGAGTGAGGCAGTTTTTGTAAGACTTTATTGAGCAGATGTTATTTTTTGAAGTTTTTCAATGTCCGAAATAACAATATATCTATAAGCTGTTTCAATTATATTTTTATTTGCAAATTCCTTTAAAATTTTGCTGACGGTAACTCTTGATACTCCCACCAGATTTCCGATTTCTTCGTGGGTGAGATTAACTATAATTTTTCCGTTAAGACTTGTTTGAGATTTCAATAGTTGGTTTGCAATACGACAGTCTGCCTTTGTAAAAACCATACCAGACATTTGAGAAGATAACATTCTTATGGAATGAGCCTGAACCTGGAGTAAGTACATAGCCAGCTTCGGACTTTGTGCAAAAGCGTCTTCAATCTGTTTATGTGTTATAGACACTATAACACAGGGGGATATTGTTTGTGCTGACGATACTCGTGGCATTTTATCGAAAAATGCAGCTTCCCCAAGAATATTTCCACTGCCGACTATTGACAGAGTTTGCTGTAGTCCATCTATGGATGTACAAAAAACTTTTACATTGCCCTTTTTTAAATAATAGAAACATTCTGCCTGTTCTCCTTGAAAATACAGAGGGGTATTTTTAGGGTATTGTTTTTCTGTTCCGAAGCTATTGAAGAGCTTTGCGGTTTCTTCAGGCAGATGTATTGAATCGCTGTTGTTTGCGGATATGTTCATTATATATTACCTCAATTAATTATTCGTATAATTAATTGTAGCATACTTTACATTCTTTTATCAAGGAATATGACATAATAATTCTAAATTATTATACTGAATGGAGGAATTGATTATGGGTATGACAATGTCCCAGAAAATTCTGGCGGCTCACGCCAATTTACCCGAAGTAAAGGCAGGTCAGCTTATTGAAGCTAAGCTTGATATGGTACTTGGCAACGATGTTACATCACCTGTTGCAATTAATGTTTTTGAGGAATGTAAGGCAACAGGTGTTTTTGACAACACAAAAATTGCAATGATTATGGATCACTTTACACCTAACAAAGATATTAAGTCTGCACAGCACTGCTTACAGGTTAGAAATTTTGCAGGAAAGTATGACATAAAGAACTTTATGGATGTTGGTGAAATGGGTATTGAACACGCACTGTTACCAGAAAAAGGTTTGGTTGGCCCTGGTAGTTTGTGTATTGGTGCAGATTCACACACTTGTACATACGGTGCCCTTGGAGCTTTTTCAACGGGCGTAGGTTCAACAGATATGGCAGCTGGTATGATAAGCGGTAAGGCTTGGTTCAAGGTTCCTTCTGCAATTAAATTCAATCTTATTGGTAAGCCACAAAAGTATGTAAGCGGTAAAGATGTAATTTTGCATATTATTGGTATGATTGGCGTTGACGGAGCATTATATAAGTCAATGGAATTTGCAGGCGAAGGTTTGCAGTATCTCAATATTGATGACAGACTATGTATAGCAAATATGGCTATTGAAGCAGGTGCTAAAAATGGCATTTTCCCTGTTGACGATATTACAAGAGCTTATACAAATGGAAGATTCCAGGGAGAAGCTGTTGAATATTCAGCAGATGAGGATGCAGAGTATGATGCAGAGTATACAATAGATTTGTCACAACTTAAACCAACAGTTGCGTTCCCTCACTTACCGGAGAATACAAAAACTATTGATGAAGTTGAAAAAATAGATATTCAGCAGGTTGTTATAGGTTCTTGTACAAACGGAAGAATCTCTGATTTAAGAGCTGCTGCAAAGGTTATGGAAGGCAAAAAGGTTGCTAAGGGTGTACGTTGTATTATCATTCCAGGTACACAGCAGATTTGGCTTGACGCTATGCACGAAGGCTTGTTTGATATATTTGTAAATGCTGGTGCTATAGTTTCAACACCAACTTGTGGTCCTTGTCTGGGAGGACATATGGGTATTCTGGCACAGGGAGAAAGAGCTGTTTCTACAACTAACAGAAACTTTGTAGGCAGAATGGGACACATTGATTCTGAAATTTATCTTGCAAGTCCTGCTGTTGCAGCTGCAAGTGCGGTTGCAGGTTATATTGCAGACCCTGCTAATATTTGTAAAGAATAAGAAAGAGAGGATTGATTATAAATGAACGCTAAAGGTAGAGTACATAAGTACGGTGACAACGTAGATACTGACGTTATTATTCCTGCAAGATATTTGAATACAGCCTCTCACAAAGAGCTTGCTGCTCATTGTATGGAGGATATTGATGCTGAATTTACCAAAAATGTTCAGGAAGGCGACATTATGGTTGCCGAAAAGAACTTTGGCTGCGGTTCTTCAAGAGAACACGCTCCTATTGCTATAAAGGCTTCAGGTATTTCCTGTGTTATTGCATCAACCTTTGCAAGAATATTTTACAGAAATGCTATTAATATAGGTTTGCCTATTCTTGAATGTGACGAGGCGGCTTGTGACATAAAAAATGGCGATACTGTAAGTGTTAATTTTGACACAGGTGTTATTACAAATGAAACTACCAGAAAAACATATCAGGCAGAGCCTTTTCCTGAATTTATTCAGAACATAATTAAAAAAGGCGGACTTATTAAGTCAATTACTGAGTGACATTTTAAATTATAAATATTTTTATATACAATTTATTATGTAGAATAAGTTTTTCTGAATTTTATTAATGCAACACTAGCAATGCATAGCTTGTGCGGTGTTGCATTTTTTATAAGTTAAAATAAGGAGTGTTTGTTTTTGGAAGGGGCTAAGATAAGGGAAAAACAAAGATTAGATTACATAGATATGCTAAAAGGTATTGGCATTATATTGGTTGTTATGGGACATCATCTATTGGAGCTTGATGGGTTAGGTATATGGATATATTCATTTCATATGCCACTTTTCTTTATTATTACAGGTTATCTGTCAGAGCATAAAAAAGAAAAATGTGAAGATATAAAGCGTGTAGTAATTAATAAGGCAAAAAGTCTGATGTATCCGTATTTCACCTTTAGTTTAATAAATATTATCTGGTATGTTGTTTTTTACATTATTACACCAATAGGTGGACAACCCGGAGAAACACTAAAAGTTGTATTGTTAAAAACTCTTACTACATTTGGCTATCACGCAATGTGGTTTTTGCCTGCTTTTTTTGTAGGTACTGTTTTGTTTACTGTAATAAATAAAACTAAGTTTTCTCATATTATACATATTATTGTTCTTATCGCAGGATGTGCTGTATGTATTTGGATAAGACATACTGAAATGGAGCGTAATGTAGTGTGGTATGTTCTTAATTATATTTCTCGTACGGCTGTTGCAACTAGTTTTATTTATATAGGTTCTTTAATTTGCAGATTTTTAAACAAATTAAATAATCTTACTGAATGGATATGTATAGCTGTATGTGCTGTTATTGTTGTTATAACATTAATTATAAATTTAACTTATATGAATGAATACAATCTAGCAATTTCAGAAATCGGAAATCCATTGCTTTTTTATATTTCATCTATATCCAATAGTATATTGCTGTTGTTAATATGTAAAAAAATAAATCTGAAAAAAGGTTTATTAAATTTTTATGGCAAAAATTCCTTGGTGATTATGGCTTTGCATATGGGCTTTCCAGTTGAGATTGCGTGGCTGATTGTTGGAATTACAAAATGTCCATTCTCAGCCTTAGTCAATTCAATCATTGTTATTATTATTGAATTTATCATAATGACAGTTTGCATATTGCTGATTAATAAATATTTTAAGTTTATAATGCGATTGCCAAGCAAGAGTAAAAAGAATATAGACAACAAAAAGTCTTCTTAAATTGCAATAACAAATTGAGCTAAATTATTAAAAATTAATTGCTGTTGCACTTGACAAAGTCACACAGTATGATAGAATAAATTGTGTGTATTTGGCGAGATACACACGGGGAAAAGGCAGAGGATAGAAAAGAACCACAGGGAACGGAAATACTGTGGTTCTTTTCGTTTATAAAATAGGCTCTATCACAAATGTTGGGGTAGATAATTAAAGTTTAGGTCAAGCCTTTTCAAAGGCTTGCGGCGACGGCTTTAGCCTAGTGG
>JAXJXA010000370.1:0-2054 GCA_036307745.1 Acutalibacteraceae bacterium | reverse complement strand
TTACTGAATCTTCCTTTCATATTGTCTATATCTTAAATCTTAAAATGACAAACTATTGATAACAGATTTTAGACTTTCTGCACTCTTCTGCAATGAAGCCAGTTCCTGATCATTCAATGGTAAAAGAAGTTTGCTGTGAGCACCTTTGCTACCAACAATATTAAGCAGGCTCAGACAAACATCATCAATACCGTATTCACCGTGTAGCATAGTAGAAACTGTCATAGTAGTATCAATACCACTTAGCAGGCACTTACAAACATGACATACAGAAACAGCTACCGCATAGAATGTTGCACCCTTACGCTGAATAACGTGTGCACCTGATTTACGTACATACTCTTCAATTTCTGCACGGTTGATTTCAGGATAATCACCATCAAGATGAAGAATAGAATCACGATAATTTTCAACAGGTATATTTGATATATTAGCCACTGACCAAGGAACGAAAGAAGAGTCACCGTGTTCACCCAGAACATAAGCGTGAACATTCTGCTGATTTACAGAATAGTACTCAGATAATCTTGCACGCAAACGTGCTGTATCAAGAATTGTACCTGAACCGATAATTCTCTCCTCAGGAAGTCCTGAACATTTACAGAAAGTATATGTGAGAATATCAACAGGGTTACTTACAATTACATATGTTGCATCTGGTGCATAACGTGTAATTTCTGGAATAATAGCCTTAGTAATATTTACATTAGTCTGTGCAAGATCCAGACGTGACTGCCCAGGCTTTCTTGCAACACCTGATGTAAGAACAACAATATCTGACCCTACAGCATCTGCATAGCTTCCTGCGTATATATTACAGGAGTGGCAGAATGGTGTACCCTGACGAATATCAAGTGCTTCACCTATTGCTTTTTCACCATTAATGTCAATCATTACAATTTCTGAAGCGATACCGGCAACAGTCATTGTATAAGCAATGGTAGAACCTACGCTTCCGGTTCCGATAATAGTAATTTTATTCATTATTTGTCCCTCTTTTCCTATAATAAAGATGTTTAAAACATCTTTGCTTAATTTTCATCACTTTTTTCTTTGTTAATTCCTTAACATAATAAAAAGCACAGCCTCCAATTTTTTGACATTTTTTAGCAACATCAAAAAATTACAACACAAAAAACAATTTGTGCAAACCGACATAACCTATCGGTTATTAAAGTTATAATGCACGAAAAATAAAACATCAAAAACCATTATTTCATACATTACACATTAAATAAACAGAAATAAGCATATGTCTCTGTTATACTTTCTAAGTATAACACATTGTCATTTAAAAATCACTACTTTTCTACAAAAATAATTATTTTTTGCCGAAAAAACAAAGTACCAAAAAATCTTCCAAAATAAAGCTAAAACTCTTTTCATTATAATAAAAAAGGACTTTTGCAATGCAATAGCCCTCTCTTTTCTGAATATTTTTGCTTTTGTCTGTTCACTTGACAAAAACACTTTGTACTCAACTTTATTCAAGCACATAATCCACAGCTACACTTGTCTGAGTAACACTGTGCATATGCTTTTTTACTACATCACAGTGATAGGGGTCTTTCTGATAATCTTCAAGAGCTTTTTCATCATCAAGGGTAACTGTAAGAATAATGTCATACGAACGTGCAGAATGAAGAAAATCCACACCTACTTCAATACCTCTCAGCATTGGCACATTGCCCTGCATAGAACGCAAAATTTCTGCTGTTTTATTACACATTTCCTCACTGTTATCTTCTAGCTTAAAGCAAACAATATGTTTAATCATTTTCTATTCCTCCGTTTGTAATTATTGTGTTCATAAATATTCTGAAAATAAATTTAAAGCATATCTTTACAAATGATTATACCATAAGATTTTATAATATAGAAGATTTTATTTTAATGATTTTAAAATAAACATTATAAACACAGTCTACCACATTAGGGTCTGTTTGAAAAATTAAAAGCACTGTCTATTTTGCCCCAAAGAGGTGCTTTTCTGTGATAAAAATCCTCGAAATACGTCAGTATTTCTGCGGTTTTTGCCTTGAAATCACTCGTTT
>JAXJXA010000369.1:0-2668 GCA_036307745.1 Acutalibacteraceae bacterium | reverse complement strand
TTTTTCTATTTTCAAACAAGCCCTAATACACCAATAACAATCCTATAAAATAACAAAACTCTCGAAAAACAGCTTTTAAAGCCTATTTTCGAGAGTTTTTATATATATAATATCTTCCGTGCTATAATTTACATATAATGCCTAATGCCACTTAAAGATTTTCTTTGAAAAACTTAAAATTACTTACTTTTATTCTGAATATATTCATCAATAGCTGCTGCAGCTGTTTTACCTGCACCCATTGCAAGGATAACTGTTGCAGCACCTGTTACAGCGTCACCACCTGCATAAACACCCTCACGAGATGTAAGACCATTTTCGTCAGCGATAATTCCGCCCCACTTCTGAGTATCAAGACCCTCTGTTGTTGACTTGATAAGTGGATTAGGAGATGTACCGATTGACATAATAACGCAGTCAACCTCAAGCTCAAACTCTGAGTTCTCCTTAACAACAGGACGTCTTCTGCCGGAAGCATCAGGTTCGCCAAGTTCCATCTCTACACACTTCATAGCACCAACCTTGTTTTCATCATTTGGTAGGATTTCAACAGGGTTTGTAAGTAGCTTAAAGATAATGCCTTCTTCCTTAGCGTGCTCAACCTCTTCTGCTCTTGCAGGAAGCTCTTCTTCACTACGTCTGTAAACAATATATACTTCTTCAGCACCAAGACGCTTTGCACATCTTGCAGCGTCCATTGCTACGTTACCACCACCAACAACTGCAACCTTCTTAGAGTTTGCAATAGGTGTAGTGCTGTTATCTTTGTAAGCTTTCATCAGATTTACTCTTGTCAGGAATTCATTTGCAGAATAAACACCCTTAAGGTTCTCACCAGGGATATTCATAAAGCGTGGCAAGCCTGCACCTGAACCAATATATACCGACTCAAAGCCATACTCGTCCATAAGCTCGTCAATAGACAAAATCTTACCGATAACCATATTTGTTTCTACCTTAACTCCCAGAGCCTTAAGAGTATCAATTTCTTTCTGTACAATAGCTTTTGGAAGTCTGAACTCAGGAATACCATAAACAAGCACACCGCCTGCAAGGTGAAGTGCCTCAAATACAGTAACTTCGTAGCCCTTTTTAGCAAGATCGCCTGCACAAGTCAAACCTGAAGGGCCTGAACCTATAACTGCAACCTTGTGTCCGTTTGACTGTGGCTTTTCAACAGCAACATTCTCCTTGCTGTTGTGTCTGTCAGCAACAAAACGCTCCAGTCTGCCAATACCAACAGCCTCACCCTTAATACCACGCACACAGTTCTTCTCACACTGAGATTCCTGTGGACATACACGTCCACAGACAGCAGGCAATGAACTTGACTTTGAGATAATGTCATATGCTTCGTCAAAATTGCCCTGACCAACCTCGTGGATAAAAGCAGGAATATCAATATGTACAGGACAGCCGTTTACACAAGGTTTATGCTTACAATTAAGACAACGCTGTGCCTCGTCCAGAGCCATTTCTTCTGTATAACCAAGTGCAACCTCCAGGAAGTTTTTATTTCTTACATCAGGCTCCTGTGAGGGCATAGGATTTTTCTTTAAAGACATATTAGGCATCTTACTTTACCTCCTTTTTAAACAGATTGCAGGTTTCTTCGTGAGCGTGACGCTCAAATTCCTTGTACATTGTACCACGCTCCATAGCTTCGTCAAAATCTACCAGATGACCGTCAAAATCAGGGCCATCAACACAAGCAAATTTTGTTTCTCCGCCAACTGTAAGTCTGCAACCACCGCACATACCTGTGCCGTCTATCATAATAGGATTCATACTAACAATAGTTTTAATGTCATATTCCTTTGTAAGCTTACATACAAACTTCATCATAATAAGCGGACCTATTGTAATAACTTCATCATACTTCTCGCCACTTTCAATAAGAGCCTTCAAAGCATCTGTTACAAGACCCTTTTCTCCGTGACTTCCGTCATCTGTCATAATTTTCATAACATCGCTTACAGCGTTAAATTCGTTTTCAAGAATAACGAGGTCTTTATTTCTAAATCCAACAATACTGTGTACTTCACAGCCCTGGTTGTGTAATTTTTTAGCAATAGGATATGCAATAGCACAGCCAACACCACCGCCAACTACTGCAACCTTTTTTAGACCCTCTGTATGAGAAGCCACACCCAAAGGACCAACAAAGTCAGCAATGCAATCGCCCTGCTCTTTATGATTCAACTTTTCTGTTGTAGCACCAACAATCTGGAAAATAATTGTAACAGTACCCTTTTCTCTGTCAAAGTCAGCTACTGTAAGAGGAATACGTTCGCCATCCTCATCAACACGCAAAATAATAAACTGACCGGGTTCTGCCTTTTTGGCAATCAAAGGTGCGTCAATCTCCATCAATGTAACGGTGGGATTAAGCACTTCTTTTCTTACGATTTTGTACATAATTAAAACTCACCTTTCAAAATCAAAATATGAAAATGATTTTAGACTAAGAGAAATTATACCATAACGCAACTGCAAAATCCAGTATAAAATTATATAATCAGACAGTATTTTTCTGTAGTTTATTGTAAAATGAAATCAAACAGTAAAACAGAAGAAAAGTTCAAGCATTTAACATTAGCAAAACGAAAAGAGATATGAGCATTACTATGGGCTGTTTGAAAATCAAAAGCACTGTCTATTTTGCCCC
>JAXJXA010000368.1:0-6574 GCA_036307745.1 Acutalibacteraceae bacterium | reverse complement strand
TAATGTAGATGAAGAGCCTGAAATAATATATTCCTCGGAGAGGTTACAGCGTGATTCCGAGAGAAAGCCAAGGAAGAAAAAATCATTATTTAAGTCTATTTTTAAAATAGGACAAGCATTGAATGCTAAGCCTGATGAGTTTATGAGTGATGATGAAATTTCAAGTCCTCAGATTGATAAATCACACAAAAAGCATTCAGATACATATGGAAAGAAAAATTCAGAGAAAACTGATTCTGCTATTGTAGGTGTAACAGAAGCAAAAGAAAATATATATAGAGATTTATCAGATGATTTTTTATCAGTTAAAGGTGAGATAAAGGCACAGCCTCCTATTGAAGATATTGATATGAGTTTTGTGGCGGTGCAAAAGGTTAATGGTAACATATTTATTGAAGGCAATATTGAGCCTATGTATACCATTGAAACTGCACCAACATCATTTAATATTGAAATAGGCAAGTTGTCACCTATATTGATGGATGCATATGAGGCATATCTCGAACCTGAGGTGCTTGAGGCAAAAAAGGCAGAGCAGGCTAAAAAACAAGCAGAGGTGCTTGATGATGAAATTATTACTCAAGCAACGACCGCCTTTGATGTGAGTACAGATAAGGAAGAGGAAAGTAAAAAATCTGATATTGATCAGAATATTCTTGAAGAAAAAGATTACTCTGTTATTGAGATTGAAGCGGAAGAAAAGGAAGAAAAGGCTGAAAATCTGGAAACAGTTGAACTTTTTGTTGACGAGAAAGAAAAGAAAAGACTTGAAAAGAAAAAGGCTAAAGAAGAGAAGAAACGGCTGAAAAAGGCTGAAAAAGCAGAAAAAAAGAAAAGAACTGTAAAAGAAAGACTTTTTAGCGATTACAGCACAGCTATGGACTACGGAGCATTTGCTACTGTTGGTGAGGAAGAAGTTCAAAAAATTGAGGACTATGAAACACCACAGGATGCAAGAGCTGTTATGGTAGAAATCAATATGAACATAAGAAAGCTGTTTTTCCGCACGCTAATTGTAGCAATAGTATTTGTTCTTGATTTAGCAGTTACAATTTTACAAAGATTCTTTCCGGGAGCACTTGACGGGATAATTCCAAATATAGATATGGTTTATTGTGTTACAAGCCTTGTTTTATTATCTGTTGGTGTGGGTATATCAGCTGTAACCATTAAAAACGGATTTGTACCTTTATTAGGTTTTAAAGGGAATTCAGATACTGCTGTGGCTGTAGCAACGGTGGCAACGGTGGTACAGTGTATAGTATCTTTTTTTGATTGTGATTCTTTTTATCACGGTTCACAGAGCTTGTATGTGATTTTGGTACTGTTTGCATTATTACTAAATTCGCTAGGCAAAATGATTATGATGCTGAGAATAAAAGATAATTTCAGATTTGTTGCTCAGGACAGACGTAAATATGCTGCAACAATACTGAATGATAAGAAGAACGCAGAAAAGATGGTGCGTGGCACAAATGCCGCAGACCCCATAATTGCATATCAAAGAAAAACCAATTTTTATAAAAATTTTCTGAAACTATCTTATGCACAGGATCCAAGTGAAAATATGGCATCTAAATTTTCTCTTTTAGGTTTAGTTTGTTCGGTAGTGGTAGCTATTATACACGGAATAATGTTCAGAAGTATAACAGGTGCATTTTCTGCATTTGCAATGGTGGCTTGTCTGAGTGTTCCTGTTGCTTGTCTTATGGCTGTAAATATACCGATGAAACAATTATGTAAAAAGGCTTTGAGAAGTGACGCTATGATTGTAGGTTATCCTGCTGTAACTCAGTTTGTTGATACAGCGGCAATTATGGTTGACAGTAAGGAATTGTACCCACGTTCCACCGTTAAATTGGTAAGTCTGAAGCCATATGTACCGTCACCTATACTGGAATCCTGTATGCTTAATGCAGCAGCTGTATTAAAGGTAGCAAATACATCACTTACATATGTATTCTCTGAGGTTATAGACAAAAAGGACGAAAATCTGCCCTATGTTGATAGTGTGAAATTTGAAGAAAATAAAGGTATTGTGGGTTGGATTGGTGGAGAACGTGTTTTGATAGGCGGACGACAGCTTATGCAAAAATACGGTATTGAAATGCCCTCATATGAAGATGAAAGACCCTTTATTGAGGAACAGAGAAATATCACCTATCTTGCAAATGCAGGTCAGCTAGTAGCTATGATTGTAACTTCGTATTCTCCTGATGATAAGATAAAGAAAGAGATAAAAAGGCTGGAAGAAAATGGAGTTTCTATAATTGTGCGTACAGCAGACCCGAATCTTACTTCAAAGCGTATTGCAAGCGATTATGGAATACATAATGGTTCTGTTAAAATATTGCCTAATTCTTTAGGAAAAATTTGCAAAGAAGCTATTAACGAGCGAAGCAGACGTGCCCGTTGTTATATAGGCACAAGAGGAAAATTCTATTCTCTTGCAAGGGCGGTATCAGGTTGTATAAAAATTAAAAGTAATATCACCTTGGCGGTGGTTATCCAAGTTATTGGACTTGTGCTTGGAATATTGTTTACAACGGTTGTTGCACTTTTGTCAGGAGAACAGGGAATGGGTGCTTTTGAGTTGCTCTGTTTTATGATATTCTGGGCAGTAGCGGCAGTTATTGTGCCGTTAATTCAAAAGCCATAGCAGATGATAAAGGAAAGGAAGATTAAAATGAAAATAGCACCATCACTATTATCTTGTGATTTTTCAAAAATGGGTGAAGAAATTGTCAGAATGGACAAGGCAGGAGCAGACTATATGCATCTTGATGTTATGGACGGTGCGTTTGTTCCCAATATAACCTTTGGTGCCCCTGTAATAAAAGCTGTCAGGAATTTGACAAAGGTACCGTTTGATGTACATCTTATGATAGATAATCCTCTAGATTACGTAGACGATTTTGTTAATGCAGGAGCAGACATAATAACATTCCACGTTGAAGCAAAATCAGACATTAAAGCAACTATTGATAAAATTAATAATTCAGGTATTAAAGCTGGTCTTGTAATAAAGCCCAACACCCCTGCAAGTGAGGTGTTTCCTTATTTGAAGGATATTTATATGGTTCTTATTATGACAGTAGAGCCAGGCTTTGGTGGACAATCATTTATGGCTGATATGATGCCAAAGGCGGAAGAAATAAGAAAAGAGGCTGAAAAACAGGGTGTCGAAATTCTTATTGAAGCTGATGGTGGAATTAATGAAAAAACCATTGCACAATGTGCAAAAGCAGGAATAGATATTTGTGTTTCTGGTACAGGTGTTTTCAAAGCGAAAGATGCAAAAGAAGCTATTGAGAATTTGAAAGAATTGAGTAAATAATCTACATAAACAAAAAAGACTATAAAAACAGTGCGTAGAGTTCAATCTGTTTTTATAGTCTTTTTTATATGAGAAAATCAATGACACATAGGGTACAACAAGAACAAGGTTATGAACAGAGATTATCTGCTCATAGCCTTGCCTATTGTTTCAATAGCGTTATTTTCAGATAATAATTTACCATGTTCTGTGATATGTGTAATGTATATTATATTTGAGGAGTTGTAATCTGAAAATTCACTTGCTATGATGTTTATTGCGGATTTTACGTTGTTTTTAGAGGAAATTAACAGATAGTAGCTATTCTTATAAAATATCAGTATACTTTTATAATTCTTAAAATTATTGAAGTAAAGTTTTTCTACTGCACACAACATATTTTCACAACTGTCAAAACGAAATATTTTTTTATAAGGTTTTTTAAGAATTCTGAATCTTCTTCCTTTTATTTCATTTTCTTTAAGAGTTATCAGTATAAAACATCCACCGTCATAGGGCATAGCCTCAACAAATACAACAGAACCTTCATCTGTGTGGAAACCTGTTTTTATCTTTGCTATCTGGACAAGATTTTTTATGACTTTTCGGTTGTTTGGTGACTGCATACTGAGTGCCTTATATTCTAGTGATAACATCTGCATATCTTCAACACATAAATCTATCAATACCCTCTTTTCATCAAGAAGTTCTATATTCATAAAGCTGTTACCTGTCCTTTCTTAATTTATGGTATACTTATATAATATTAGTGGTACATACTGTGTGCAATCTGAAATTTTTGGTTGGAAAAAATTTTATGTTATAATTTAATTAAAAATGGTAATGGAGATGTTAAAAATGATAATAGATTTTCATACACACTGTTTTCCGGATGTTTTAGCTCAGTATGCAATAACTTCTCTGGAAAAGTCAGGAAATTCAAAGGCTTTTACAAATGGTACAATAACCGGGCTTTTACAGAGTGCTTATTCTGCAAACATAGATATAAGTGTTGTTCAACCCATTGCGGTAAGGCCTCAGAATACTCCAACAATAAATATGGTGGCATATGAAAATAATAAAATTGGAGGTATAATTTCCTTTGGAAGCGTTCATCCTTTATATGAAAACTATAAGCAAGAACTTCGAAAAATAAAGAATGAATATAAGCTGAAAGGAATTAAAGTTCACCCTGATTTTATGGGCTTGGAGCTTAATCATCCTAAAATGGCAGATATGCTTGAGTATGCCGTAAAATTGGGTTTAATTATTACTATTCACGCAGGTGTGGATTTAGCACACCAACAGCATCATCATAGTACCCCGAAAATGCTTTATGATATTTTACCTGTATTAAAGGGCGGTAAAATTGTAATGGCACATTCGGGAGGATATTTATATAGTGATGATGTGCTGAAATATCTTGTAGATAAAGATGAGGTGTACATTGATACCAGTTATTCTTTGGGATATATGAACGAGGACAAGCTGAGAAAAATATATTATACAATAAATCCTGAGCATATTTTATTTGGTACAGATTCCCCTTGGACAGATCGAACAGATGCCGTGCGAAGAATTAATGAATTTGGTTTTTCTAATGAAATGAAAATCAAAATATTTTATAAAAATGCTTTAAAACTACTTGAATTCTGATAGTTTTTTGTGTAAAGTATTGGTATATAATTACGTTTGACGTAATTTATTTATTTGTAAACGGAGGTTTTTATTATGCCACAATGGTTAAAGGACGCAGTATTTTATCAGGTATACCCACAGTCATTCTACGACAGCAATGGTGATGGTATTGGTGATATTAATGGTATTATAGAAAAGCTGGACTATATTAAAAGTCTGGGATGTAATGCAATATGGATGAATCCTTGCTATGATTCACCTTTTATGGACGCAGGTTATGATGTCCGTGATTATAAAAAGGTTGCACCTCGTTATGGTACAAATGAGGATTTGGAAAATCTGTTTAAAGTTGCTCACGAAAAGGGTATAAAAATTTTATTGGATTTGGTGCCAGGACATACTTCAGATACAAACCCTTGGTTTACAGAGAGTAAAAAGCCTGTTGAAAATGAATATACAAACAGATACATCTGGACAAAATCTGTTTGGGATGCACCACCAAAATATCGAATGATGGTAGGACTTACTGACAGAGATGCTAACTATATGGTTAACTATTTTTGTTCTCAACCTGCACTTAATTACGGTTTCCATGAAATTACCCACCCAGAGTGGCAGTTGCCCTGCGATCACCCCGATTGTCTGGCTACTATTGAGGCGATTAAAGACGTTATGCGTTTTTGGCTTGACAAAGGCTGTGACGGTTTCAGAGTAGATATGGCTGACTCTCTTGTTAAAAACGATGATGAAAAGGTAGCAACAGCACGCATATGGCGTGGTATCCGTGAAATGTTGGATAATGAGTATCCAGAGGCTGCTATGGTTTC
Source organism: Acutalibacteraceae bacterium (assembly GCA_036307745.1). GTDB lineage: Bacteria > Bacillota > Clostridia > Oscillospirales > Acutalibacteraceae > CAG-964. The sequence goes on along the minus strand of JAXJXA010000368.1, from coordinate 793 downwards.
AGAATGGTGTCATCCTGTACGCTCACTGTTCAAGGGCGGTTTCCATATGGACTTCTATCTTGACCACCGTGGAAATGGTTACAGCACTCTTTTCAGATATGAAGTTGATGGCGAGGACAGAAGTTTCTTTAGTAAAAACGGAAAGGGTGATGTTACTGTATTTACAGAGGAATATGTGCCTAATCTTAAGGCTACAAAAGATTGTGGTTATATCAGTATGTTTACTTGTAACCATGACAATGCTCGTATGAGCAAAACTCTGGACGAAACAGCACGCAAACTGGCTTTTTGTACTATATTCACAATGCCAGGTGTTCCATTCCTTTATTATGGTGACGAAATCGGTATGCGTTATCAGGGTGAGCTTACCAGTAAAGAGGGTGGCTTTAGCAGAACAGGTTCCCGTACACCAATGCAGTGGACAAACGGTAAAAATCTGGGATTTTCAACAGCTGACGAAGATAAATTATATCTTCCTGTTGATAAATGTGAAAACGCACCTACTGTTGAAAATCAGCAGGCTAACCCTGATTCGATTTTCTACACAGTTAAGGATATTATAAAAATCCGTCGAGAAAATAATGAGGATTTAGGCCCTGATGGAGATTTTGAGGTATTGTATGCAAAACGCAATAAGTATCCATTTGTTTATAAAAGAGGCAACTTTGTAGTAGGTGTTAACCCAAGTGCCAACACAGAAACAGTTGACTTTGCTTTTGATGCAAAAGAAACAGTTTATCAGATTGGTAATGCAAAGGTTGAAAACGGAAAGCTAACTCTTGAAGGCCAGAGC
>JAXJXA010000367.1:0-11546 GCA_036307745.1 Acutalibacteraceae bacterium | reverse complement strand
TCGAAAATCTTTTACCGATTTTAAACGGTGTTTAGTATGAGCTAACTTGAAAAGATGCAAAAGCACCATATTTCTGTTAAATTTCAGAAATATGGTGCTTTTTAATAAATATATTTTATCAAAATTTAACTTTGTCAGGTTGCTCAAGATATTGGATTTGTTTTTTATACAAATTAATAAATAAAGTAACTGCTAAAATCAAAGCGACTCCCTCAGCTATAGGGAAAGCAAACCATACGGCATTAAGGCTGATTTTTGAAAGCAAATTTGCAGCAGGAACAAGCACAATTAACTGTCTTAGCAGAGATATGAACATACTTCTCAAACCGTGTCCGGTAGCTTGGAAGAATGATGTAAAAATAATACCAATAGCCGCAGGCATAAAGCACAAGCATATAATTCTCAGTGCAACACGTCCTATTTCCATCATTTCAGCGTCAGCATTGAACATTCCCAACAGAACATCAGGAATAGTTAAGAAAATAACTGTTCCGACAGCCATAATTATAGCAGCTATACAACAGCCGTATTTTAATGCAGTAATTAATCTCTTTTTATTTCTTGCACCGTAGTTATAGCCCATAATAGGCAACATACCCTGATTTAAACCAAAACAAGGCATAAATATAAATGACTGCAACTTAAAATAAATATTAAGCACTGATATAGCAACAGATGAGTTAGGGAATTTTGTAAGAATTCCGTTAACGAGTACAAGCATTACCGAAGTAATGGACTGCATAATAATGGCAGGAATTCCTACTGAATATATATTTTTTATAGTGGCAAAAGAAAATCTGAAGTTTTTGAAAGTAATATGTATAGCGTGTTTTTTGAAAAAGAGAACAAATAAAGCAAAAATCATAGAAACAATTTGTCCAATAACAGTTGCTATTGCAGCTCCTTTTACGCCCATATTCAGTGTGAATATAAATACAGGATCTAGAATAATATTAATAACGGCACCTGTAAGCATAAACAGCATAGGGAAAATCATATTACCGGTAGCTTGCAAAGTTTTTTCAATAACAACTTCTATAAACATACCAAAGGAATAAATCATTACAACAGAAAGGTAGTCAATTCCCATCTGTGCAACTTCGCTGTTGTCCGTAAAAGCATTTATAAAAGGCTTTACAATAGTTAGTCCTAAAATTAAAAATATAGTCCAGTTTATTACAGCCAGCAAGATTCCGTGAGTTGCAGCACTATTAGCATCGTCTTGTTTTTTCTCTCCCAACTTTCTTGATACAAGTGAATTGATTCCAACACCTGTACCAACACCTACGGATATAATCAACATCTGAAGTGGATATGCCAGTGATACAGCTGTAAGACCATCCATACTGTATTGCGAAACAAAAATACTGTCTACAATATTGTACAAAGCCTGTACTATCATTGAGAACATTGCCGGCAATGACATATTCATAATCAGTTTGAATATAGGTGTGTTTCCCATTTTGTTTTCTTTTAAATTTTCCATCAAATCCCATTCCTTTCAATTTAAGTAATATTAATTCGATATGATTTTTTTATGATTAATAATAATCTGAACCAATTTTATTACAGTCATTACAATAACTGCACCTGTTATACAACCTACGAAATCCAGAATCACATCAGAAATTTGCCCCGAACGGCCTGCAACGTTCAGTTGTATAGTTTCATCTATAACCGCAGTTAACAGTCCCACAAATAATATGTTAATACTGTATATATAGGGTTTAGCTTTATTGAAGGAATAAGCACATCCAACAAGTGCTCCACCAATAGCTGCATATTCAGTAAAGTGTGCTGCTTTTCTTACAATGTAACTTGTAAGTTCTGTATCCATACCCAATGAATTAAGTATATTCTGCAAAAATTGCAGAACATTTTCGCTTTCTTCTCCAGATATATCGGCAGGCATAGAAGAATGTATAAAAGCAAAAGCAATAAAAAAAGTCGTAATTGTAAACATTACAATATTAAGTACAGATAATGAAGATTTTTTCATAAAATCACACTCCTTCGGTATATTTTACCTTATTTAAAAGTATTGTCAATGGAAAAGGCAGGAGATTTATAATTATATATATAAATAAATATAAAGTGTGGTAAATTTATCCTCTTTTGTGTCAACTTTTATATTGCATTAAAAAGGTATTTCTGTTATACTTAGCAGGAATTCTTAATAAATAACTTTTAAGGAGATATTATGTGGTATTTAATAGTATTTTTTATTTCAATGGTTCCCGTTATTGAGCTGAGAGGAGCAATTCCTGTTGCAGTAGCTAATGATTTGAACTTAGTTGCTGCATACATTATCTGCATTATAGGTAATATGCTTCCTGTTCCAATAATTTATCTGTTTGCAAGAAAGGTTCTTGTATGGGGTAGTGATAAAAAGTTTATTGGAAAGTTCTTTAAATTCTGCTTGGTTAAAGGTGAAAAAGGTGGTAAAAAATTACAAGAAAAAGCAGGTAAAGGTTTATTTGTTGCTCTTATGCTGTTTGTAGGTATTCCTCTTCCAGGTACAGGTGCGTGGACGGGTACGCTTGCAGCGAGTTTACTAGATATGGGATTTAAAAAGAGTGTTGTTGCTGTAATGTGTGGTGTAGTTATCGCAGGAATTATAATGGGTACAGGATCACTTCTTGTAGCTAACGGAATTAATGTAATATTTGCTCCTTAAGGCAAATTATTATTGATTACAGTATTGTTTTGAATATTAAAATAATTAATACAGGGCAGCACAGTGTAGCGAATGCTGCCCTTGATTTTTGGGTGAAAATATGGAATTTTTAAAATATGATGTTGTCATAGTTGGTGGTGGTGCTTCAGGTCTTATGACAGCTGTTGCTCTTGCAAAAAATGGAATAAAATGCAAAACTGTTATTCTTGAACACCATAAGCGTACAGGCAGAAAACTTATGGCAACAGGGAATGGCAGATGTAATCTTTCTAATGAAAATATCTACAACAGTTCTTATCACGGTACAGCTAAGAATAATGCATTAGATATTTTTAAAAGATATGATTGCGAATATATAACCACATATTTTAAAGAAATAGGACTAATCACAAGCAGTGACACAGAAGGTAGAATATATCCTATAAGTAATAATGTATCATCTGTGCTTGACTCAATAAGAAATTATATATCTTCTAAGGGTATAATTGAAATGTGCGAAACAACTGTTAATAGTATTGAGAAAAATAAAAAAGGATATATTCTTATTTGTGATAATAACTTAAAAATTTTTGCAAAGTTTGTTGTACTGGCTTGTGGAGGTAAAGCAAGTCCTAAACTGAGCACTGACGGTGCAGGATATTTACTGCTGAAACAAATGGATATAAAAGTTTCACCTCTTGTTCCTTCACTTACTATGGTTAAATGTATAGATAAATCTTTAAATTCTCTGAAAGGACTCAGGATAAGAGGGAATGCCTCGCTTGTTGTTGATGGGAAAGTAATAGATACTCAAAAGGGAGAGATTCAGTTTGCAAATGGAGCTTTAAGTGGTATATGTATTTTTCAGTTATCACGTTTTGTAAATGAATTTTTCATCTGCGGTACTGTAAAAGGTGTAAAAACAAAAAATTTAAAAATTATACTTGATATAATGCCTGATTATTCAAAAGAAGAGTGCAGAAAACTAATTACAGAACGTATGAGTCTTATAGGAAATTATCCCATAGAAAACTTTTTTGATGGCTTACTTCATAAAAAAGCAGGAATAGTTATTTTAAAAAAATGTGGTATAAATAATTTTAGCAGAAAGATAGCTACATTAACAAAAAAAGAAATTAACAAGCTTGCACTAATCTTGAAAAACTGGGAATTTACCCCATCAACACAAAGTGACTTTGAAAATGCTCAGGTTACAGCAGGTGGTGCATATGCATATGAAATGGATTTCAGTTCAATGGAGAGTAAAAAGAACCGTAATCTTTATATTACAGGCGAACTTGCAGACCTTGACGGGGTATGCGGTGGTTATAATTTACATTGGGCATGGTGTAGTGGTATAATTGCTGCAAACAACATTTCCAAAAAAATGGGTGATAAAAATGATTAAACTAGGTAATTTGAATTTACCTGTGAATTTTGATGATAAACTGGTTTTGTCAACTATTGCGGACAAGCTGGGTGTTCCTAAAAAGGCAATTATCAGCTTTGAATTTGCACGTTTATCGGTTGATGCACGAAAAAAACAGAATGTTTGTTATAATGCTTCCATTAACATAATATTAAATCAAAAAATTGCAAATGAAAACGATATTATAAAAAAGAACAAAAAACTTAATATTACATTAGTAACTCCATATCAATACCCTATAAGAAAAATTACTAATACAGGTATATCGCCTGTTATAGTCGGTGCAGGACCTGCGGGATTGTTTTGTGGACTTATACTTGCTCAAAGCGGTATGTGTCCCATTATAATAGAACGTGGAAAGTCTGTAGAGGAAAGGCAAAAGGATGTTGAAATTTTTTGGAGTACCGGTGTACTTAATACAAACTCAAATGTACAATTTGGTGAAGGTGGGGCAGGTACTTTTTCAGATGGTAAATTAAATACAGGTACAAAAGACAGCAGAGGTAAAAAGGTGCTGTCAGAATTTGTAAAGCATGGTGCACCTAAAGAAATTATGTATAATGCAAAGCCTCATATAGGTACAGATAATCTCCCTGTTGCTGTAAAAAATATACGTAATGAGATTATAAGCCTTGGTGGTAAAGTAATGTTTGAAACTACACTTACCGATATTATTATAAAAAATAATGAAGTGAAAGGTATTGTTGTTAATACTAGAAATAGAGAAGAAAAAATAGATTGCAATAATCTTGTACTTGCATTAGGGCACAGTGCTAGAGATACATTTGAAAAACTTAAGATATTAGGAATTCCTATGGAACAAAAGCCTTTTTCAGTTGGTGCAAGAATTGAACATCTACAATGTGAAATAAATAAGTCGCAATATGGTAATTTTGCAGGAAAGGGCAATTTGGGTGCGGCTGACTATAAACTTGCAGTTCACCTTAACAATGGTAGGGGAGTTTATACCTTTTGTATGTGTCCCGGAGGAACTGTTGTTGCTGCTGCAAGTGAACATAATCGACTTGTTACAAATGGTATGAGTAAATTTGCCAGAGCAGAGATTAACGCCAACAGTGCCTTATTAGTGGGAATAAATCCTGATGATTTTGGCAATGAAGATGTATTGGCTGGTGTTACTTTGCAAAGAAGGCTTGAAGAAAAAGCGTTTCAACTGGGAGGTGGAGACTATAAGGCTCCTGTACAGCGTGTTGCAGATTTTATGATAAAAAGAAAAACCACATCTTTCGGCTCTGTAATACCAAGCTACACTGCAGGGGTTACTATGGCTGATATTCACCAATGTTTACCTGAATATATTACCGATTCGTTGAAAGATGGAATCAAACAACTGAATAATCGTCTCAATGGTTTTGCAAACGGCGATGCTTTACTTACTGCGGTAGAAACACGTAGTTCCTCTCCTGTTCGTATTATACGAAATGAAAAATTGGAAAGTATTTCTGTCAGCGGACTATATCCGTGTGGAGAAGGTGCAGGATATGCAGGTGGAATAATGTCTGCTGCTGTGGATGGGATAAAGTGTGCCGAGATGATAATAAGTAAGAAACTGTAAAAAATAATAGTAATGTTTATATAACTATTAAGTGAAATATTTATGTAATTCTAAACAAAATGGAAAAAAATTAAAAAAATCCGTAATTAATTAGACTTTTATTGTTTTTTTTTGTATAATAAAAATTATGAGATTAAAGAGTTATAAAGGATATTTCTGAATGTTTGTAACTCTTACCGCATATACAAAAGGTTAGGAGCTAGCATTATATGAAGTATATTACATTTGTTGTACCAAGCTATAATTCACAAGATTATCTTGAGCGTTGTGTTGACACCCTTATGCCTGATAATAAAGATGTTGAAATTATTATTGTGAACGATGGTTCAACAGACGCAACAGCAAAAATAGCAGATAGATATAAAGAAAAATACCCTGATACAGTAAGGGTTGTGCATAAAGAAAACGGCGGTCATGGTTCAGCTGTAAATACAGGTCTTAGTTTGGCGAATGGTCAGTATCTTAAGGTAGTTGATTCCGATGATTGGCTGGATGGAGATAGTCTAAAAAAACTTTTAGAAAAGTTGAAAGAATGGGACGAGTCCAATACTAGAATTGATTTGGTGATTTGTAATTATGTATATGATCATCTTTTTGAAAATGTAGCAAAGTCGATGGCTTATAGAAATGTGTTTAAAGAAGATATAATTCTGAACTGGGATACAATAGGTCATTTTGCACCTTCACAGTATATTATTATGCACGCTGCTATGTTCCGTACAGATGTTTTGAGAGAATCGGGTGTAGTTCTGCCTGAACACACATTCTATGTTGATAACATATTTACACATCAACCATTGTCATATGCTAAATCAATATGTTATCTTGATTTGGATTTGTATCACTATTTTATTGGCAGAGATGACCAGTCTGTTAATGAAAAAGTACTTATGAAACGTATTGATCAGCAACTGAAGGTAACAAAGATGATTCTTGACAGAGTTACCACCGAACACGAAAGAAAAGCACCTAAGAAGTTGAGAAAATATCTGATTCGCAACTTGTCTATTATGATGACAATTTCAGATATTCACCTTCTTATGATAGATACACCTGATGCTATGGCAAAGAGAAAAGACCTTTGGGATACAGTAAAGCAAAGTGATACAAAGTTGTACAGGTACCTGAGATTTCGCACATTAAGTGGTGGAACATATTTACCAGGTGGGAAGTTAGGTGGAAAAGTAACAATGTGTGGTTATAAAATAGCAAAGTTATGCTATAAATTCAATTAATTTTTATATTTACTAACCCTGGATTTAAAGGATTGATATAATATAATGGAAAAATTGTATATCGTTTTTGTTGATACACCTGGTTTATTTGCAACAATTATAAGGCGTGTTATAAAGATGAATTATGTTCACGTTGTTCTTTCTCTTGATGAAGAACTTACGAAAGCATACAGTGTTGGCAGACGACATCCTGCTATACCTATTTTTTCTGGTTTTGAGATGGAACGACTTGACAGAATTTATAGAAAATACCCTAATGCAAAATACAGGGTTACATATATTGAGTGTACTCGTGAGCAAAAAGAAAATATTGAAAGTCAGTTGCAACAATGTTATGACAACAGATTTAAGTATCATTATTGTATTTTAGGGCTTCCATTTTTGCTTTTTAATAAATCTTTTTATCAGAAAAATCATTTCACTTGTTCATCTTTTACAAGTAAGATACTTGAAGAAAACGGAATAAAACTTTTCAACAAGCATTTTTCTCTTGTAACACCAAGAGATTTTTATGATTTAGATTTACCTGTTGTGTATGAAGGGGCTATTTCGGTTTTAGCTGAAAGATATATTGAGTTAATGTCTGAAAAGTTTAGTACAAATATATTTACTATGCAAAAGAATATGGATTGAGTGTATTATGAAAAAATTAAAAAAAATTAATAAAAATTTATTAGGGGTAGTTATACTTGTTTTATTGATAGGTGTTACCCTGCGGGTTATTTTTAAAGATAATGATATTGAGGATATATGGACAGCGATATTGTCGTTGGATCCTTTATGGTTATCCTTCGCTATTGCTGCTGCGATATTTTTTGTATGTGCTGAAGGATTTATGATCTGGCATTTACTCAGGTCACTGAAAGTAAATGCATCATTACCGAATTGTATAGGTTATTCTTTTGTGGGTTTTTTCTTTTCTGGAATAACACCTTCTGCTACTGGTGGACAGCCAATGCAACTATACTATATGACAAAAGAAAAAATCAAGATTTCTGATTCCACGGTTGCTCTTACTATTGTTGCAACTTTATATAAGTTTGTTCTGGTACTTATTGGTGTTTTTATTGCTGTCTTTTTTAACGGAATTTTAAATAAATATTTGCAAAGCTATATTTATCTCTTTTATTTTGGACTTGCATTGAATTTGATAGTGGTAATTGCACTTGTGTTTTTAATGGTTAATCCAAATGCATTTAAGAAAATATTGCATAAGTGCGAACACGGCTTGGTAAGAATACATATTCTTCGCCCATCTCTTGAACGAATGAGAAAATTAACTAATATTTCTCGTGAGTATAACAGTGCTGTAACCCATTTTATAAAGAATGTAAAACCAATAATTGTGACAACTTTAGTTACAATATTACAGCGTTGCAGTGTGTTTTTTGTAACATACTTTATATATAGGGGTATGGGACTTAATGAAAAGGATGTTGTTTTAGTTACTGTTTTGCAGGCATCTGTATATATAGCCGTTGATTTATTACCTTTACCAGGGGCTCAGGGCATCTCAGAGCTTATGTATCAGACGGTATTCAGTACGATTTTTATAGGTGCACTTTTGCCTGCCTCTGTTCTTGTAACCAGAGGTATAAGTTTTTATCTACCATTAATTATAGGTGCCCTTATTACTGCTGTGTTTTATTTCATAAAAAATAATAAAAAATCAGATTTAGTAGAAGTTGAAACCGAAACACATAAGTAATATTATTTTATTTATAAATATTAGCTGATTTTTTGGAGGAAATTGTGTATGTACGATTATCTGATAGTAGGCTCTGGATTATATGGTGCAACATTTGCATACCTTGCAACTCAAAAAGGCAAAAAGTGCCTTATTATTGAAAAAAGAAGTCATATTGGTGGCAATGTATACACTGAAGAATGTGAAGGAATACAGGTACATCGTTATGGTGCACATATTTTTCATACAACTGATAAAAAAGTATGGGATTTCGTAAATCAGTTTGCTGATTTCAATGGCTTTATAAATATGCCGGTAGCACTCTATCAGGGACAAATCTATAATATGCCATTCAATATGAATACTTTTAGCAAAATGTGGGGTATTACAACACCACAGCAGGCTAAGGAGAAAATAGCACAACAGATAGAAGAAAGCGGTATAACATCTCCGACAAATCTTGAAGAACAGGCTATTTATCTCGTAGGTAAAGATATTTATGAAACATTGATAAAAGGTTATACTGAAAAGCAATGGGGTAAACCTTGCAGTGAGTTGCCTCCGTTTATAATAAAAAGACTTCCTGTACGTTATACATATGATAATAGATATTTTAATGATGTATACCAAGGAATACCTGATGGCGGATATACTCAAATTATTGAGAAAATGACCAAAGGCTGTGATATTAAACTTAACACAGATTTTTTTGAGTTTATAAAAGACAATAAGAATATAGCCCAAAAGATAGTTTATACAGGTCAAATTGATACTTATTTTAATTATTGCTTTGGCGAGTTGGAATACAGAAGTCTTAGATTTGAAACAGAAACGTTGGATTGTGAGAATTATCAAGGCAATGCAGTTGTAAACTACACTCAGTCAGATGTACCTTATACGAGAATAATTGAACATAAGCATTTTGAGTTTGGTACACAACCAAAAACTATTATTACAAAAGAATATCCTATGGAATGGAGCAAAGGGCAAGAAGCATATTACCCTGTAAATGATGAAAAAAATAATACTCTTTATGCTAAGTATGCTGAAAAAGCAATAGCTGAGGAAAATGTCATTTTTGGTGGTCGTTTGGGTCAGTATAAGTATTTCGATATGGATAAAACTATATCCGATGCTCTGCAAACTGCTAAAAAGGAATTAAAATAATTTATTTGCGATTCTTTCACAATATTTTATAAGATAGGCTGTTTTGTCTGTTTACTGTGAAAGAATCGTTTGCTTTTTAATGCATAATACAACAATTATCTTAAAAAAATTTCCTAAACTATTGCCAACAATATTAGTTTAGGTTATAATATAATCTGTATTTGTATTCATTTTTAACAATGCTTAGGAGGACAATAAAATGGAAAAAACTGAACAACTGTATGAAGGCAAAGCTAAGAAGGTATTCGCTACTGAAAATCCTGATTATTGTATAGTATCATATAAAGATGACGCTACTGCTTTTAATGGTTTAAAAAAAGGCACAATAGTAGGTAAAGGTGTTGTTAATAACAAAATGTCTAATTACCTGTGCAAAATGCTTGAAGAAAAGGGAGTTCCTACACACTTTGTCGAGGAACTAAGCGACCGTGACACAGTAGTTAAAAAGGTTCAGATAGTTCCTTTGGAAGTTATTGTAAGAAACAAAGCTGCTGGAAGTCTTTCTAAAAGACTTGGTCTGCCTGAAGGAACACCAATGAAAACTACTGTTCTTGAATTCTGCTATAAAGATGATGATTTAGGGGATCCTATTGTTAATGAGTACCATATTCTTGCAGCTGAACTAGCTACAAAAGAAGAGGTTGATACAATCAGTCAGATGGCACTAAAGATTAACGAACTTCTTTGTGATTTCTTTAAGAGCGTTAATATAGATTTGATTGACTTTAAGTTAGAATTCGGTCGTTATAAGGGTGAAATTATCCTTGCTGATGAAATTTCTCCTGACACTTGCCGCTTCTGGGATGTTAATACTCAGGAAAAGTTGGACAAAGACCGTTTCCGCAGAGATTTAGGCGGAGTAGAAGAGGCTTATGCAGAGGTAATGAAGCGTATAGGTCTTGATTGATTTTTTAGTATTTAAAATAATGATTAAAAACCAATTTTGATTTGTCATGAGGTGACTTGATATTGGCTTGTAAATTTGACAATATTCCCAGTGAAGGACTTCACGAGGAATGTGGTGTATTCGGCATTTACAGTGACGGCACCCTTAATCCTTCCTATGCTTGTTATAATGGACTTTTGTCGTTACAACACAGAGGACAGGAAAGTTGTGGTATTGCTGTAAATGACTGTGGTGTTATCAACTACCATAAGGATATGGGGTTGGTTTCTGAGGTTTTTAACAACAAAGTTTTGGATTCTTTGCCTGGACAGATGGCTGTTTCTCACGTAAGATATTCAACAGCAGGTGGCAGTGTAAGAGAAAATTCTCAGCCTTTAGTAATGCGTTATAAAAAAGGTGTTATTGCCATTGCACATAATGGTAACCTTACAAATGCAGTTGAAATAAGACGTGAACTTGAACATCGTGGTGCTATTTTCCAGACAACAATAGACTCGGAAGTAATTGCATATGTAATAGCAAGAGAGAGAATAAAAAGCCATTCTGTTGAAGAAGCAGTAAAGCGTGCTATGTATCAGATTAATGGTGCATATTCACTGTTGGTTATGAGTCCAAGAAAACTTATTGCTGCTCGTGACCCATATGGTTTTAGACCACTTGTTATGGGTAAACTTAACAACACATATGTTTTCGCTAGTGAGACCTGTGCATTAGATGCCTGTGGTGCTGAGTTTGTACGTGATGTTGAACCGGGCGAAATTGTTGTAGTGGATGAAGATGGTGTGAGGTCTATAAAGGATCATTGCGGAGGAAAAAAAGCACTATGTGTATTTGAGTATATTTACTTCGCACGCACTGACTCAGTTATTGATGGTATAAGTGTTTATGA
>JAXJXA010000366.1:0-5101 GCA_036307745.1 Acutalibacteraceae bacterium | reverse complement strand
TAACTGTAAAAGGCAGAAAGCTATCATCAGGTACAAAGACAAAGCGTTATTATATAATGCTTAATAAGCCTCGTGGATATGTTACAACAATGAGTGATGAAATGGGCAGAAAGTGTGTAGCAGAGCTTGTAAAGGATATTCCAGCAAGAGTGTATCCCGTAGGTAGACTGGATAGAGATTCAGAAGGTTTGTTGTTAATGACAAATGATGGTGTTTTTGCAAACAAAGTAACTCATCCGTCAAAGCACGTTTATAAAGTATACAGAGTTACAGTGCGTCCTGCTATTACCGAAGAACAGTTGATTGAAATGAGCAGTGGTATGGTTATAGACGGAAGAAAGACAGCACCGGCTGAAATTCACGTTGTACAGCGTGAAGAGGGAAGATGTGTACTTGAAATTATTCTGCGTGAAGGCAGAAATCGACAAATAAGAAAGATGTGTGAACAGCTTGGTCTTGAGGTTCCAAGATTAAAACGTATAGCTATTGGACAAGTTAAACTTGGTGGTTTGAAATCAGGCTCATGGCGTGAGCTTACAAAAGAAGAAGTACACCGTTTACAGGCTTCAACAAATACCACAGAAGTAGATTACTATTGATTATTAAAAATATTTTTAAGCACTGTTTTGTATAAAAAATACAAAAATAAACTATAAATATTGCACATAATATCTAAAAACCACTTTAACTTATATTTTTACTTGTAGTTTTTTTATAAATATTTTATAATATAAACGTATAATTTTTAAATTAATTTGGGTGCTTATAAAAAATGTTTTATGCATCCTGTTACGAACGGAGGAACATAGATGAGTACAGAAAATCTGTCAACAATAAAGGCAGAGATTGAAAAATCATCTGCTTACAAAAATCTTTTAAATCTTTTTGATGAAGGTACCTTTACTCAGATTGATGCTTATACAATGTCAGGGGAGAACCCAACAGAGGTTATCGCAGGTTATGGTACAGTAAATAGCTGTCCTGTATATGCTTTTGCTCAAATCAGCGACATCTGTGGCGGTGCAATGTCAAAGGCTCATGCGGCTAAATTGCAGAAGATATATGACCTTGCAGAGAAAACAGGTACACCTGTAATCGGTATGTATGATTCAATAGGTGCAAAGCTGTCTGAGGGCATTGATATGCTTGGTTCTTATGGTGCTGTTCTTAACAGTGTAAGCAAGTTGTCGGGTGTTGTTCCTCAGATTTCTGTTGTGCTTGGTAATTGTCTTGGTACAGGTGCATTAAATGCAGTAAGTGCAGATTTTGTAATTATGTCAAAAAAAGCAAAACTTTCTCTTGATGTAACAGGTGAAAATTCATCTGCCGATGATGTTGCAAAGCAGGGCATAAGCCATATAACGGTTAAGGATACTGAAAGTGCAATAGAAAAAGCAAAGGAGCTTATTATGCTTCTGCCTTCAAACAACCTCAGTGTTTCTCCTATAATGGATGCAGACGAGCCTGCACAGGATGCTAAATGTCCCATTACAAAGATTGTAGATGCTGATTCGTTTGTTCAACTTAAAAAGGAGTATGGCACACAGGCTGTTATTGGTCTTGGCAGAATCGCTGGTTCAGTTGCAGGTTTTGTAGCAACAAAAGGCGAAGTTCTTGATGCCGAGTCTAGTGATAAAATAGCTTCTTTTGTTCGTTTCTGTGATGCGTTTGCAATTCCTGTTGTAACACTGGCTGACAGTGAAGGTTTCTCAAGTGTTACTGAAGCAGCTAGGGTTACATCTGCTTATGCAGATGCTACAACTGTTAAGGTTACTGTAATAACAGGCAAAGCATATGGTGCGTTTTATATTGCAGTTGCAGGTGCCGCTGCTAATGCTGACATTACCTTTGCTGTTGAGAATGCAGTAATTTCACCGCTTGCTCCTATAACAGGTGCTGCTATTATGTGGGCAGATAAAATGGCTGTTGCTAAAGTTGAAAGGGAAAAAGTTGTTGCACAGTATGAAAAGGAAGAATGTACGGCACTTAAGGCTGCTGCAGATGGTTATGTGAATGATGTAATCTCAAGTGAAGATATTCGCTTTAAGTTATATACAGCTCTTGAAATGCTTGCGGGCAAGAGAGTTGCTACAATGCCTAAAAAGCACAGTACAATAAACTGATTATGAATTTAACTAGGGGTTTGTTTGAAAAAATTAAAAAGCACTGTTTATTTTGAAACAAGCCGAATATAAAATATTACATAAAAGAGGATGAATGATATGAAAAATCTTAGAATTACAGTTAATGGTACAAGCTATGATGTACAGGTAGAAGAGCTTTCAGCAGGTGCCGCTCCTGCTCCAGTAGTTGCTACACCTGCACCTGTTGCCAAGCCTGCTCCTGTTGTTGCACCAACTACTGGCACAGGCGAGCCTGTAACAGCTCCTATGCCTGGTGTTGTTCTTGATATTAAAGTTTCAGCAGGACAGAAAGTTAAAAAGGGTGATTGTGTAGTTATTCTTGAAGCTATGAAAATGGAAAACGAGATTTTTGCACCTGTTGACGGTACAGTTGCAAGCATTGTTGCTTCAAAGGGTCAGAATGTTGATTCAGGTGCTACACTGCTTACAATAAACTAATAAAAATCCAACCGAAAGGAATGTACTAAAATGGCAGATAAGAAGAAAATTCTAATTACAGAAACAGTACTTCGTGATGCACATCAGTCTTTGTTTGCTACAAGAATGACAACAGACGATATGCTTCCAATCCTTGAGAAACTCGATAAGGTTGGTTTTTATTCTCTGGAGTGCTGGGGTGGAGCAACATTCGACTCCTGCCTTAGATTTTTAAATGAGGATCCTTGGGACAGACTTCGTATTATCAGAGATAAGTGTCCTAATACAAAATTACAGATGCTTTTCAGAGGTCAGAATATGCTTGGCTACCGCCATTATGCTGATGATGTTCTTGAATATTTTGTACAGCGTTCAGCTGCAAACGGTATTGATATTATCAGAATTTTTGACGCTCTTAATGACATTAAAAATTTACAGACGGCTATTAAGGCAGCAAGAAAAGAGGGGGCACACGCACAGGTTGCAATCTCTTATACCGTAGGTGATGTATTTACAGATGATTATTATGTAGAATATGCAAAGAGAATTGCAGACGCAGGTGCCGATTCAATCTGTATTAAGGATATGGCAGCTTTGCTTACTCCTGCAAAAACAGTAAGTCTTGTTAAGGCACTTAAAAAAGCTACTGATTTGCCAATTCAGATGCATACTCACGCTACATCAGGTTTGTCTGAAATGTGTTTGTTAAAAGGTATAGAGAATGGTGTTGATATTATCGACACAGCTATGTCACCTCTTGCTTTGGGTACATCACACTCACCAACAGAATCTATGGTTGCAGCATTAAAGGGAACAGAGTATGATACAGGTCTTGATTTGAAGCTGCTTAACGAAATCCGTGATTACTTTATGGGTATCCGTAAAAAATATATTGATAATGGCTTAATTGACCAAAAAATGCTTGCAACAGATACAAATGCTCTTATGTATGAGGTTCCTGGTGGTATGCTATCAAATCTACTTTCTCAGTTGAAGCAAGCCGGAAAAGAAGATCAGCTCACAGAAGTTCTTGAGGAAGTTCCAAGAGTTAGAAAAGACGCAGGTTATCCTCCTTTAGTAACACCAACATCTCAGATTGTTGGTACACAGGCTGTGTTCAATGTAATTACCGGAGAGCGTTACAAGATGTGTAATAACCAATTTAAAGATTTGGTTGCAGGTAAATACGGTACAACGCCAGTTCCTGTTGATCCAAAATTCAGAAAGAGTATTATAGGTAACGAAAAACCCGTAACTTGCCGTCCTGCTGATTTACTTAAACCTGAGCTTGAAACACTTCGTGAGGAGTGCAAGCAGTGGACAGAACAGGAAGAGGATGTATTATCTTATGCTATGTTCCCTGAGGTTTCTGTGAAATTCTTTGAGAAGAGAAGACAGAAGGAACAGGGAATAAACGGCGAACTTGTTGATATGAAAAATAAGGTTCATCCGGTTTGATTTTATATTAAAATGTAATTATAAATTTTAATGGGCATTTCAAAACAATGCCCATTATTTATGCAAAATTTTCCCCTTAAACCTTTTGGCTTAAGGGGAAAATTTGATTAAGAGTTATAATTAATATAGAAGAGATAGCTTTATTTATATTGCTTTTACACCTCTTTCGCCGGTTCTTATTCTTACAACTTCTTCAAGGTCGTAAACAAATATTTTACCGTCGCCCATTGTTTCGGTGCAAGCTGCATTTTTAATTGCGTTAATAGTCTTTTCTGCCCATTCATCTGTGGAAACAACAATTTCAAATTTGATTTTGTTTAGCATTGTAATTTCAATATCAACGCCTCTTACTCTTTCAATGTGACCTTTCTGATGACCACACCCCATAACTTGAGATACTGTAATACCATGAACATCAATGGCATTTAAAGCGTCCTTAACCTCTTCATATTTTTCAGGACGTACTATTGCTTCAATTTTTTTCATTAATATTCTTACCTTTCTGAAAATAATTAATCCAGTCCATTAAATGAAGGATAAGCCTGCTCGCCGTGTTGTGTCATATCAAGACCAATTCTCTCATCCATTTCATCAACACGTAGTTTTTTCGCAAACAGCTTAACTATACCTACACAAACCAGTGTACCAATGATCGCAAATGCAATGGTTACAATTATACTTAAGAGCTGTGCAACAAATAAGTGGTAATCTCCAAATATAAGTCCGTTCCATTGAGCACCTGATTCAACTCCAGGAGCAATTTCTTTAACTGTGAATATACCTGTTGCAATACCACCCCAGATACCGCCGATGCCGTGACATCCAAATGCGTCAAGAGCATCATCAATCTTAAATATCTTCTTTACAAGGTGAACACCAAAGTAGCATATCGGGCTTACAAGCAGACCGATAATTATAGCTGCCCATACAGGAACATAACCTGCACCAGGAGTAATAGCGACCAAACCTACAACAAGACCTGTTGAACATCCTACAAGAGTTGGCTTACCAGATGTAATTGTATCAATAATCATCCACGAAATCAATGCTGCTGCTGAAGAAACTGCTGTTGTAATAAATGC
>JAXJXA010000365.1:0-1864 GCA_036307745.1 Acutalibacteraceae bacterium | reverse complement strand
GCTTTATATACAGTAGCCATTCCACCAATGCCGATAAGCTCCTGTATTTCATATCTGCCGTCTAATTTTTTACCTACATACTTATCCATACATATCACTCCCGAATATTATTTGCATACAGTACAGCAACAGATATGTTATCTCCGCCACCATGTTTTTTGGCTGTTTCAACCAGTGCCTCAGTCAACGCTGTGCCACTATACAGCTTTACATAGCTAAGTATGCTATCATTAGGTATATAGTTTGAAAGTCCGTCTGAGCAAACAATAATAATATCGTCATCTTCAAACGGAAATTCTATATAATCTGGTTGTACGTCAGGGTTAACGCCAACAGCTCTTGTTATGTAGTTCTTAACAGGATGAACCATTGCCTGTTGGGGAGTAAGTTCTCCACGGTCCACCATTTCCTGAACAACAGAGTGGTCAACAGTAACCTGTCTGATATTTTCCTTGCTGATGTGATAAACTCGGCTGTCACCAACATGAGCAATCATAGCCCTGTTATTTCTTACAACAACAAGTTCCATAGTGGTACCCATCCCTTGCAGAGTAATATCCCTGCGTTGTTTACGGTACACCTTATTATTGGCCTTATTTATAATTTCACGCAGGAAGTTCTCGGATTGGTGGTCACTACCATCAATATCAAAAAAGCCTATATTATCTCTTACAACAGTTGTGGCAATATCACTGGCAACACTGCCACCGTTCGCCCCTCCCATTCCGTCGCACAATACAGCCCACATAACTGTGCCGTCATACAACATTCCGCCTTCAACAGCATCCTGGTTACTTGAACGAACTAGACCAATGTCGGTCTGAGTATACAACTCCATTCCGATATACCTCCTTTTCTATAATTTTCAAATTTAAAATAATGTTAATATATATTTACTCTGATATATAATTACGCTTAAGCTGTCCGCAGGAAGCGTCTATATCTGAACCAAGGGTACGTCTGACAGTAGCAGTTATACCATTGCTTTCAAGTATTTTGGAAAAATCAATCAATCTTTTACGGTTACTCTTTCTGTAATCTGCACCTGCTACACTGTTTACAGGTATAAGATTTACATGACACAATATTCCCTTAATAAGATGTGCAAGTTCTCTTGCACATTTATCACTATCATTGACACCATCTATCATTGCATATTCAAATGTAATGCGTCTACCTGTTGTTTTTGCATAATATCTGCAAGCCTTTATCAGTTGTTCGATATTATATTTGCGGTTTACAGGCATCGTACGGCTACGTATTTCATCATTCGGTGCGTGTAATGACACTGAAAGAGTTATTTGCAACTTGCGATCTGCAAGTTCGTAAATTTTTGGTACAACACCACAAGTAGAAATTGTAAGGTGACGCATACCTATATTAATTCCCTTATCACTTGATACCAGCTTAAAGAATTTAATAACATTATCAAAGTTATCCATAGGTTCACCCATACCCATAAGAACAACATTCGAAATTCTTATATTGTTATCCTTTTGGGCAGTTTGAATCTGTGCGAGCATCTCTGACGGAGTAAGATTTCTAGAAAAACCACTTTTACCAGTAGCACAAAACGTACATCCCATCTTACAGCCCACCTGTGTTGATATACAGATGGTATACCCGTGATGATAATCCATCAAAACCGACTCTATATATTCTCCATCATATAGTCTGAAAAGATACTTTATTGTGTTATCATAACAAGAAATCTGTTTTTTTTCAATAGTTGCTACAGAGATGTAATATAAATCAGACAAATTTACACGAATATTTTTAGGAACATTCAACATTTCATCAAAGGAAGAAATACTTTTTTCGTGGAGCCATTTAAATATCTGTTCAGCTCTATAAGCAGGCAGTC
>JAXJXA010000364.1:0-4520 GCA_036307745.1 Acutalibacteraceae bacterium | reverse complement strand
CGAAGGTGTTTGTAGAATTACCGAGATTACGGAGAGAAGATTCAAAGATAAGAATATAGAATATTATGTTTTAAAGCCTGTGCATAAGGATGACTCAGAAATTTATGTACCTAAAAACAACAAAGAGCTTTTAAGTAAGATGAGAAAAATACTGTCAAAAGAAGAAATTCTAGAACTTATAAAAACAATGCCTGACGAAGAAAATATATGGATTGCAGATGAAAATGAACGTAAGGAACATTACAGAGAAATTCTTGTAAAAGGTGACCGTACTGAGCTTGTAAGACTTATCAAGACCCTTTATCTCCATAAACAGAATCAGAAAAAAACAGGCAAAAAACTGCATATTGCAGATGAAAAATTTTTGAAAGATGCAGAGCATTTGCTGTATGATGAATTTGCGTTTGTACTTAATATTTCTAATGACGAGGTTTTGCCTTTTATAACAGGAGAACTTGAAAAAAGCGAATAAGTGAATAAATGAATAAATTTTTACAAAAAGATAAAAGCTGAAGCATCTGTTGTACTTACATTTGCTTCAGCTTCTATTATTGTTAATTCTATTTTATCTAGTTAGTTTAGTCTTATAGCCATGACTGTATAATTTTCTCAGCTTTATCAATCTGGGACGATTATAGCGTTGTATAATTATAAAAAGCATTTGTATAGCCATATCCATTACAGCTAGCAAAAGAAAAACACCAAGATGCTCCATCTTTTTATCTCCGGGTATAAAAAATACAAAAAACAAAGAAGAAAAACCAACTATTCCAACAGTTAAATGCCCTAACTCTGCAATGCAACATTCAGTGATAAAACGGTTAATATACTCTTCTGTTATATCACATGGTAAAGAATCACGCTGAAAATGTATAAGTTTTCCTGCATCAGGCAGTTTGTCTTTCCATTTTGTTACTTTTATTTTTCTATAAAATGAACTTTCAAATTTTCGTTCTTTGAATAGCCATCTGTTTTCGTTAAAATACTTTTTAGGAACTAAAAATCTTACAAGCCAAGGTACAGCAATATTTATAGCGAGCCAGAACAATGCCAGAAGTGCTGTGATATATAATACAAACTGAAAACTTTCAGAGTCTTGTATAACATCGTCTGCTTTAACATCAGTTGTTATTGTGTTGACAACAATATGATTCATTGTGGTTTATCTCAACCTCCAAATACAAATTATAAAAATTAATATACCACATTTTTTTCGCAATATCAACAATTAATTCTTTTTGTATTTGTGCTAGGGAGTAATCTGAGAATGGAAAATGGTTGCATTTTAAATTAATAAATGATAGAATATAATTTACAATGCAACAGCTATGTGTTGTTGAAAAAAGGTGATTTTAATATGATTAAAAGTATGACAGGTTACGGTGGTAGTAGGCAGATTATTAATAACAGAGAAATTTCTGTAGAAATACGTTCTGTCAACCACAGATACTTTGAGCTTAATTGCAGAACTCCAAGAGAGATGGGATTTCTTGAGGATAAAATTAAGTCAGTAATTAAAAGCAGAGTTTTCAGAGGTAAGGTAGACGTTTTTGTAAATATAGGCAATGATGAAAATGAGCAGGCTATGGTTACTGTTAATCACAGCCTTGTATCCGGATATGTAAATGCATTGAAAGAAGTTGCGGTAAAATACGGACTAAGTGATGATATTTCGGTTTCATCTGTTGCAAGATATAGCGATATTTTTAAAATTACAAAGCCTGAAACAGACGAGGAAAAACTGTGGGCAAATGTAAAAATAGTTTTGGATGTTGCTCTGGATAAGTTTGTGGAGATGAGACAGGTAGAGGGTAAAAAGCTCTATGAAGATGTTACAGGAAGATGCAAAACTATTCTTAAACTTGTTTCAAAGATTGAAGAACGTTCACCACAAACAGTGATTGAATATCGCAATAAACTTACCGAGAAAATCAACGAGATTCTTGAGAATGTTACAGTTGATGAACAGCGTATTATTACAGAAGTAGCTATCTTTGCTGATAAAGTTGCTGTGGATGAAGAAACTGTAAGGCTCAGAAGTCATTTTGAGCAGTTTGATAAAATTCTCAACAGCGAAGGTTCTGTTGGTCGTAAAATAGATTTTATTTTACAGGAAATGAATCGAGAGGCTAATACCATCGGTTCGAAGGTACAGGATGCACAGTTGGCACATATTGTTGTTGATATCAAAGCAGAACTTGAAAAGATAAGAGAACAGGTTCAGAATATAGAATAATGGGGTGACATTATGAAATTAATAAATATTGGTTTTGGCAATCTTGTTTCTGCTGATAAGGTTGTTGCTGTTGTTTCTCCCGATTCTGCACCTATCAAGAGAATTATTCAGGATGCAAAAGAACAAGGACTGCTTATTGATGCAACCTATGGAAGAAAAACTCGCTCTGTTATAGTTGCTGAAAGCGAACATATAATACTTTCGGCAATTAATCCCGAAAGTATTGGTAACAGAGCAGTTGTAGAGGAGGCTGAACAGGATGAATAAAGGAACGGTTATTGTTATTTCTGGACCGTCAGGTGTTGGCAAAGGTACTGTTGTTGAACAAATCCTATCGGATACAGAGAAGTTTGTTTTATCAATTTCTGCTACTACCCGTTCTCCAAGAGAAAATGAAAAACACGGTGTGAATTATTTCTATTTGACAAAAGAAGAATTTCAGAGCCGAATTGATAACGGAATGATGCTTGAGTACGCACCATACTGCGATAATCTTTACGGTACACCAAGAGCATATGTTGAAGAAAATGCAAGTAAAGGCAAAAATGTTATTCTTGAAATTGAAGTAAAAGGTGCATTGAATGTAAAAGAAAATATGCCTGAGGTTGTGAGTATATTTATTATGCCTCCAAATATGCAAGTTCTTGAAGAAAGACTTCGTGGAAGAGGAACAGAACCTGAAGATGTAATCCAAAAAAGGCTTAAAAAAGCTGTTGAAGAAATGAAACAGTCACTAAAATATGATTATATAGTTATTAACAATACGGTAGAACAGTGTGTTAATGATATTAAAAGTATTATAAATTCAGAAAAAATGAAATCACCTAATATGATAGATTTTGTAAAAGGAGTGCTTGAAAATGCAGATGAGAAGACCATCAGTAGATGATATGCTTAAGAACAGAACAACCAGATATTCACTTGTAATTGCGGTGGCAAAAAGAGCAAGAGAAATTTCTGCCGAAATTGAAGAGAGTGAACGTATAGTAGATGAAAAGCCTGTATTAATGGCTATTGAGGATTTTAAAAATCACAAATACAGTATTCTTGAGCCTGATGTAAACGAATAAAGATATGACCCTAAATTCAGAGAATATTGCTAAAACAACCCATACTCAAAACTGTTTAGTTGCAGGTGTGGCTCTTGAAAAGGCAGTATATAACTTTGACAGGATTTTTGAGTATATAGTTCCAGTATCGTTAAAGGACAAACAACTTATAGGTTGCAGAGTTATAGTACCGTTTGGTAGAAGTAACAGTAAGCGTCAGGCTATGGTTATGTATACCAAAGAAATACAAATTGATTTTTCAAAATATAAAGAACTTTTAAATATTCTGGATACATTTCCTGTTCTTACAGAAGAAATGCTTGGGCTTGTATATTTTATGAAAAATAGATATTACTGCACTATGTATGATTGTATCCGTGCAATGTTGCCTACAGGGATAAATTATAAAATAGATACCTTGTACAGTATAAATGATGAGTTTGAATATAATGCTGACTTTCTGGATGAAAAACAACAGCAGGTTTATCACTATCTTTCTATCCGTAAAAAACCTGTTGCTGAAAGTGAAGTTCTCAAAGAATTAGATTTTAATGTTGATTCAGCCGTGCTGTATGAAATGTATATGCTTGGTGTATTGTGCAAGCAGGAGGGAGCATCCCGCAAAATAGGCGACAAAACGCAGAAAATGATAAGGATTGTTGATGAAAACAGAGTTGTTAAACTTACACCAAAACAAGCAGAGGCTTATGAGGTGTTAAATTCAATTTTTGCTGTTTCTGTAAAGGAACTTTGTTATTTTTCAGGCTGTACTCAGGCTGTTGCAGATGCTCTTGTGAAAAAGGGTGTCGCTGAATATTTTGAAGAAGAGATTTACAGAATACCTTCTGTTTATAAGAATGTTGAAAAATCAGTTAATGATATAAAACTTACTCTTGAGCAACAAATGGCTTATGATGACCTTATTACCAGATATAGATCAGGTAAAGGTCAGGTGTCACTGTTGTATGGTGTTACAGGGTCAGGTAAAACATCTGTTTTTATGCGACTTATTGATGTTGCCATAAAGGATAAAAAGGGTGTTATTGTAATGGTACCTGAAATATCTCTTACTCCTCAGCTTATTAATATTTTTAAAGGCAGATATGGTCATAATGTAGCGGTTTTTCATAGTGGTCTTTCTATTGGTGAAAGACTTGACGAATGGAAGCGTGTAAAAAAGGGATATGCAAAAATAGCTGTTGGAACAAGAAGTGCAATTTTTGCTCCTTTTGATG
>JAXJXA010000363.1:0-18901 GCA_036307745.1 Acutalibacteraceae bacterium | reverse complement strand
TGACCATCCAAAGGCAGAGCCTTTGCATGATTTTTAAGGACAACGTTCTTAACAAAATATTCTTCAATAATCTTTTCTACCCCAACATTTATTAAAGAGCTTATACTAAACACCATTTAAAATACAGAAATCATTTCGGCATATTTCGTACTGCACTTCATACTGTGTCCTCGAAAGGTGACAGACTTTCTGTGAATCAGTATTCGTTCAGTACAAAATCTGTTCGAAAATTTTTTACCGATTTTAAACGGTGTTTAGTATTAAAATCTAAAACAAAAAAACAGAGTCAGAACTAGATTTAATAGTCAAGACTCTGTTTTTTCATTATTAACAAATATCAATACATAAATTTAAAATTTATTTTTCTGCAGCCATTGTAGTATGTCATACTCTCTTTTTTCATCATTCTTTTCGGATTGTGACCATTTACTTAGAGTATACTCATCCTTTATATTTCCATCAGATAGATAAATAATTCTCTCAGCTCTTGATGCCACTTTAGCATCATGGGTTACTACAACAATAGAAGTTCCATTTTTATGTATTTCATTCAGAATATTCATTACCTCGATAGTAGAACTTGAATTCAATGCACCTGTTGGTTCATCACAAAAAAGCATTTCAGGTTTATTAATTAATGCTCGACATATAGCAGCTCGCTGTAACTGTCCTCCAGACACTTGATTAATATCACTTTCTGCAATTTTTTTGATCCCAACCAGATCCATTAATCGATCAGCTTCTTTTCGCACCTCAGTTTTATTTAACTTCGCTGCTTTTATTCCAGGTAGCATAATGTTTTCTCTTATAGTAAGGTCTTTTAATAAGCAAGATTTCTGAAATACAAATCCCATATTCAATAATCTAATTTTACTTATTTCTTCATCAGACATATCAGATATGTTTTTATTATTATATAAAACCTTTCCTGAAGAAATTCTGTCCATTCCGCTAATACCATATAGTAATGTAGACTTTCCTGAACCGGAAGCACCCATAATCGAAACAAACTCACCACTGTTTACTTTTAGATTAATTCCACAAAGCACATCACTTTTTCTACCATCAGAAAACTCGTAACTTTTACATAAATCAATCGCTTCTAATAATACATTACTCATTTATTATCCTCCTTTATGATAAATAAATTTTATCGGGTTACATCAGCTTAAAATTTCAAATAAGAATATTTTGACATACATTCTAAAAGTATTATTCATTAATTAAACTTACCAAATTATACTTTTTTAAAGCGGATGAACATATAAGAGTTACAATTATCACAACAGTTAACAATACCAGTGGAGATAATACATATACCAAAACAGGATTTACAATAAAAGTAATTTTTGAAATTCCCAAACCAAGTGAGCTAACAATCATACTAACCAGGCCTTCACCTAAAGTATTAACAAAAATTACTCCAACAATTATTCCTAGGGCTGATACAAAACAGCACTTAAATAAATATTGCATTCTGATATCCCATGTTGAAAATCCCATAACTTTTAATATTGCATTCTGTGAACGATATTTTATCATCACTAATTTCAAGAATAAAAACGTAATGAGTATTGCTAATCCAATAGCCATTATATAAATAACAATTACCGCTTTACTTAACTGAGATGTAACTCCACCTAGTGTCTGATTTACAAATTCACCCAATTCTTTAATATTAACACCAACCATAGAACTTGTATTATTAGTATATTGAGCAACTTTTTCTTTAACATCAACACCATCTTTAAGATTTACCGCAAAGGTATATTTATATACGTTATCTACACTTTCTTTATTATACATTTTGCTAGTATATCCACCATTGGTAACGTCTTGGTAAATACCTGATACTTTCACCTTTTTCTCTGTTCCATCTATAAGCATTATCAAATCATCTGACACACCAACTCCAAGTTCATCAGCGTTCAACACTGACAAAGCTATTTCATCTGTTGATACCGGTTCTGTACCATCAACAAATTTTAAGCCAAGCTTTAAATTATCAGAAAAGGCTATATGAACATTTATCCAATCTCCATCTTTGTTTATAGCACTACGTGTGGCATACTCTTCATGAGTATAATTAATTACATCATTATCATTCTTTAGAATTTGATTTATTTCATTAAATCTTTCTTCCAAACCATCCGTTGTAGATATAGAAATTATAATATCACTACTAGGCTGACCCATATAATTTATAAATTCTGGTGATTGAAACGTATTAAGTAAGTTAAGTGGAATAATCATAATAATAGTTGCTATTATCATAACAAACATCATTACAAACCACGATTTTTTATGGTTAAACACTTCTTTTAGTGCAAACCACAAATTGACTGAACCAGCTTTTACTTTAGACAAGCTAATAAATTTAGATTTTTTATGTTTAGTTTTTTTATCAAGTGGGGTAAAACTTCCGCTTATAGTTTCTACAACAGAAATTTTATTAACACATTTCAATATCTTTTTACATAATGTAATATCAATAACATATGTCAATATAACTGCAAGTATAGGAATTACAAATATCAATATATTCATATCTGTTTTACCAAAAGTTTTTTCAATGTGGGTTGTAAAAACTTCACCTATTGCTATTGATACAATGTATCCTATAATACATCCTAATCCTGCAAGTATTCTATACTTTTGTAGATAAATATTTCTGATATCTTTAAAAGGCAAACCAATAGCCTTCATATTTCCAATTTCTCGAACATCTTCCTCTACAGTAGAAAGTATAGTAAACCTTAGACACAAACCTGCTACAAATATTAACAACAAACTTACTAAAACTATCAGTACAACTGTGAGCATATCTGAAAGTCCGCTAATTAATCTTATAATTGTGTATGTAAGACCCTGTCCATTTATTGGCATACCAGCATTCTCATAAGAAGTCTGGAAATCTGTTGCATATGATGAATCTGTAAAATAAAATTCTATCAAATACTCCAATTCTCCTATATTTTGTTCCTTTAATTCACGAACATCTTCTTCATTAAGAAGGAATCTGGTAGATGAACATAACGTTGAATTCATCTGAGGATCTCTTAAAAAATGAGTTATTGTAAATGTTTTGCTATATTCGCCATATGATATAGTCAACTTATCGCCTATACTCATATCATAACTATCCAGCAATATAACTGGTACTCCTATTTCACCTGAGTTAGGATAAACTGGTTCATTATCTTCATTTAGTAGCAAATCATATTTTTCATTTTCCTTAACCATACCCAATCCCAACATACAATCTGACAATGAATATGTTGTATTATCAGATTTGGTAATCCATATGTTACTACCATCAATATTAACCATATCAACAATTTGCCAATCGGTTACATAATCACACTGTTCTGCAAATTCTCCTATTTTTTCTTCTTCAATATCGCCAACATGCATTTGCATAAAATGTGGAGGCTTAGCTACTTCGTACATAGAATCAATAGAATCAAACAGCTGAATAATTATCATAGTACCTGCAGCCATCAAACAAGAAGAAATCACAATAAAGAGTAACAGTACTATATTGATAACCTTATTTTTCTTAAAATTCTTTTTAACCATAGACCAAGACATAATGCTTCACTTTATAACGATATTTGTTCGTTATATTCTCCTTTCATAATTTGTATAATCGCAAAAATAATAAAATTTTGCTTTGCAGGATATTAATCATACTGGAGCATTATTATGTAGTCGTGAAAAAAGTTATAACTACTAATACCTCAGCTTTGCTCACTTTTTTCCATCTTTCTAAGTGAATTTATATTAATTAATATAATAGCAACAACTATGATTAAAATTCCACAAACAATCAGCATCAAACCAATGCCTCTGCCTTCGCCTACACCTATCAGGTTTCCTATACTGTTTGCCAATATGCCATCTTCTAACAACATAGGAGTAAATACATTATCAGCTAGCACACCACAAATAGCATATGCAATAACATAGCCTAACTGAGAAAGTATACCAATAATTCCCCATGCTCTTCCTTGAATTTCATTTGGAATATTAAGTCTTGCCAATGTATCAGCACAAGTGTTGACAAAGGGTAATGACATAAAAAATAAAACGCCTGCTGTTATAATAAATATTACATTAGTTGTAACACCTATTGCTGCCATAAATATTCCACTAATAAATAAGGCAACTGCCAATATTCTCGAATAATTCTTTTTAATAGAAAAAATTCCTATGACAATACTTCCTAACAGCATTCCTATTGCACTTACAGACTCAATCATACCAAGTGTTTTTGAATCTGTAAAAGATAAAACCATCGGAGAAAGCAAAGTTTGCAAAAAACCAACATTAAAACATACAAAAGCCATAAGTATAACCAAAATTAAAATTCCGCGATTCTTAGTAACAGCATTCCAACCTTCAGCAAGATTTTTAAATAAATTAAATCCCTTTTCGGTTACCGGTTTACTTTGTGTATTTCTCCTTACGAATAAAGTTGCAGCTACTGTAATCACTACAGTACAAATGTCAATCAAAAGAATTAATCGAATATCGGCAAAAGCCAGTATAAATCCAGCTAATGTAGGTGAAATTAAATACTTTGCTGATGACGCAATCTGCACCATACCACTTGCTTTAGCATATTCGTCTTCGTCCAACAAATCTGTAATTGTCGCTTTATAAGCAGGATCAAGTAAAGATACAAAAATTGAGCTTATTGTAACACCAATACATATTGTTAATACTGATAATGTTCCCATCTGTGCATTCAGTAATATAAATATCAATCCAAATGCAGAAAATAAATCTCCACAAATCATCAATAATCTTCTATCAAAACGATCAGCTAAAACACCACCTATGGGATTTAACAAAATGGTTGGTAAATACGCCAGTAATGTAACCAACGATACAGCAGCAGCACTACCAAACTCCTGATAAACATATACACTTAATGCAAATGATGTCATACCTGTACCAATACTGGATATAAACTCTCCTAACCAGATTATAAAAAACTTTTTCATTATACATCATTCCTCTTTTTTTCTTTGTTAAATCTGTTATCTAAAAACAAATTATCAACTGCAAAAGAAAAACATCCTTTGTCAGCATGCAACATTAACTCAAGGGCTGAAAACAATGCTTGAATAACATTATTATTATCATTAAATTTCCAGTTACGATCAGTTAAAACCACAGTAGCTGACAGTAATATTTCCATATATTCTAATGGATATTCAGCTTTAAAAATCCCCCTTTCGTTACCTTCAATCACAATTTCAGCCAATATAGGAGCAAGTGTTTCGATCAATCTATTGCGAATTTTCTGGTGCATAAGTGAATTTTCAGGTCTGTATATTTCTTCTAATATCTTACGTTCTTCTGTACTCTCTAACTTCTGAGATTGAATAATACCAACTATTTTTTCAGGTAATGTAAGGTTGTTAGCAGACTTAACCTCATTTACTTTCTTAAGAAGGGAATTTACACGCTTTTCTACAATACAATCCAATACCTCTTCTTTAGACTGAAAATAGTAATAAAATGTTCCTTTGGCTATATTAACCTTATCTATAATTTCACTGACAGTCGTTTTTCCATAACCATTTTTTGAAAACAAATCCTCTGCTACTTCAATAACATTGTCTTTGTGATTTTTGTGTTCTCTATCTTCCCTCATAAACAATCAAAGAAACATTAACAACTTATACTGATAGCCAATTTTATTATTAAGACTTTTTTGAAAAATAGAAAAAGTACTAGATTTTTATTCAATATCAAGTGATTTTCTCAAAGAATACCGACGCATTTCAATAATTTTCAATGTTGCTACACAACAAAATAAACAGTACTTTTGATTTTTCAAACGAGTCTTAGGGAGTATCTGAAAACATAAAAATGACTAAATATTTTTCGCTAAGACGAGGTGAGTTCGAGCGAAAAAACGGAGAAATACTTTCGTATTTCGAGTATTTTTCTCGAAGAAATCTCCCGTATTAGTAGAAATAGACAGTTGTTTTGAGTTTTCAGATACGACCTAGTTTTTATTTAAACAAAAACTTATTTATAGCATCATAGATGCATCCGAAGTTATACAGCTATTCGGCATTAGTTTAATGTTAACTATCCTTTCGCATAAATTTCTATACATTTTACGTTTGAAGTATTAATATTTTTACACCATATAAATTAAATTATTTTTCATAAGTTTAAGTTATATCTTTAAATACCATAATCAAGAAAAATGCAACTATGGCATTTTTCTTGATTATTTAACTTTTGCAATATAATTGGTTTATTCAACACTCTTTAAAGATTCAACCATATCTATCTTCTTGATTTTTGGTCTTAGCATAAAATTAGCTAGAAGTGTAAATATGAATGTAATAGCAACAGATATTATAACCATAGTTGGAGAAATTTGGAATGGATAGTACATTGCCTGACTTTCAGATGAAATTAAAATCTCTTTAAATATTAATATTCCGAATATAATTCCCCAGACAGAACCCCAAAGTGTTATTACAAAGTTTTCAACATCAATTAAGCTGTTAATTTCTTTCTTATGATAACCCAAAACCTTTAAAGTTGCTATATCTCTTCGTCTTTCAAATATATTAATTGAGCTTATGTTGAAAATAACTGTTAACGCAAGACAAGCTGACATTATAACTAAAAGATATACAGTAGTTTTTGTTGACTGATATAATACGTCAAACTGCTCTCTTAACTCTTTTTTAATACTTAAAGCTGCAGTTATATCCTTATCGTTTATATAATCAATAACCTTATCAGAATCATCTGCATCCTTAAATGTTATATAATATCCCATTGCATCCAAATCAACATCTAATGATTTCATATATTCGTGAGACACATATATATCCTGAGAAACATAAAGCTCAGAAATAGCTACAACCTTCATCTTTAGAGTCTTGTAATCGTACAAATCTGATTCCAGTGTTACCTTGATTGTGTCCCCTTCTTTAATGCCGTAATCACGAGACAACTTATATGGAACTACCGCACCTGTTTTAGGATAGTCAATTTTAGCTTTATTAGTATCAAACAGTTGTATAGATTTATTATCCTCATCCATAACATATAGTGTTGTCTTATAATCATCAGCAGACTCCATAATTATAGGAATACTAGAAACGTTATCCATAGTTTTGATACCCTTATTTTCATAAGGTGAATCATCATTCCATTCTTGTGGAGTATTTACTATAGCCATAGCATCATATCTTTGAATTTCTTCAAACTGTGAATAAATAAATTGTTCAGTAACTTCTTTCAATCCCAAACCACATAGTAATAGACCTACACAACCTATAATACCAAACGAGCTTAGTAACACTCTCTTTTTGTTCAAGAATATATTTCTTGCAATCAATTTACCTCTATGTGAAAAGTGATTCCAAATAAAAGGTATTCTTTCCAATAATATTTTGTGTACCTTCTTAGGAGGTGCTGTTCGCAAGCATTGTGCAGGAACCTCTTTCAAAGTTTTTCTTACAGATAAGTAGCTTGCACCAATACCAAAAATCAAAACTACAATAATAGAAATAATAACATAGTTAGCATATCCATAAAGTTTCAACTCTGGTAATATATATAGTGTAGAATAATTCTTAAACTGCATACTGGGTAAAAGGATAAGTCCAATTATATTTCCCAGAACACTTCCTATCAAACAACTACTGATTGCATATGAACAATAATGCAACATAATAGCTATTTTAGAAATACCCAATGCTTTCATAATACCAATCTGAGTTCTTTCACTCTGAACTTTTCTTGATACTGTGATAAAAATAATTGCAGCAGCTACTAAGAAGAAAATATATGGAATTATTTGTGACATAGAACGTGCAGAAACAATATCGCTATCCAGTTTAGAATAACTTGCTTGTTCAGATTTTAATATTGCCTGACTAAAATAATAATCATCTGATTTATCTTTTATCTTTTCTATAATTTCATCACAATCTGCACCATCTTTGGTATCAATAATAATTTGATTATAGATATCTGCACCTACAAATTTTTCAATCAATGACTCTGTAACATATAGCAATCCATAATTTTTAAAATCCGGAATCATTGATTCAGCTGAATTTTCTACTAAATAAGCATACTCAGCCGCCATAAATGTTCCTGTAATTTTAAATTTATAATCCTTGTCATTTACCTCAACTTTAATTGTGTCACCAACACTAAGCTTATTTTCAGTTACATACGCTGTATTCAATACACATTCATTATCTTTTTTGGGCAAACGTCCTTCTTCAAGAATAACTTTATTTATATCAGTATCTTCAGATATTGTCTGCAATAAGAATGAACTGTCATCTTCGGCACTCTGAGCACTCATTCTCAGCCTTCCTTCAATTTCCTTTACATCCTTAATTTTACTTAATTCTTTTATGCCGTCATCATCAATACCAACATTATAATTTACCGTAATATCAGCCAGATTACAGTCGTCATAGTATTTATCAACTGTATTTGAAAGACTCAAATGGACTACATTCATTCCTGATAATAACATTACACCAATCATAGAAATGATAATAATTGCTAGGTATTGACCAAGTGACTTTTTTATATCAACAAGAAGTTTCGAAAAAAGTTTCTTCATTACCAACTAATCTCCTCAATATTTTTCTTTTGATTATTAACAGTAATCTCTTTAATATGTCCACTCTGCATTCTTATAATTTTATCACCCATATCTGCTAAAGCCGCATTATGAGTAATAACTATTACCGTCTTTTTATACTGAACATTAATATCACTTAACAGCTTTAGAACTTGCTTACCCGTTACATAATCCAATGCACCTGTAGGTTCATCGCACAACAGCAATAATGGGTTTTTGGCTACAGCTCTGGCTATTGATACTCTCTGCTGCTCACCACCTGAAAGCTGAGAAGGAAAATTCTTAAGTCTTTGACTAAGATTGACCTTTTCTAGAATTTCCAATGGCTCAAAGTGATTTTCACATACATCCGCTGCAAATTCAACATTTTCTAAAACATTAAGATTTGAAATTAAATTATAGAACTGAAAGACAAAACCTATATTATTTCTTCTGTAATTAGTAAGCTGTCTGTCATTATATTTTGATATGTCACTTCCATCAACCAGTATTTCACCGGAAGTTACTGTGTCCATACCCCCCAGCAGATTTAAAACAGTCGTTTTGCCTGCACCACTGGCACCTAAAACAATAACAAATTCACCTTCGTCTATTGTAAAGCTGACATCTTCAACAGCTTTAATTTCGACCTCACCCATTTTGTAAGTTTTAGATACGTTCTTCAATTCAATAATCGACTTTTTTGTTTTCTCCATTAAAAGATCAACCCTTTCTATTTTATTATAAACCGACGGTCGGTCTACAGTAAAATTGTACCATATCAATATATCTTTGTCAACAAAACTGTTACATTTTTCATTCTACATTTTATGCTAATCTTCATTTAAACAGTAAATAAAATCCGCTGTTTAACAGCTACATAGGTAACATTGAAGATGGTATAAAACATACTGTGCATAACATAATGTAGTCTATTCAATAGGTGTACTCTATTTAAATTTAAAAATGGTTCTATTTGAAACGTTGTTTGAGGTAGACATGTAGTATTAAAGTAAAGAAACAGAAAATATTAAACATTGATATTTTTAAGCTCGCCACAATTTTGTAATTGTGGCGAGCTTAATTTAAACCTATACAGTTAACGTTTTACCTAAAACAATATTCTCACATTTTTCACATTAAAAATTATATATCTTTCAATGTAAAAACAGTTGTTCAGGTTTATAATATGTTATTCATATTATTTTAATACAATCTCAAACCTTTTAAAAAACGGTTTTCCTCTTTTAATGAGATTAGTATAACGCAATAATTGTATGATGCCACCTGAATTTTTATGAATAAAAAACCGTAATCAATAAATAATATTCTTTACCTATTTAAATTCCGGATTATCTTCCCCAAACTTCTGGAATCTGAAACAGTAATATAGTAAGTGCTGCATGGTAAATAACATCAAAAATAATATTTCCAACATCTATTGCATTTACTTTTTTTCTTTTCATTTCAGCTGTGTGTGACCACAACCCACTTATACCGTATATGTACAGTGTAACAAGTGTACCAATCCAAAATGTACCTCTAAACCAGATTGATAGTACACCCATAATACCTACACCCAACTGAGAAAAACCATATTTAACCTGAAAAGGACCTCCGGGCCAGCCTAGTGATTTAGCTGTATCATCAGCCTTTATAACATTTATATAAAATCCTATAATTCCCAACAAACCAGATGTAACAACATACTGGTGAAGAACAATAATTTCACATATTCCAGCTGTACCAATATCAAATCCCACCATAAAAAGGTTAACTAACGCTGTTAATAATCCAGCTCCAATTAGTGCTAAAATCCACATTAACAAAACCTCCTGTTACATTATTTATCATAATGACTTACTAATTTCATTTAGAACACTGCTCACGTCATCAATAATTGCATAGTCAGCATATTGGCAGATGGGGGCATTTTCATCCTTATTAACAGCAATAATTATTTCTGCATTTTTTATCCCAACCAAATGTTGACTGGCACCTGACACACCAAAACCTACGTATACTTTAGGTGAAATACTCTTTCCTGACTGCCCAACCTGAAATTCTTTATCAATTACATTTTCTTCAACAACAGCTCTTGTTCCTACTACACAAGCACCGCATTTTTCAGCCAAACTGTTAATGACAGCAATATTTTGAGGAGAAGAAGCTCCACGTCCTACGCAAAAAACAACAGAAAACTTTGTTATATCAATCTTTTTTGTTTCACTGATTTGGGTTACCTCTAAAATTTCAGGTTTTTCATCAGAATATATATTGGACAAATCTATATTGAGATTTGTAATCTGAGCCTGTTTCCAGTTACAATTCTGCTTTTTTACAAAAACATCCTTTTTGATAGTACACAGTTGCAAGTCGCAATTTACACAGGTGATTTTTGCAATAACAGAATCACTAAGAGCAGCACGTAAAAAGTTGAATTTTTCAGTTTCCGTATCATATAGAATTTCAATGCAATCTGCTGTTAATCCTGCTCCAAAACGAGTAGATATTACAGCAGCAACACCTTTTCCAAAGCTATCAGCTAAAAATAACACCGTATCAGGTTTTTGTAAATGAATAGTTTCTGTTACAATGTCACTAAAACCCCAGATTCCAAGTTCTTTGTTGCATTCACAAAATATTATATTATCTACTCCATACTTTGAAGCAATTTTAAAATCATCCTGTTTCTCTTCACCGACAAACAACAGAGATAATTCTTTATTACTATCATCTGCCAATTCCTTTGCCTTTGTTAAAACCTGTAACGTATGCTCATTGTCAATACCATTCATACCGCATACTACTAAAATTCCTCTATCCACCATTAATTTCAATCACCCTCCTTTTCTTTAAACTATATCTTAATGGTATTCCCTTTAACGATTTCCATAATCAGTTTTACTTTATCCTCTGTACTACCTTGTACAAGAGCGTTCTCATTTTTAGAGAACTCATTTTTAACCTTTTTTATGAACTCGTTTTTAACTTCAAGAACCTTTGTTTTAGAACCTTTTAAACCACACTGAGATTCATCAATCTCTATATCGTTTATGTCCCAGAGTTCTATTTTCTTACTTTTTGAACGTTTCAACGATAAAAGACTTATAAGCGGAGCAGTTGTCTTTAATTCACGGTATGAAATAACTGTAGGTAACTTAACCTTTGAGGTTAATACACTGGCTCCCTCACTTTTCTTATATGTCAAAGTTTCTGCTGAAATACCAACAATTTCATTTACTTCTACAATAGATTTATAATTCAATCTTTCGCTTAATCCAGCAGGTACCTGTCCTGTTTCACCGTCAATAGTTCTTTCACCACAAACGATTAACCTTACATTGTTTAACTTTTTTATTGCAGTAGATATTATGTAGCTTGTAGCAACTGTGTCAGAACCGATAAATGCGTTATCATTTAATAATAATGCTTCATCTGCACCGATAGCCAGTGCTTTTCTCATCATATCTTCGGCTTTTTTAGGTCCCATACAAAGACAAGTAATCACAAATCTAGCTCGTGTTTCTTTCTTTATCTTCACCAGATTTTCCAAGGCCATCAAATCATACGGATTTATTTGGTATGGTTCATTTGATGATTCTTGTCCCAATAAACTGCTCTTTACTGGCTTAATGCATACTACTACTCTATAAATATCATTATCCATCATAATCATATCCTTTAAAATTATCAGATAGTCAACATACTTGCCATACTATAGATTGTATTTCTTTGCATCTCATTTGTTCCGGAGTAAATACTACATGCAAGTGCATCTCGCAATTCACGCTCAATTTCATATTCGGTTGTATATCCATACGCACCAAAGATTTGCATTGCATCTCTACAAGTTTTAATATAATTTTCACTCACAAACACTTTGAATATTGAAGTTTCTGTAAATGCTGAACGCTTTGAATCTTTTAACCAACCAATCTTATACAGCATTAGTTTTGCTGTTTCTATGGCAATTTTCATATCTGCAATCTTATGAGAAATAGCTTGATATTCACCTATAGCTTTGCCAAACTGCTTTCTTCCCTTAACTTGCTCCAAGCACAATTCCATAACTCTTTGCATTGCTCCAACATGTGGTGCAAACTCAAAACATCTCTCCCATTCAATAGCTGATGTTAAAATATTTGAACCACCATTCAGCTTTCCTAAAATATTCTCTTTTGGAACTCTGACATTTTCAAGAATTAATTCACAAGTAGGACAAGCATTAAGACCCATTTTACCAATATCCGGTCCTGTTTTTACACCACACATAGATTTCTCTACCACAAACGCTGTTATTCTCTTTGGTTCTTGTTTTGTAACTGCAAAAACAACAAATATATCTGCTATAGGCCCATTTGAAATAAACATCTTGCTACCATTTAATATATAGCTGTCACCATCTTCAACAGCACTGGTTGTCATACTAAATGCATCTGAACCAGATTCAGCTTCAGTAATTGCAATAGCACCAATTTTATCTCCACAAATCATCTGAGGAATATACTTATCCTTTAATTCTTTAGAACCATAAAGATATATTATATTCTGAGAAACCCATATATGGTTATTTATAACAAAAACAAATCCATTGTTTTTACAAGCATATCCCAAAGTTTCAAATACATATGCTGCGGTTTCGTAGCTTTCGCCCAATCCACCATATTCTTCTCCGATAGTGATACCCAAAAGACCAAAATCAGAAACTTTCTTCCACATATCCATATCGAATTTTTCAAGATATTCCTCTGTGTTCAAATTTTCTCTTGCAAAATTAATAATTTCACGTCTGTATTCTTTTTGTTCACTTGTATAAGCAAAATCCATCGTTTTTTCACCTCTCCACAATCAGTTTAACATAGTCAGGTATTATTCTTTCCTTTGTCATATCAGCTTCAAAAACAACCAAATCGCCTGTCTGTATTTCTTTAAATCCGTTAAATTTATAAGAAATATACATAATTCGATTTCTGTTTGTTGGTACAAACTGTGCTCTCAAAGCAACATTTGCTTCTCTTGCCTGATTAATGATGTAGTTCATTAATATATTACCTACACCTTTTGACATAACTCTGCATGACATTAGTAAAAGTTTTAATTCCCACACTGAATCACTTTTTTCAATAAGAGCTAATCCTATTGTTCCATATGCACCATACTTATCCTCTAACTGAGTGACAATTACTTCATAATTATCGCTCTCAATAAATTCTTTTAATTCATCATAGGAGTACACATATCCTGTAGAATTTAGCTGATGTGTTCTAACAGTCAGTTCTTCTGCCCTCTGCAAATCTTCTTCACGAGCCGAACTAATTTTAAAAACCATATTCAATGAACTTAAAAATTCTTCTTTTGTACCTACAAAATCTTTCTCTGCACTATTTCTGACAATATCACTTTGATACATTTTACGTCTGTTCTTTGAATCAGTAGTTATAAACTGAGGAATCAATCTTTCCATCTGCAACATATTATTTATATCAGTTGCATCTATACACATAACTTCAGGACAAGAATAATGAACCTCATCCAGTTCAAATTTTTGATCATCAACAAAAGCTAAAGTATCAATTCCTATGTTGATATCCTTGGCGATTTCAGTCATTGCTTCAGACTTTGCATTCCAATTTATCTGAGGATATATAAAGTATTGCCACAGATCAAACTCTATTAGTTTTTCTTTTGCTGCTTCATAATCATTTTTACTGCTTATTGACTGTAAAACTCCCCATTCATCCAGCTTTTTTATAACCTTTACAGCATCGTCTTTTATTGAAACATTAGTATCTTCTAATAAAACTCCATCCCATACTGTATTGTCCAAGTCCCATACAACGCACTTAATTTTTGACTCTTTCATTGAAATGATACCTCATTAGTTTATTTTAGAATCTATTAATGATACAATAGAGTTTATATCTTTGAAATTGTCGATATCAAGCTCATCATTATCAAGTGTTACATCAAACTCCTGTTCAATAAAATTAACCAGCTGCATAGCAAACAGTGAATTAACAAGTCTCATTTCAAAAATGTTGTCATCATCTGCTACTGTTGCTACATCCATATACTGTCCTAAAAATTCCTTAACTTTATTCTTTGTATTCATAATCTTATCCTCCAAATTTTAATATTTATAAAATCCTTTTTTTGTTTTTCTGCCTGTTTCGTTTACTTCTACCATACGTCTTAACAATGGACAAACCTTGAATTTACTGTCTTCATATTCTTTGTATAGAACTTCAAGTGAATCAACAACAGTGTCGATACCTATCAAATCCGCTGTCTCCAAAGGTCCCATTTTATGTCCAAATGCATTTTTAAATATATTGTCAATCTGTGCAGCAGTGGCTACACCCTCATATACTAAAAATGCTGCCTCATTCATAAAGAGATGTGATAATCTATTTGATACAAAACCTGCACTGTCATTTATTACCTCACAGCTAATTTCAACACTTTGAAGTAAATCTTTAACAGAATCAATAGTTTCCTGAGAGGTCTTCCACCCCTTAATAACCTCTGCAAAGTTTTTCATAGGTACCGGGTTCATAAGATGTACACCAATTATGTTTTCAGCTCTTTTGGTATATGAGCCAATTCTTGTTATAGGAATACACGAAGTATTTACCATAAATATAGAATCAGACTTGCAAACTTCATCTAATTTTTCATACACTCCCTTCTTTATTTCTTCCTGTTCACAAACATTTTCAATTACAAAATCTGCATTTGCAATATCATCATAATTGTTAGTAACCGATATTCTTTCTACAATTTCTGCTGCATTGATTTTTTTATCAAGCATACCTCTAAATCTTAGGCTACGCATTATATCGTTCTTTGCGGTAGAAATTATATTATCATCAATATCCAGTAATATAATCTTATATCCATACTGTGCAAAGCGCTCTGCTACGCCTTTGCCCATTACACCTGCTCCTATTACTCCGATTATTTTATCCATACTAATTCCTTTCTGCACAAATTACTATGCACAATTAAGTTTTATATAATATTTGAATATAAAGACGCTTCTATATGTAGTCATCGTCTTCTCTGTAATAATCACCAGTCATAATCTTTTTTACATATTCAGCTACTTCTTTAGAGTGACTGTTAATTAACATATGCCCCGCGTTTTTTACAGGTAATACTGTAAGTTTACAATCAAAATATTTCAGCCACTTTGATAACAAATTAATAGGTTCAACTTTATCTAAATCTCCCCAAATTAAATATGATTCTAAATTAAGAGGAGTATCAATTTTTATTTCCGAACCTGTTTCCAATATTTTGTAATCAGCTCTAAAAATAGGA
Organism: Acutalibacteraceae bacterium; assembly: GCA_036307745.1. Classification (GTDB taxonomy): domain Bacteria; phylum Bacillota; class Clostridia; order Oscillospirales; family Acutalibacteraceae; genus CAG-964. Next base: position 2,946 of record JAXJXA010000363.1, on the reverse strand, counting down.
GCTAACATAGACATTAGTACGCTATCTTCAAGAAGTTCATCAGGAAGTGCTCCATATCCTGATATTATATCCATCAGTTCTGAATCAGGTAATTCTGAATATTTTTGACCTGACATTGTAAGCGGAGGAGCACTTGCAGATATAATTAAGCCTTTGGGATTAATATCACATTTTTCTGAATTACATATTTTTTTAGCCAGAAAATATGCAATATTACCTCCCATACTATGACCAAAAAAGTAACATTCATCTCCCATAATCTTTAAAATCTCATTATAGTAAACATCTACTAATTCTGTCATATCTTCAATAAGCTCCAAGCCAGATATTCCATGTCCAGGAGGATTAGCCACCCAAATTTCAATATCATCGTCCATCTTATCAATTAATTCATTGAACGCTGTAACATATCCTCCAAGATATGGAAAAAATACAACCTGTTTACCGGAGCCTCCCTTTTTAATCTGTACAAATAGTGAATTTTCCAACTAAAATTCACCCTCCCTTAATTTTTAGATTTACCTTCTCTTTTTATAAAGTCTGGGAACATCTGCAATACTTCTTCCGGTTTTTTACCCTCATTACGTTTCTTAAATACGAAGTACATAATAATGAACAGAACTACAAACAATGCTATCTGTACAACCTGAACTGATGGTATAAAATAATAGAATTGCAATTTACTTCCACTTGCAGCAATCCAGAACGCCAATAAGAAGAAAAGAACATTTCCTTTTGTTTCATTAAGAACATAGCTTATACATGTAGCAAAACACATCATCTGCATTAAATAGAATGGATAAGCAGTTGCAGTTTCAAATGAAGAGAATACATATCCGGGCATTAAGAATAATCCAAATAGGAAACCAGTTAACAAGCCAGCTTTTATATTGTTCTTAAATTTAGCTTGTAAATAAGGAAGCAAGAATCCGAACCAACCACAGCACTGACCAATCATACCTGTTTCTTCATAAAAGTTTCTTAAAAACAAAATAAGCATTTCTCCTGGTGTATATGTCATTTCAGGAACATCAATTCCAACCAAAATACATACTAATCTAACGCAAACAATATACACAGACATAACCACAATTATTATCGGGAACCATTTTAAATCTTTCTTTCTCGGAATAAGTGTGCATAAATAATCTTTGAGTCCTGAAAAGCCACCATATATTAAATAAATTATTAGTCCTGCAACACCTGGCGAGTTAAGTGCAACAACTACAATAGGATTCTGTAGTGTTAATTCACCTAACAATGATGCCATAGTATCATACGAAATAGCATACAACAAACTAATTCCCCAGCATATACCAAATGTAATTGCCAGATAGATAACCAATAGTTTTGTGTATTTTTTCTCTCCAGCCATAAATATTTCTCCCTCCTTATAAATTTTTTAATAAATTTCCTCAAATATGTTTTTAGTATCTATTAATGCCAATTTGGAACGTTCATCAAACCAATTAACATCATCATCATTAAGAGTTATATTAGGATATAATCTTGATACGCTGGAAACCAATATTCCTCTGTTTTGCAAACAAGTATTTAATATAATATCCTTGCTCATTATATCAAAATCATACTCAGAGGGTGATTTTAACTTCTCTGTACAACAATGATATGCACCACAACCTAACGGTCCTTGTACAACAAGGTCAATTCCAACATCTTTTGCATTTTTTACTAAAATATTATGTATTTTTGACATTTGCAAATTCATATTATCATATACTTCACCGTTATTTCGGCTTAGAATCTCAAGTGTTGTTTTTATAGCAGCAGCACCTAAAGGATAACCGTTAAATGTACCAGCATGAACTACTTTTTTAGACTCAAGCAGTTGCATTATCTCTTTTTTTCCAACCAAAGCAGATACCGGTACACCACCTCCAGCTATTGCTTTACCAAGCGTAGTTAAATCAGGAATAACATCATAATAACCTTGTGCACAGTTAAGCCCCATTCTCAAGCCAGTAATAATTTCATCAAAAATCAAAACTATTCCATACTTGTCACAAAGCTCTCTTACTGTTTTTAGATAACCTTCTTTTGGTTCAACACTTCCACCATTAACACAAACAGGTTCCATAATAATTGCTGCTATCTCGTCAGCATTTGTTTCCAGTAGTTGCTTTAAAGCTTCTTCATCATTCCATGGAATAAGGAAAGACTGACTTTCCAAACTATCAATAGCTCTTCCTGCTGTTCCTTTGAAATCACCAAAATAGTCAGATGGTATAGGAAATTTTCTATCCTTTGCCTTACCACCCATAATGTTATCTGCATTACCATGGTAATGATTTTCAAATCTTACAAATCTGTTTTTACCTGTATACGCACGTGCTACTCTTAAAGCATTCTGCACAATCTCAGTACCGGACAAGCCAAAACGAATACTTTCAGCTGATGGAATAAATTTATTTATTAGTTCCAAAACTTCCAAATCAATATCACAGTGGCTAACACATAAAACTCTGTTTATAACATCTAATAGCCCCTCAGCATATTCCTGATTTCCGTGTCCCACTATCATTGCACCAAATCGAGCATAGAGATCTAAATACTCTTTTCCATCCATATCGAACACTCTGCTCGCCTTAGTGTTTGAAAAATGCAATGGCGTTTCTTCCCAAGGTAAATTAAAATTGTAGTGAACGCCTCCGGGAAGATATTTTTTTATTTGGTCACTATAACACTGCATTCTTGAAACATCATTCATATTCATCTCTCCTTTTTATAAATCCAACATAATTATTTTTTTAATCGCTCTTTCAATTTGTCTGAATCTTCAGGTTCATCATAAGCCAAAACTTCAGAAAAGCTATGATTTTCAAGAACAAGATTTTTTATTATTTTATTTGGTCCAATATCAACAAGAAAATCAATATTCATATTTCTGAGTTTTTCAATCACCTGATTCCATTTAACCGGCATTAC
>JAXJXA010000362.1:0-1968 GCA_036307745.1 Acutalibacteraceae bacterium | reverse complement strand
TCGTCTTAGCGAAATATTCAGTCATTTTTCTGTTTTCAAATACTCCCTAAACTTTTATCTTGAGGTATTTTTATGTTTTTTAAAACTATTAGAGAAAAAGGCGTAAGTCTTATAGGGCTTACGGAAGAACTTAAATGGCTTGCAGACATAAGTCGACATTATAAAAAAGAAATTATTATTGTAACCGTTATTTCAGTACTAAGTAGCATTTTCAGCCTTACAACAAGCCTATGTCTTAAATATGTTATAGACATTGTAACAGGCGAAAGCAAGGCAAACGTTTTAATAGTTGCACTATTGGCGGTTTTCCTTATGCTTTGCAATATAGGATTTTCTGCACTAAGTTCACGCATTACAATAAAAATTACAATAAAAATACAAAATCAACTACAAATCAAGGTGTACAAAACTATATTTAATGCCCAATGGGAAAGTTTACGTGAATATCGCAAGGGCGATCTTATAAACAGGCTTAACACTGATGTAAATTCTGTTTCAAGTGGTGTAATAAACTGGTGGCCTTCCGCACTTACTCTGATTACTCAATTTTTGTATGCTTTTATACTTATAATTTGTAACGATCCTGTTATGGCATTTATTGCGTTGCTTTCTGCTCCTGTTTCGGCACTTACATCACGCTTTATGATTCGCAGAATGCACTGCCATAACCTTAAAGTTAAAGAACTTAATGCTGATATGATGTCATATCAAGAAGATTCATTCCATAATTTGCAATACATAAAATCTTTTGGAATCTCCGATATAATAAACAAAAAATTAGAAGAAAAGCAAAACAACTACAAAAAAGAAAATTTAGACTATAACAAAATCTCAATTTTAATGCAGATTGTTATGGGAATTGTTGGACTTTGTATTACATTTATTTCATATGCCTGGGGTGTCTACAGACTTTGGGAGGGATATATTACCTATGGAACAATGGTAATGTTTTTACAGCTTACTCTCACCCTTTCAAATTCCTTTAATTCAATACTTAAAATAATTCCTACAACAATCAATTTAGGTACTTCTGCTTCCAGAATAATAAATATTGAAAAGCTTCCTGCGGAAAGTTCAATACCTTCTGCTCAAGAAAAAAATTTTATAGATAGAAGTTATTATACCGGTGTAAAAATACACTGTAATAATATTACATTTAATTACAGTGATGAACCCGATGTTGATATCTTGGAAAGCACATCACTCACAACAGAAATTGGAGAAACTATTGCTATTATTGGTGGTTCAGGAATTGGCAAAACCACATTTTTCAGACTTGTGCTTGGCTTACTAAAATGTAACAACGGAAGTATAGAATTGGAAAATAAATATGGTGAAAAAATTCCTGTAAGTGTTGCTACCAGACAACTATTTGCCTATGTTCCTCAAGGCAACACAATTATTGGCGGAACTATAGCAGAAAACTTAAGGCTTATAAAACCCACTGCAACAGATGAAGAAATTAAATCTGCACTTAAATTGTCCTGTGCATATGACTTTATAAAAAATTTACCTGACGGTGTAAATTCATATATTGGCGAAAATGGCAAAGGATTTTCGGAAGGACAAATTCAAAGAATTTCTATTGCCCGTGCTCTCATAAAGGACGCACCAATTTTATTGCTTGACGAAGTAACCTCTGCACTTGATGAAGAAACAGAATTAAAGGTGCTTGATAATATCAGAAAGCATTTCAAAAATAAAACAGTTATCCTCGTTACACATAAACTCAATGCACTTGAAATTTCTGACAGAATTTTCAAAGTAGAAAATAAAAAATTTATCCCTGTATATTACAATATAAAGGTAAAAAAAGATTGAGATGTTAAAGAATTTTAATATTTAACATCGAATAAACTACCTCAACATTTACAATAAAATCTTCTTCTATTTCAAATGTTGGGGTAGACAATTAAAGTTTAGGTCAAGACTTTTTAGATGCTTGCGGCGACGGCTTCAGCCTAGTGG
>JAXJXA010000361.1:0-3445 GCA_036307745.1 Acutalibacteraceae bacterium | reverse complement strand
TAAAAAAACAGTAGGTAATGAAAAAATAATATTTCCGAAAAAAAACTGTGAATTTGTTATTAATAACCAAAAAATTTCAATTCAAATAATTTCAAAAGAAGAATTTGACAAAATTACGAAAGTTAACAAATTATTAGTAAAAAATGCGTTGGACTATGATATAATACACGGTGAAACACAATTTCGTACCCGTATGTCAGGAGATGTTTTCAAGCAATTCGGAAGAGGTGTAACGAAATCTTTAAAAAAGTTATTTAATGAATCTAAAATCCCTTCTGAAAAACGTGATAATATTATTATTTTAGCTAACGGGTCAAATGTTTTATGGATACAAGATTTTGGAGTATCGCAGATTGCAGCTGTAACTTCGAATACAAAAGAGGTTGCGGTTATTTTTATTTAAGGTATTAAAAAAGCGGGGGAATATATGAATATGTGTAATGAGGTTAATGACTTCAAAGAAGTATTATTTACTAAAGATCAGATCGAGGCAATGACTAAGTCGCTTGGTGAAAGAATTACAAATGATTTTAAAGATAAAGATTTGGTTGTGCTTGGATTGCTTAAAGGTAGTATAGTATTTATGGCTGATTTAATTCGTGAAATAAAATTGCCTTGCCAGCTGGATTTTATGGCGGTTTCAAGTTACGGAAGTGGTACTGAATCTATAGGTAGAGTTCAAATATTAAAAGATATTTCAGAATCAATACTAGGCAAAGATGTACTGATTGTTGAAGATATTATTGACAGTGGTATAACGCTGAGTTTTATTGTAAACCATCTTAAAAACAAAGGTGCAAAAAGTGTAACACTTTGTACTCTTATTAACAAACCTGAAAGAAGAAAAAAAGATGTTCACGTTGAATACATAGGTGCTGATATTCCAAATGAGTTTATTGCTGGATATGGTATGGACTATGCAGAAAAATATCGTAATCTACCATTTATAGGTGTACTTAAGGAAGAAGTTTATTCAAAGTAATTTTTTTGAAATATATTTGCCTCTTGGCTAATAATATAAACATATTAAGGAGTGAAAATACTTGAATAAAGATGACAAAAAGAAATCAGGAGCAGGAAGATTTTTGCTTTTGTTTGGTGTAGCTATCGCAGTAATATTGATGGTAGTTTTGGTTTTTAATACACAGACAAAAGAAAGATACCTGTATTCTGATATTATGGGATATTTCCAGCGTATGGAAGTTAAAGCCTTTACATTGGATTTTGGTAGTGGTGAGCTTAAATTACAGTTGCGTGCAGATGCAGAGGTACAAAATAATATTGTAAATAATACAGATAATTCTGGATTATTTGCTTTTTCACAGCAAAAGGCAGCCTCAGATACAACCAAAGCTACTGAACCTAATCCAAAGCATAAGGGACTTTCTAATCTTACAAAAGACGGAGATAAAACAAACGGTGCAATAATTACTTACTATGTGCCTGATGTTTCTGTTTTTTGGAAAACTCTTATGGGTGACCTTGGAAATACAAAAGGGATAAATCTCATTGAGGCTTATAATGAAAAATATCCTGATTCACCTATGGTTTATAACTATAACAGATCGTCTGATAACAGTTGGTTATGGGATATTATTCCTATGATAATACTTGTTGTTGTTATGGTTGTTTTCTGGATATTTATGATGAAGAGAATGACTGGTGGAATGGGTGATCCTACAAAAACAATGGGATTTGGCAAGGCTAAGATTAAGAATCTTAACGATGAAAAACGTAAAACAACCTTTGAAGATGTTGCAGGTGCAGACGAAGAAAAGGAAGAACTTGAAGAAATTGTACAGTTCTTAAAAGATAGTAGCAAATTCAGCTCTCTTGGTGCAAGAATTCCAAAAGGTGTTCTTTTAGTAGGTCCTCCGGGTACAGGTAAAACTTTACTTGCTCGTGCTGTTGCAGGTGAAGCAGGTGTGCCATTTTTCTCAATTTCAGGTTCCGACTTTGTTGAGATGTTTGTAGGTGTAGGTGCTTCTAGAGTTCGTGACCTTTTTGAACAGGCAAAGAAAAATAGTCCTTGTATTATATTTATAGACGAAATTGATGCAGTTGGACGTCAGCGTGGTGCAGGTGTTGGTGGCGGAAATGATGAACGTGAGCAGACGCTTAATCAGCTATTGGTTGAAATGGATGGATTTGGTATTAACGAAGGTATTATTATGATTGCCGCTACAAACCGTCCTGATGTTCTTGATCCTGCTTTGATGCGTCCGGGTAGATTTGACAGACAGGTTGTTGTAAATTATCCTGATATAAAGGGAAGAAAAGAAATTCTTAAAGTTCACGCAAAGGATAAACCGCTTGCCCCTGATGTTAAACTTGATGTTATTGCAGGTACAACCGCTGGATTTACAGGTGCTGATCTTGAAAATCTTTTGAATGAAGCTGCTTTGCTTGCCGCAAGAAAAGATTTAAAAGCTATTACTATGGCTGAAATTCAAGATGCTATGATGAAGGTTGTAGTAGGTTCTGAGAAAAAATCAAGAGTTATGTCAGATAATGAAAAGAAACTTACAGCATATCACGAGGCTGGTCATGCAATAGCTTTTTATGCTTGTCCTACACAGGATCCTGTTCACGAGATTTCTATTATTCCAAGAGGATTGGCTGGAGGATATACAATGCCACAGCCTACAGAGGACAAGAGCTATCGCTCCAAGCGTTCAATGGAAGAAGATATCGTTGTTTGTCTTGGTGGTAGAGTGGCTGAGTCTATAATACTTGGTGATATTTCAACAGGTGCTTCAAATGACATTGAAAAAGCAACTGATACAGCACGTTCAATGGTAACAAAGTACGGTATGAGTGATGTTGTAGGTCCTATCAACTATTCTGGTGGTCAGGAAGTATTCATTGGCAGAGATATGGGACACGCAAAAGATTTTTCAGATGCAACCTCAGCTGAGATTGATAATGAAGTTCATCGTATTATTACTGAAGCTTACAAGCGAACTGAAGATATTCTCAGTTCTTATATTGATAAGCTTCACGATGTTGCACAATATCTAATTAAGTATGAGAAAATGGACGGAGATGTTTTTGCAAGTATTATGGATGGCACATATGTTGAGCCTGAAGAATCTGAAGACATATCTGAAGACGATTTATATGATAAAGAGTTAAATATAGAACAGAAAGACAATATTGATGAAGATTGATGTTAATTTTATTACCATAATCAGTTTGACAATTTAGAATAATTGTGATATCATAATTAACAATCGAGTAGCGAAAGCGTAAGTCCGGATAAACGGGCTTACGCTTTTTTCGGTTGTGGATTGTACTAGGGCTTGTTTGAAAAATGGCTCTATAATAAATGTTGGGGTAGATAACTAAAGTTTATACTAGGGGCTGTTTGAAAAATCAAAAGCACTGTCTATTTTGCCCCAAAACGGTGCTTTCTGCGTTAAAAATCCTCGAAATACGTCAGTAT
>JAXJXA010000360.1:0-19930 GCA_036307745.1 Acutalibacteraceae bacterium | reverse complement strand
TTGTTGGTGAAATCCTAATTAAATATCATCCGTTTGGTAATAACAACATAGTTAAACTATTAGAAGAAGAAGGTACAGAGGTTATTGCTCTGTTTGGCGGTTTGGGTATGGGAAAAACTGCTCTTACAACTGGCATAGCAAAAGGTTTGGGTGCAGAAAATTGTGTTTCAAGTCCTACCTTTGCACTGGTAAATGAATATCACAGCAGAGTAAATATATATCATTTTGATATGTACCGTATTTCAACGTGGGATGATCTATACTCTATTGGTTTTTTTGATTATCTTAATAACGGTGTACTTGTAATTGAATGGAGCGAAAATATAGAAAATGCATTACCTGAAAATTATATAAAAATAATTATAGAAAAAGGTAATGACGAAAATGAAAGAATATTAACAGTTGAGGAGTGTAACTAAGTGGATATATTGGCAATGGAATCTTCAGCAGGGTCAGCATCTGTTGCATATTTAAGCAACGGCAAGGTACTTGGACAATATTATATAAATGCAGGACTTACACACAGCACAACTCTTATTCCAATGACTGAAGAGTTGCTTAAAACTGCAAACTTAACTCTAAAAAATATCGACTACTTTGCAGTATCTGTTGGTCCGGGCTCTTTTACGGGTTTGCGTATAGGAATTTCAGCTATCAAAGGAATTTCTCTGGCGGAGAACAAACCCTGTGTTGCAGTATCTTCCCTAGAGGCTATTGCCTATAATTTTATTCACACCAACACACTCGTATGTGCAGTTATTGATGCACGTTGTAATCGTTTCTTTACTGCAATTTTTAAGTGCAATAAAAACGGTAGTATCAAAAGATTAAGTGAAGATAAAGTTCTTAGTTATGAAGAAATTGTAGAAGAGCTAAACAAAAACTATTGTAACGAAAGCATAGTACTTGCAGGTGATGGTGCAGAACTTGCGTATAAACTTATGGAAAGCAATATTTCAGATTTGCAGATTGCACCTCAGCACTTAAGATATCAACAAAGTATTGGTGTTGCTATGGCTGCCGAAAAATTGGCTGAGCAAGGCAAAATAGTAACATCACAACAGTTGCTACCCACTTATCTCAGCTTACCTCAGGCACAGCGTGAATTACAGAAAAAATTGAATAACAAATAAGGGGAGTGTTCAGAATGATAGCATTGGCGTGTGATCACGGCGGATATAATCTTAAAGAAGCAATAAAAAAACACCTTGAGGCTCAGGGTGTAGAAATTAAGGATTTTGGTACATACAGTGAGGAATCTGTTGATTATCCAATCTATGCAGAAAAAGCTGCAAGATCTGTTGCAAGTAAAGAGTGCACACTGGGGATCATCTGCTGTGGTACAGGTATTGGTGTTTCTATGGTTTCCAATAAAGTAAAAGGTATAAGAGCCGCCGTGGTAACAAACGAGTTTTGTGCCGAAATGACACGTCGTCATAATGATGCTAACATACTGTGTATGGGTGGTAGAGTTATCGACGAAAGTACAGCTTTAAAATTAACCGATATTTTTCTTAACACCCCTTTTGAAGGCGGCAGACATATCAACAGAGTATGTATGATTAAAGATTTAGAAGAAAAAGAAAGACTTTAATTTTTATAGAATTTATAAAAAATAATATAAAGGAGGATAAATACATCTATGAATAATCAGGTTACAGTTTTAGATCACCCATTGATACAACACAAGTTATCTTTTTTGCGTGATAAAAACACAGGAAGCAAAATGTTCAGAGAGCTTGTTTCTGAAATCTCTCTGCTTATGTGCTATGAAGCCACAAGAGATTTGCCACTTGAAGAAGTGGAAATTGAAACACCTATAGCAACAGCCAAAACAAAAGTACTTGCAGGCAGAAAGCTGGCTTTTGTTCCTATTTTGCGTGCAGGCTGCGGTATGCTGGACGCAATGTTACAAATGATACCTGCTGCAAAGGTAGGTCATATAGGTTTATATCGTGATGAAAACACCTTTAAACCTGTTGAATATTATACAAAATTACCTTCTGATATAGAAAATAGAGATGTTTTTGTACTTGACCCTATGTTGGCAACAGGCGGTTCAGCTGTTGATGCAATCTCAGTTATCAAAAAATACAATCCAAAAAGTATTAAGTTTTTGTGTATTGTAGCTGCACCACAGGGAATTAAAGCACTAACTGAGGCTCATCCTGAGGTACAGGTTTTCTGTGCCGCAAAAGACCAAACATTAAACGATAGTTGCTATATTGTTCCTGGTTTAGGTGACGCGGGCGACAGAATTTTCGGTACAAAATAACTATTTATACTTCAAATATGCTAAAAAGTTCCCACAGATTTTTGGTCTGTGGGAACTTTTTAGTTATTAGTTATATTTATTTTATTCAAGCGTGTCAGAATATCCTGTATATGTGGGTTCCTCTGTAGGAGCATCGGTTGATATTTCAGAGTTGTTGGCGACTACTGATTCTTCTCCAAATACAAATTTAGCCAGTTGAGTTCTCATTAATTGCATATCTGTAATTTCAAGTACAGATTGTTCCTTATACCAGCTATATTTATAGCAATCACCGGTTGGAAGTCTGAACTCTTGGATATTGTATGCCAAATATGTTGGTGAATTTGCCACTAATGTAGTGATCTCGTCCTTTTTAAGATTAGTTGTAACCATGGGACCGATTTCTCCTACAATTTTAACAATTTCAGTGAAACTTGCCTTTTTAAACCTCTCCATAAGAGTTCTCATAAGATTACGCTGACGTGAAGTTCTATCAAAATCATCACCTGAAACAACAAACTCAGGATGTTCTTCATCTTCATAACCTCTATTTCGTGCATACCATAATGCTTGTCTGCCATTAAGGTGTACCAAACCAGGCTCGTCTGTGATTTCATATCTTTCTTCTGACTGTTTATTCAGATATGTCTGCCAGTTAATATAATCAATTTCATCCTGCGTAAGATTTATATCAATACCACCAAGAGCATCAATTATGCTCTTAAAACTTTCAAAATTAACTATTGCATATCTGTCAATATCAACACCAAAATTTGATTCAATGGTTTTTACAGAAAGTTCAGCACCACCTAATGTATATGCAGCATTCAATTTATCAAGACCATAATCATTTCCTGCATCATCTGTACAAGGAATTGTAACAAGCATATCTCTCATAAATGATGTGAGCTTAATCTGTTTGTGACGATTATCTATCGAAAGCATAATCATAGTGTCACTTCTACCATAATCAGTAGTACTATCAGCTCCTGCATCTTCACCAAAAATCATAATGTTAAGAATTTTGGGATCATTCAGCAATGTACCGTCAAACAAATCTAATGACTCATCACCTTCTGTTATATCAGATGTTGATATCTCTTCTTTCTTGCCCTGTCCTTTACTTTCATCTATTGCTTTAAAATTAACAGAACCTACAATACTGTAAAAATAAATAAGTCCACATCCTGAAACCAATAAAACAACACTAAGGAAACACAACAAGATAGTTCGCCATAATGGACGTTTGCCACTTGCTTTTCGTTTTTCTTTTTTGAGATTTCTTTTTTCTTTCCTCTTTCCCTTTTCTGTATAAGAATATATCTCATTTTCCTTATCTGACAAAACAGGTACTCCTCTCATTCCGTAAAACCAATAAAACAAATTACGGGTGATACTTAGAATTATAGCAATTAATCGAAAAAAAATAAATATTTTTTCTGATATTTAAAAGCTAATTCAAATATTCTGTCGAAATATACATAAATACAACTTTGTCTCCAAAAAAATTGTAAACAGATTTTTTATAAATTCCATTGAAAAACGGTTTTAAATGGAGTATCCTGATCAGTTGTAAAAACACGGTGAATATCATCAATATTATTTACAGGTGCATCTTCGTATATTATGCTTCCTAATCTACGGCGTATACGCTGTGTCTGCATAAGAGCAACTGCGTCTTCAAAATTTTTCTTACCTGAACGACTACTGCCAACAACAGTAAGCCCCTTTTCAAGTATTGTACGAGTATCTATCGGAATTTGATTTTCACTTACACCCATAAGCAAAACTGTACCCTGTGGACGAATATGTTTAATAATGTCGCATATAGCGTCATAACTTCCTTCTCCTCCTGCACATTCAAAGGCGTGGTCGCAACTAAAATTCTCAGGCAAGTCAAAAGCCAGGTATGTTCTGTCTACAAAAGAAAATCTAGCCAGTTTACGAGTACGTCTGCCTATTACAGTTATTCGACTTTCCGGTAAACGCTCTCTTATTGTACTTGCAACTACATAAGAAAGTGGACCATCTCCCCATATTGCCACCTCGTCACGGTGTCCATGTGCAAAATTAATCATACGTTCAACAGCGTGAAGAGCAACACTAACAAATTCTGTAATGCAAGCTATATGTGGAGGAATACCATCACAAGGAACTACTCTATCTGGAGCAAGATCAACAAATTCACGCATAAAACCATCATCCGAACTTGAGAGAAATTTTGACTTTTCGTCATAATTTTCATAAATATAATTTAGCCTTCTGGTGGGAGTATTGGGAATCATAACAACCTGTTGCCCCGGATTAAATTTTCCAGTTCTATCCATAAGCACTTCTCCACAACATTCGTGGATAAGTGCCATTGGTAGCTTTTTGGTGAGAACTTTCATATCACGCTGTCCACGATAATATCTTTGGTCTGCGTGACAAATAGCCATATACCTAGGTCTTACAAGAACCTTTCCTTCGGTGTTGACATCACTCAGCTTTACCGAAAAAAACTGGGGACTAATAAGCTGGTAAATATAATTAATCAAGTTTTATCCCTCCGGCTATAACCTCGGCTATTTCATAATCATTAACAGTAGTAATCTTCATATTAAGGGTTTCACCCTTTATCAATTTAACTGGTACATTCTTTATAACACAAATTTTACAAGCATCAGTAAGTGTTTCCTTTTCTGCCGGTGTAAGTTGTGCATAAAGTTCTTTGAGCATTTTCACCTTAAATGATTGTGGAGTTTGTCCTTGATACATAAATTCTCTGTTGGGAATTTCAGAAATTTCTTCGCCATTTTCTGACCTTACAATAGTATCTGTTGCACATACCACAGTATCACAGGCACCATATTTTTCTGCCGCCTCTATATTCTCTTCAATAATTCTGAGAGTAACAAAGGGGCGAACAGCATCGTGAGTTACAATAATATCATCATCATTCTGTCCATAATCACGATTTATTTCCTCTATTATTCTAAATATAGTATCATTTCGTGTTTCACCACCCGGTGAAAGTCTTACCCTTGTAGTATCTATATCATATTTATCAAGCAAATCGTACATATAGGACATCCAATCAGGATGTATACCTAAATAAACAGCGTGAAACTTATTGCAAGCAAGCAATTTTTCCAACGTGTGAATAATAATTGGTTTACCTCTAAGTGGTAAAAACTGCTTTGGCATTGTAGAAACGTGCATTCTTGTACCTGTGCCACCTGCAAGTATAGCTCCATAAATCATTTATTATAACCCCCTTATTAATTACTTCTTTCTATTTTTATATAAGGATTCTTAAAATCATAGCAACTTTGTTTTGGATTGCAGTAAACTACATCGTGGTGTGGTTTTTGTTTTTCAAGAGGAGGAATCTCCATATAATCACCAAAAGCAGTTTTAAGGTATATGTCATATCCTACAGGAATTGGCATCATCATTCCTTCAAACTCCTTGTATACTGCACTTTCAAAAGCCTCTTTCGGGTATTCACACTGCATATAATGAGGCCCCGCACACAACTCTGTTATTTTACTACACTGACTTACCGGATATTTACTCATATTCTTTTCAGCCATATGCCATATCTTACTTCTGATTTTCTTTCCTCTGAAAATCCCAAGTAATATTTTACTTCCTAACGCTATTATTCCACCATGTTTTTCCGGCACAACCTGTGCTAAAAACAATGAATATATCATAGCCCATAGCTTTTGTTTTTTTCTTTTAAATCCCTCAGGGCATCCGTCAAGTGGAAAAACATCCATAACCAGTCCATGAGGAATATCAAGGTGTGCCTGATTAGCCTTAACACAAGTACCCTCTGTATCTACTATGGTTGTAAAAATATTTCCGGTAAAAATTTTATCGTTGGTTTTCAGACATAAAAATCGGTTATTATCAGAATACTTTTCCCAAAGTTCAGGGAGTTTCTCATAATCGCTTCTGGGCATAAAAACATCAATGTCATCGTCCCACGGAATAAACCCCTTATTTCTTAAAGAGCCTATACAACAGCCGCCGCAAAAATAAAAAAGAAGATTATGTTTATCACAGAATTCTTTAAAATATACAAGAGCATCAAGCTCTTTCAGCTGTAATTCTCTAAGTTGTTGGGGTGTAAATTCTACCATCTTCATTAAAAGCTACACCTCTTATACACTAATAATAACAACAGAATATGATTTATCCTGCTGTTATTGTTAGTTCTCCATATAATATTTTTTCACCTGTCTTATTCTCTTTTTCGCCTTAATAAGATTATCTTTCTGAATTGGCAGATGAAATATTCCAATTAAAGTACCTATTCCATAGGCAATATGTAATGTAGGAAAAATCAAAGGCAACAATGCAAACTCTTTACATCTTTTTTCACTTTTTAGTGCATTGAATGTTATATATCCGTCAAAAAGCAAATACGCTCCCATCAACAGACCTAAAAACAATGGATAACCCAAAATAGCCATCAATAAACAAATAACAATACCAAGAACAAAAACTAACGGTACAAAGTGGAACAAAGATAAACATTTTGGATATTTTTTTGCAGTCAATCCAATCCAATAACCATTGCTGTACTTTTGTTTTATCATCTTTGTAAGGTCACTTCTTATGTATTGGTATGAGATAATATCAGGGCTACAACAAATCTTGTAACCTGCCTTGGTAAGTCTGTAATGGAATTCATTATCTTCAGTACGACCCAAAGCCTCATTAAAACCACCAACTCTGGCAAAAACTTCACGCCGGTAAGCACCATTAAAAATACTGTTTATATACTCTTTTTCTGACTGTGAATTACGATATCTGGCAAAGTTTCCGCCAAACATACACTCTTCTGCTGCCAGCAAAGTGTTATCCCAAGGCTTGTCCTCTACAGGAATATTGGGTCTGCCACCACCACACACATATTCCCCACTTGAAATAACATCCACATTAGATTGAACAAAATCAGCAGGAATTTTTGCATGTGCATCAACTTTAATAATAATATTTCCAGTAGTATTCAGCAAAGCGGTGTTCCAACCTGTTGCCTGATTACTTTTATGATTATCAACTATCTTTACATCAAAAAAATCATTTTCTTCTGCAAATTTCTCCATAATACGTCTTGTTCTATCAGTAGAACCATTATTTACAAGTACCAGTTCAATTTTATTGTGAGCATAACTCTGATTTTTTATATCAGCAAACAGCCCTTGTAAAAAACGTTCTTCATTATATGCAATGACACAAAGTGTAACTAACATAAAAAAGCCCACCTTTATCCAGAAACGTGATAGGTAGTTTTATAACAAACCGCACACCACCCATTATGGTCTTTTATTATAACACTATTTTCATCAATAATAAAGTTTTTTTAAGCTGTTTGTAAAATATTTTTAAAATTAATTCTATTTTCCCATTAGATATTGTTCACATCGGCACTATTTATCGAATTATTTTCACAATTAATTTGATTTTCACAATTAATTTGATTTTCATCATTAAAAAAAGAATTATTTACAACAGAGTTTACATCATTTTGAAAACTGTTATTAACATAATTATTATTGCTTTCATTTTTCTGTTTATTTGTAAATATATCGCTATTTACATCGTTATTGATATTTGAAAAACCATTTATATTTGAATTACTATAACTATTAAACTGTTCTTCACTTATAGATTGTTGATTAATTCCTAAATTAATAGCCATCGTATTATAGGGCGATTGAGGATTATTTTTTTCCATATCATAAATATATGAATAGCTGAGTATCGCACTATGTTTGAAATAAGGATATACAAAAACTATAGGAAGTACAAAAAAGCAAAACAGTCCCCATATAATATACGAAAGATACAAACTTATTACTCTGCTGTAATTCTTTTTTACCATATAAATAGATGCTTTTATAATGTCATTTTCTTTTTTGTATTTTATATCTGCAACATATAAATATTGTGCCATAATATAACGTCTTGAAATCAAAAAATATGCCAAAATTGCACCTATCCCCAACCACACAGCACAAATTTGAAAAACCACTTCATATTGTGGAATAAATTCAGCACAAACAATCATAGCCACAGCAGGAATAAAACAAACTACAAGCCACATACCTTTCTTTACAAGAAGCAAAAGATTTATCTGTACTGTATCAATATATCTGTTTTTTGTAAAATAATAGAAAATATTTTGAATATCGCCTGTATCAAAATCTCTACATTCAGATATGAACCTTACATACCCTGTGTAAATAGGTGACAACAATATAACAGCTATCACACCAATAAGTGAAAAACCTCCACACAACGCTATATTTAAAGGAGTTTTTTCCATTCCCTCTTCTACAAAAATTGAACCTACACTTATAAAAACAAACATAATTCCCAAAATTGTTAGAACAAATAAAAAACCAGTAATAGATTTTACCCAGTTATTTTTAGCTAGAATTACTTTTGCTTGTTTTTTTAATTGATTCTCTGCACTCATTGTATAATCACTTCCTAAAATTTACTTTAAATTATCGGTAAACATTCTGTACATAGCTTCCAGACAAATCTGTGCATGTAAGAAAAATTTTTCTTCATTCAATGATTCATCAGGCTTATGCATATTTGAATAATCATCAGGAAAAACCGGACCAAAGGCTACTCCCCTGTTTTTAAGAGAACGTGCATAGGTGCCTCCACCTGTTGAGTATATATTTGGAGTTTCTCCTGTAATTTCCTGATATGATTTTTTCAGAACAGATATAATAGGACTATCTTCAACAACATTCAATGGCTCAAGATGACTTTCTAAATTTAGCTTGAGGTTAAACTCCTCCGCTTTTTGTTTTAGAATATTCAATAATTCTTCATAATTTGCTGATACCGGATAACGAATATCGACTTTCACTTGTGCTGTATCTTCATTTATATTTATAACACCAACATTAAGGGTCATTGCACCTGAACGAATGTCCTTACAATCAATATCAAGTAAACTTCCATCGGTTGTCGTACCTATATATTTACTGACAAAAGCAGGCACATCACCGAGCTGTTCTTCACCTAAAGTCTCTGCAATCAGTTTTATTGCATTTGTTATAGCATTTATCCCTTTATCAGGCTCCATAGCGTGAGCAGCTCTGCCCTTTGAGATAATTTTAATATTATCAATATCTTCCACTATTTCAAAATTATTCGCATTACCAATATCAGAACTAAAACTTTCGCTTAATTTAAATACTGCTTTATCTGGTACAGCATTTACAGCACTTCCGCCCATAGCGTTCAAAATAAACTTACTGTTATTCTTTCCTGTCAGAGAAATTTGGAGAATTCCTTTTTCACAACTACAAATACCATAGTCAGAATCAGGAGTAAAACTGATATCAGGAACAGACTCATTTGAAAAATATTGTTGAACATCAGTCATTCCTGTTTCTTCATTGGTACCAAGAATAAGTCTTATAGTACTGTTCGCTACAACATTATTGTCTTTTAAAGCTTTCAGACAATACATAGCTATTACCGCAGAGCCTTTATCATCTGCAATTCCTCTTCCGTATAATCTTCCATTTTTACGGGTAAGCTTAAATGGTGGTACAGTCCATCCCTCTCCGGCTGGTACAACATCCAAGTGAGTAAGCACGCCACACAATTTCTCTCCTGTGCCATATTGAATGTGACCGGCAATGTTTTCAACATTTTTTACTTCAAGTCCCATTTCATTACCACGCTTGAGCATATATTCCAGTGCCTGGCTAGGTTTTTCACAACCTTCTACCGACACCGAATCAATAGCTATAATTTTTGCTAAATCGCTTAAAATATCTTCTTTGTAATCCAATATTTTTTCACCAAAAGACATCCTAAACACCTCCGTTGGTTTTATAAATTTATTTTATTATAAAACTTACTTCTGAATATTATTTTCAGATTCACAGATAAAATCTGCTACATTACATTTTGTAAAATTAGATAAAGAATTATTCTTCCGTAGATTTTCTTTTATAATAGCCTTTTCTTTTAAAGTAAGTTCATTCTTTACAATTCTGAACTTTCTACCTTTTTTAAGAGAGTTTTTACCTGTTTTTCTTTCATATAATTTTAATATCACTACATATGCAATAAATATTACAACGGACACACCTGTTATTACTATACCTGTTGACAATCCGGGGGTTTCATAGGTAAAAGTTATTTCACTCACCTGATTTGCTGGTACTTCAACAGCCATAAATCCTACATTAACCTTTTCTATATCTACATTTTGTCCGTTAACCTTAGCACTCCACCCTTGTTCATAAGGTACACCGAAAAACACGAGGGTATTTTCATCCTTACCTGTGCGGTCAATAGATGCTTTAAATCCGGTCTGCGTATATTCAAACTCACTGCAAGATTCACTCTTTCGCTCCTGACAATCTTTGAAATATTCATTTTTTGTATATGTAAAACTATGAGAGTTTTCCAACTTACCCTGTGTAAAACTATATTTTTCTATCTGCTCCTCAGAAAGCACCATAGCTTTAAGCATCAGCTTAGTTCTGTCACTTGTCGGGCATACTTCATAGTCTGTTTCTGAAATATAACTGTCATAACAAAATCCCATTGGAATGTAATACTCATTTTCCCAAATTTCAAACTCACTCTGCCTATCATAATATTTCCAACCCGGCATAGCAGTTACACCGTTTTCTGTGCAAAAGTTGTCTGAATCTCCCACATAATCTACAAGCCAACGTGTAGATGCAAGTGAACGCACAGCATATTCACTTGCTTCAGGTCGTGAAGCAACATCTCTGGTTACACCTATACTGTTATAGAACTCCATAACAGAACCCGGTACAACACTGTGAAATGTCTGTATTGTAGGTAATTGCCAGAACATAGCAGAATTATCCATCATTTCATAAAAATCTGTACGGACATTTTCTGAATTTGGTAAATCAATATCGTCTTTATGATTAATCACCAGAGCATTCATATAATTTTTAGAATCATAACCATAACTCTTTCCCACCGCAACTATATAAACAGTATATCCAGCAGAAATAATGCATACCAGAGCAATACTTACTACCGCCATTAATTTCTTCTTTCTCAGTGTAAGTGCAACCGTTATAGACAGAAGTATCAACGATAAAATTGCAATTCCTGTGTGAACCCAGAATATAATCTCATTATCCATTAAACCATAAGTGCAATTTTCTTCTCCGTTCAGTTCTTCTGTTTTAGTCGGCATAAAACCTATCACCACCGCCAGAAAAATCGTTAATGCAGTGGTTATTCCTATTGCAGATGGCCAGTTTACTGTTATATCTTCCAGAGAAATTACCGTAGCCAGACAAAGCATAAGAACAAGCATATGCATCCATCTTGCATAATACTGCACATTAAATATCTGGAACATACTATTGAGAATAGGTATAAATGCTATAAACACAAGCAAAGGTATAAGTTTTTTAAGCCAATGCTTGTTCTTTCTTGTTATAAACGCAACAACACCTGTTATGCTGAACAACGGCAACCATCCCGAAAGAGAACCCCATTTTGTATTTGAGTCAGGTGTAAATGTAGGGTATGCAGGAAGTTCTGAAGGAAATAAAAATGCTGTCAAAATATTTATATAGCGTTGAGCATTGTTATATACAAGTGCATCCCAACCTCCAAGAGTATTGCTGACTCTGCTATTTTCAACAACACAAAGGATTGAGGGAAGTAAAATAATAGCTGTTGCAACAAGACCCAGTACAGCTTCAAAAATCAGACAAAGAAAATTTTTGATTCTAAGTTCATAACTACCTGAAAAAATTTTTACAAACCAGTATATAATTACAAAAACTACTTGTCCAACAAAGAAATAATAGTTCATTATACAACTGCCGAATACAGCAAGTACAACAACACCACGTCTGTTATTTTCAAAAAGCTCATCTACTGCCGCAAGTAAAAGTGGAAAAATTATCATTGCTTCGTGAAAATGATTAAAGAATATATTAAAACAAGTAAATCCCGAAAAGGCATACAGCAATCCACCAAGCACTGCAAAATTTTTGTCATATGTATATCTCCGCAAATACACATAAGCAGTAAATGACATACAGGCAGTTTTCAAAATTAAAAGTGGACCCATAAGATAAGGTACAGCCTGACTTGGAAAAAGCATAGTCAACCAGAAAAAAGGACTACCTATAAGATAAAAAGAGTAAGAGCCTATTAAATTGGAACCAAGGTCTGTATTATGACTCCATCCTGTATTTCCACTTTGAATTGTATCGTGTACAAGCTGATAAAAAGGTATTTGCTGTACATTAAAATCTCCATAGTATAAAAATAATCCGTTGTCATATATCATAAACGGAACGTATATTACAGTTGCAACAAGCAGTCCGAGCAAAAATGTCTTTAATCCATAAAAGGATTTTTTACTTTTTTCAAGTCTGCCGCAATGTATTTTTGTAGCAGTCATCCCCTCACCTCATCAGAATAAAATTGATTTTATAAATTTACAAATACTACTTTATTTTAACATATACCAGACAAAAATGCACTACTCTTTTAACTTGTTAAAATAAATTTACAATTAGGTTTACAACAAAATAGGCAGTCACCTAAAAGCAACTGCCCACAATAACATTATCTGACAAAAAACAATAAATTATATATTTATAAAAAATATTTTATTCTTCCATTTGTCTGCCTAAAAATGATGACGCACTTTGTGCCAGCTTTATGTCAGATTCAGACGGAATAATTTTATTATCCGAACATAACATTATTACACTGCCTGTAACATCTCCTGCTGCTATAATCGGATACACAAGTAACGCATTATAATCCATACCTTCAACAGGTTGAAGAGGCAGTTTATCGCCACTTGAATTATAGCTTTGTCTGTTTTCCATAAGTTCTTCAGTTGATGAAGTTATACGTCTTTCCAAAAATTCACGTTTTGAAACACCTGCTGCCGCAACAATATGGTCACGATCACTTATTAAAGTAGCCAACCCTGCTGTTTTGCTTAATACCTCAGCATATGTGCCTGCAAAACTACTAAGCTCACCTACAGGAGAATATTTTTTAAAAATAACCTCACCATCGGAATCTGTATAAATCTCTAAAGGATCGCCCTCTCTTATACGTAAAGTACGGCGTATTTCCTTTGGAATAACTATTCTTCCTAAATCATCTATCCTACGAACTATTCCTGTTGCTTTCATATATAAAACTCCTTTAATTTTCAAGTTGTAAAAATATTGTTTGTCGTTTTATATAATTTATACCACCGCAACCCATCGGTCACCGAGAAATCGTCTATTCCTTAATGCTTAACTTTCTGTATAACCTTTTGTCATACCATAACAACATTTCGCTGTTAAGAAGCCATATTGACGTGTATGCCAAAGCATTTGGTTATATGTAAAACTAATCACATTCCCCAACTCTATATTCAGTTGTAATGGTCTTATATAGCATCAGCATATATATCCCACTCATTTTCTATGTACTGTTTAAAATCAAAGCAAAGATTAAGATAATCTGTAAATACATCTTATTTTTTACGACTATTTTCTAAGCTTAATATTTTTTACATCAAAACGATACACTTTACTTTAGCTATATATTCCGGCTTCTGCTATACGGCAAAAGCCTCTTGAAATTTCAGGTTCCATTTCGCCCATAGACTAAGCCCCTTTCACTAAAAATATTTTTTTAAATTTTTTAAATATTAAATATTACATTGGACTATACCTCGTCTTGTAGGATAGCGGATAGTCAGTTACTTTCTCATTGGTCTGTACCTCATATGTAAATTTAATCTATAAGTAAGTAATCATCTCATTGGCCTGTACCTCTTTCTTAAGTTCAATTACATTATAACTCATTTTTCGTAAAAGTCAATACTTTTTTTACTATTTATTTAAAAATTTTATATATTTATTGAAAATGCACAAATTTACATTGTTTTTATTTTTTTCATAAATTTTCACTTGACTTAACAGGTATAAATGGTTAAAATAGCATTAGAGATAAGAAAGGAATGATATTAAATGAGTAACCAAGAGTATGAAGCAGATTTGATTACACTTCTGGATGATGAAAATGTAGAGCATACTTTCGAAATTATTGATAGCATTGAAAAAAACGATAAAGTTTATTACGCTTTGTTGCCTGTATATGACGATGCACAGGAACAGCTAGAGGATAACGGAGAATATTATATTTTCCAAACCATCGAAGAAGATGGTGAAGAACTACTTCTTGAGGTTGAAGATGATGCTTTGCTGGATGAGCTAGCAGAAATATTTGAAAAACACTTTGAAGAAATTTTTGACGATTCAGAAGAATAATTTCTTTGTTAACTGCATAATATAATATTGCGATTATTTTAGGTAGATTTCCTGCCTGACGCGTGATTGGTGATCATATAACCCTACACTTTTATTAACGGGAGCTCTGACTCCGGCAGTGGTTTGCAGACCTCCTGTGTACACTTGATGTATACGGAAGTTGGGAGCAATAAAACTTGTTGGGAGGGCACCCACCTGGCTATTTTAGTAGGCAGGTTATAATATTCACCTAACGGTCAGGCGGGTTATTTTTAATCCCCATAAAACATTGTTTATTATATAAACTTTGTTTTATGGGGATTTCTTTATTCCCTAGCAAATAAAATTTGTTCTATTTCAAATGTTGGGGTAGACAACTAAAGTTTTGGCCAAGCCTTTTTAAAGGCTTGTGGCAACGGCTTCAGTTAACCATTCAAAGGCAGAGCCTTTGAATGGTTTAAGAACAGTGTCATTAACAAAATATTTTTCAATAATCTTTTTCTACCCTAACATTTATTAGACCTGTTCGGTAACTGGAAAAATGTCGTATGGACGAGTAATTTTTTCGTCAGACGATGACAATTTTTCGCAGGAATACTATAAGTCTTTCAAGAAAAATTGACTAAGTATGGCGGTATGGCGGAAAAAGAATCGTTCAGACGGCGTTTTGGAGGTTATCGAACAGGTCTATTATATATCAGGTGAAAAACTTGGCATTAACTGAAGTTTAAATAGATTAAGCTGATGCATACGGTCAATTTTTGCTTTCTTTGTAGCATCATCTATTTTTCCTGTACGGATATAACAATCCAACTCAGCATAAGTAAAACCGAGATTTTCTTCATCTGTTTTACCACAAAGACCATCTATTGGTGTTTTATCAACCAATACTGACGGTAGTCCTAGCGATCTGCCTATTTCTTTTACTTCACCAACAGTAAGATGAGAAAGAGGACTGAAATCTCCTGCGGCATCGCCATAACGAGTAGAATAGCCAACCCAATCTTCTGATAAATTACAGGTATTTACAACTCTGCCGTTACAGCTTTGTGAAATGGCATATAGAGTTGTCATTCGGATTCTTGCAGGAAGGTTTGTCAAACTTTGTGCAGTAAGTTCAAGTCCTTTAGGCATACTATTCTTTACACCTTCAACAGCATCTTTAATATTAACTACATAATGTTTTATTCCTAAATGATTTACAAGCATATAGGCTGCATCAATATCAGCTTGTTCACCACAGGGCATAAGAACACCAACTACCCTTTCTTTACCTAGTGCTTCTACGCAAAGAGCTGCCGCGACAGAACTATCTTTGCCACCGGATATTCCTATAATGGCATTACAATCTTTTCCGTTTTCTTCAAAGAAATTACGTATCCAATTAACACAATCATTTTTTACTTTCAGTACATTAAACATTAAAAATTACCTCCATGAAGTATATTTCGAATTTCAGCAAGACTTTGCTGTCTTAGCATTTTTCCGTCTTTAAATATTGTTACCAACTGATTATCTTTATTTGCAATAGCTTCATCCCAATCAAATTCGTCCTGATATTTATATTCACCATTACTATCCTTTGTAACAACACAACACCCTTTTTGAGATTTCTTAAAACCACCATCTTTAGGATTTTTGAAAATCGGATAAGGTTTACCATCAATTTCGCAATATGTTGCCTTAATACAAGAAGAAAAAGTATCTCTGGTAAATGGTTTCAACACACCATCTTCTTCAACACACTGCATTGAAAAAGAACCAACTCCTAAGGCAACATTTGAGCAAGCAAAACCATTTTCCATAAGAATTTTATAAATCTTCTCACAACGCTGTATTGTTATAGAGTCACCATAAATAGCTTTGATATGTGGATCAAGCACCTTATATCCTTTGCTGTTTATTGTTCCACCAAATTCTTCCCATAGTTTAAATACTGTTTTAGTTACCACTTCAACACAATCACCTGAATCACCTCTCATTAACATACATCCATTGTGTGCCATTATCTCAGATTTAAGCTGAGGCAGAATATTTTCAATAACATTCCAATAATCATATGAATCAAGAACAGCTGAAAAGCTGGTGTTGGGATAAATTTCCGTAAGCAAACGACGCAACAACGTAATTTCATCACCGTCAATAGCAAAGTTAGAACACATAACCGAATGTTCTGTACTTGGGCTACCAAATGCCACTGTCTCTTTTGTGCAATCACAATTATAGCAGTATTCAAGATAGGGAATGGTAGGTACGGTAGCAGTATTAAGAAAAGACAAACACCATCCGGCACCAGCTTTTATTGCAGATTCTGTACATTCCTCGCCACGAAAATCAAATGCACCAAGTGCTTTAGCACGGGACAATTCATCATCACAAGTAAGAGCATAATATTTATTAACTATTTTACGATATGTGTAGCCCACAGTTGCAGCCAACATTGGATGCCAACTCTCAGCAGAAATAAGACTCTCTAAAGATTGAGGAAGCCAAGCAAAATTCGGATGAGTATTTGTAATGCCAAACATAGGAATATGCATTGGTACCATTGCTCCCTCCGGTAAAGAAATAATTTCAATAGGAAGATACCCTAGTTTATGAAGATTTTCTATTTTATTAATCTTATATGCATTTTTACCAAGAGTTGCATCCATAATACGCTGATACTCAGATATTACTTCATCAAAATTACGATTAAAAAACTGTTCATTAAAATAGTCAATAAGATAAGTTTTGATAAATCCTTGCAAACCAAACATAACAACCTTATCCCACATTTTTACACGGCTCATACGTGGTGTAAAATATGACACCGATTTTGTAATGTTTACAGGCAACATTTCTGCATGTACTGCCTTGTAAAAGTCGATTAATAACATTGGATTAATTTTATTCATTATAAAACACCTCAATCTTCTCATGTTGTCCGGTAAACAAACTGTTAGTGGTAAATACCTTTTCGATAAGTCCACTGGTTAATACCTTTCCTTGTAAAATAGTATTTTCACAGTGAGAGATATAAAGATAAATTTCCTTCGCACCAAGTTCTTTCAACTTTAGAGCACTGTAATAAAAAGTACCACCTTTACTGCATATATCATCTACAATTAACACCCTATTGTTAGGAATTAATTCAACTGCACCAGCAATATCCAGCCCATTAATCTTTCCTGTAGACCAATCTCTCTTTTTTATTCCAAAAGCATATGGCTTATCAATAATAGCCGAATAACGTTTCATAGCACCTTCATCAGGATAAAACATAATAAGTTTTTCAGAACCAATTTTCGAAATAACTCTACTAATATTTTCTTTAGGCGTTTTAATAACAATATTATTAATCAATGCTTCACTTACAGATGAGTGTGGATCAAGTACAGTCACCGAAGTAAAACCAAGCCAGTTTATTACATCTGCAAAATATTTCATTGTAAATATATCTTCATTATTTTTCACTCTATCCTGACGTGCATTTGGTATATATGGCATATCCAGATAAATTTTTTCGATACCATTTGATTGTAAATGTTTTGTGATATATATTAAAGCAACAAGTTCTTCATTATTTTCAAAAAACCAGGTAATAATTGCCGAACGAGTACAAATAAAATCTTTTTGAATATCTTCTTTTATAAGCAATGTACCATCAGGAAATTTTCCTATTTCTATAGGTTTATTATTTAACCTAAGCATATCTATTCTCCTTTAACAGTAATCTGACACATTTCCATAGTTTTAATTGCAGCGTTATGACTTTCAGGTGTAACGCCAGCACAACAAGTTGAATCAACTGAAATATCAGCCTCCGGAAAATTGGCTTTCAGCAAAAGTGCATTAGAAACAACACAAATATCTGTACATAATCCAACTAACTCTACTGTAAAATCTTCTTTATCAGCTACCCTTTTTATCATTTTAGGCAAATCAACTGAGCCAAAAGTTATCTTTTCAACTTCTGTATACTTTTTATTATATAAAGCTGAAACAACTTTTTCATTCAGTTCCCAACCATTAGTCCCTTTAATACAGTGAGGCACAGGTAGTTTTTTACCCTCAGATGTTTGCATATAATTTTCAAAATGAGTATCATAAGTTACAAATATATCGCCTTCAAAGCCAACAATTTTTTTCACTACATTATCTACTATTGCTATTGCCTCTTTACTCCCTAATACTCCATCAACAAAATCATTCTGCATATCAACAACTACTAAAAAGTTTTTCATATATATCAACCTTTCTAAATATTTTATTTCAAAATATAATCGCTGTTTTAAACATAAAATCTTACAAAATAATTTATTTTCTTTTAAATAGCTTTGCCGGACGGTGTCCTGCCCCTGTTGTATATTCATCTGTTTCAATAACATAATCTGAAACTTTTCTGCGAAAATTTGCTGGCAAAATTGAGATATTCATTATTGTTTCCTGCACCTTTTGTAATGCTGCAAGAGTAAATTTTTCAGGTAGAAAATCAAATATCAAATCAAAATTTTTCGCTTCATTTCTAAGTGCTGTTAACGAAGTTGCTATTATCTTTGCATGGTCAAAAGCTATTTCTCCACTGTCAATAATATCAAAATTTGTTTTTCCAAACTTTGAGGAATTTTCTTTTAGAATAGCCTTCAAAGTTATTTCCTCATTTTTTAAAGTTAATAGATTGTAATTATCAGATGTATGTTCAAATGATATATCAAACCATTTTGCATCAATAGCATCATTTCCTCCCACAGCCTTTACAGATTCCTCACCTATAATAGATACAAAAGCATTTGAAATAACCCTGCCTCTAGGATCACGATTTATCTCACTAAATACCCCAATATGCATTAAAGCTGTTGGAATAACACTTGTTTCTTCAATAATCTCTCTATTTGCACAATCTTCAACAGTTTCATCAGGTCTGAGAAAACCACCAGGCAATGCCCAAGAGTTCATATATGGATATTCCCCACGTTTAATAAGTAAAATTGATAAACTCTTCTTTGAATCGTGTCGATAACTGTCTTCCCAATGAGAACGTATCATAAAAGCTACAATATCGGTTGCCACTGAATATCTTTCGAAATCTTCTATTCTATAATTAGCCCAAAAAGTTTCTTCTTTCACATTATCACCTCTGTTTTTGTTATTTACATTATGATAATATCATAATGTAAATAACTTGTCAAGTGATTTTTTAACAGGATCTAGTGGTAACTGAAAACAAAAATTACATATATATAAATTACACACATATATGATAGAATAAATGAAAAGTAAGTAAAGCGAAAATGACGGTAAAAAGATAGAGGTTAAGGGTTTAGAGTCTGTTTATACTAAGGGCTGTTTGAAAAATCAAAAGCACTGTCTATTTTGCCCCAAAACGGTG
>JAXJXA010000359.1:0-2530 GCA_036307745.1 Acutalibacteraceae bacterium | reverse complement strand
TATTAGTAGAAATAAACAGTTGTTTTGAGTTTTCAAATACGACCTAGATAAGTTTTTAAATAGAGTACGTATGTAGCACAGGCTATACTGTGCTACGCACAGTGCGTCTTATACAATCTTCAACGCTGCTAACGCAGCTATTAAACACTGGATTTTTCCAGTGTTTAAATGAAGATTAATATTATGTGATACTGCTTTAAAAGTTATATCAAATCAGAAAATTCAACACTTTTATTGGTAATTTGACCATTTATCTTGATATTGTGACTTTTTTATATTATAATTAATACTGGTATATTTTCGGGTAGATTATTAAAACAAGTTTGAAAGGAAACTATAATTTATGGCGAAAAAGGACACCTCTGTAACTAGAAAATCGGAAAACGAGAAAAAAACAAATAATAGAGGCGAAGCAAAGAAAAAAAACAAAAGAAAAAGTAATGTTGTTGCGGTAATAATTGCAGTTGCGTTAATTGCAGGTTCGGTTTTGGCTGTAACATATTTAGTACAGCGAGGACGAAATGCTGTTCAGAATTATCAGGGCAATGTAACTGCTACGCAATCTGTAGAAACACCAACTGGGCATACAGTAGAAGTTAAAGATATGCCTGCACTAAAAAGTGATGACAAAAGCGATGGTTATTTGGATGGTGCGGTGTATGTCTGGCAGAATAAAGGATTTGAAATCTTTAAAGGTACTGTAACAGACGCAAAATCATATGCTGAGAGTATTAACAATTATAAGAAAATTTTGGGAGAAGGATATAAGGTTTATGATGTGGTTATACCAAGCGGTACGGAAATTGCTCTGCCCGAACGTTTAAGTAAAACTTTTTCCAATAACCAGCGTGAAAATATAAATACAGTTATATCAAATCTTTCAATGGAGGTTACTCCTATTGATGTTTATAGCATATTAGGAGAGAAACGCAACGAAAATTTGTATTATTCCACAGATAAATACTGGACTCCGTTGGGTGGTTATTATGCTTATACCAGTATTGCAAAGTCTCTTGGAGTTAAAGCTGTGGATATAAAGGAACTTACTTCGATAACACTGGAGCAAGAATTTTTAGGTTCACATATTACTGCTACAGTTTCAAAAGAAACTCAGAATGGTAATCCAAAATTGTTAAGCAATCCTGATAAGGTTACTTATTATATGTTACCTGATACTGTAGCCGTGCAGGCTTTGCCACAAGGTGGGGAAGAGCTTGTGGATATGCAATATTACAACACAGAATTTAATGATGAAGCTTCTCCACTTGATATTTATGCGACTAAGGATTGTGCATATACTGTGCTTACAAATAGCGAAATTTCAAAGGAAAAGATTGCTGTTGTTTCTGATAAGTTCGGTTATAGTATAGTACCGTTTCTTTGTGAAAACTATAATCAGGTGCATTTGATTGATATTGATAATTTTCAAAGAAATCTGAAAAATTATCTTGAAGAGAACGAGATTACTGCCGTTGTATTTCTAAATGGAATTATGTCTGCAAATACGGCAGCAAAGACAGCTAAAACAGATGCAATGTTCTGATTTTTAAATAAGAGAAATATAGAATTTTTATCTCTCATATGAATATTTATTAAAAAAGGTGGTGAATACTGTGCTGGGTGCATTTATTGATGTTTCTATACTTGGAAAAATATCTCCGAAGGGTGTATATACCGGTTATATATGTAAATGTGGTGAAAAAAGGTACAAGCGTGCAAGTATTGTTGTTTTTTCAAGGACAGAATTACCTGATATGGTGCATTGCACAGTAATTGCTACTACACAGCTTAATAGCAACATAAAATTTATTGCTGCACCAAGCGGACAGATTTTTTATGAGCCTGAAATAAAGGAACTTTTAAAAGAAGTACGCAATGTACGTTATCATAAACTTACCTGTCTTTATGAAAAGTCTTGTGGTGCAATAGTTTTTCATAGATTCAGAGATGGCATTAAGGTTTTGCTTGTTAAAAACCACAATGGAAAATACTGGAGTTTTCCCAAGGGACATATGGAAAAAGGGGAAAATGAACATCAGACAGCAGCCCGTGAAATAAAGGAAGAAACAGGTTTGTCTGTGTATTTTTATGACAACTACAGGCAAATAAGTGATTATGTTCCATTTGGAAAGATAAAAAAGCGTGTTGTATTCTTTCTTGCTGAAGCTAAATATGCAAATGTGCATATACAAAAATCTGAAATAGATTTATACACTTGGGTTACCTTTGATGAGGCACAGAAAATGTGTAAATATGAAAATGACCTGAGAGTATTAAAAAAAGCTGAAAATACGATTATTTTACATGATAAAAGGTCAATGAGATATAATCTGCATCAAACTGAAATAATTTGATATGTAAAAACTACCCTGTTCTGTTAGAAAACTTTGTAACAGAACAGGGTAGTTTTTTTGAGGCTCTATCACAAATGTTGGGGTAGATAATTAAAGTTTAGGTCAAGCCTTTTCAAAGGCTTGCGGCGACGGCTTCAGCCTAGTGGTGTGACCATTCAAAGGCAGAGCCTTTGCAG
>JAXJXA010000358.1:0-2963 GCA_036307745.1 Acutalibacteraceae bacterium | reverse complement strand
TCATAAAGCTTCTGAACTGATGTCCTGCACCTGGATCAACGCTTGCAAAGCTACTGTTAACCAAAGGTCTGTTTGTTTCATCACCGTAGTAAATCTGAACACCACCTGGTAACATCAATAAGAATGAACCAGCATATTTTCTGTCGCCTTGTGCTAATGTTGTATCGTGTGATGCAAGATAACTAAGTACATTAAAGCTAGAGTCATTATTGATTGAATTTGCGTATCTGCTGTAAACACTTTCTACTGAACTTGAAGAAGGAATGTTACTGCTATTAACAGCAGGTGCAAACTCAAAGTTAATCATTGAGTCAAATCCACCATCTGTATGATAATAACTCTTTACAGCCTGATGACCAAAACATTCACCTGTCATCCAGAACTCTTCATCATCAAGAGCCTTGTCAGGATTTTCAGCTTTCCATTCTTTCAAAGCAGTTACACATTTGTCTTTAAGTGTTTTCCAAGCACTTGTTTCAACGTGCTTAGCTGTGTCACAACGGAAACCATCAACACCGTATTCACGAACCCACTCAGCCAGCCAATCAGAAATATAACCTGTAACTGTGTTGGAGTTGCCATACTTAGCAACCTTTGTGTTATATGTACCTTCCTGATTCCATTTTGTCTTCAACAATGTTGGTAGTGAAACTGAATTTGTTGAACCTGTTTTAAAGTCAGGTAGACCTGCCAGTGAACCTTCAATGTCGCCACTTCCTTCAGTATATCCAGGAAGTCCGCATCTAATCCAGTCAGAACCCCACCAGTTACCCCATACAGAAGAGCTTGCATCATAGTTAATGTAGCTGTGGTAGTCTGTATTGTTTACATTGCTGTGAGCATAATAATAGCTTTCCCAACCACTCTTAGTTTCACCAAAACCGTACTCAGCCATATCTTTTAATGTGTTATAACCGGAGTGATTCATAACTACATCAAGAACAATACGAATTCCGTGTTCGTGAGCAGTGTCTACCAATTCTTTAAACTCTTCTTTTGTACCAAAGTTTTTGTCTGACTCTGTGTAGTCCAGAACATAGTAACCATGGTATGAATAGTGTGCAAAGCTGTTTCCGTCACAACCTACACAATAACCGTGAATTTGCTCATAAGGAGCTGACATCCAGATTGCGTTTACACCAAGATCGTTGAAATATCCTTCTTCAATTTTCTGTGTAATACCCTTGAAGTCACCACCCTGGAAAGCAGCATAATTGTCATAGCTTGCTACGCTACCGTCCTGTTTTAAACCTCTTCCATAGGAATGGTCATTGCTTGTGTCACCATTGTTAAAACGGTCTGTCAACAAGAAGTAAACTGTTGCGTTGTCCCAAGAAAATGTGGAAGCACTGCTTGCTGTTGATACTTCTGTGTTAGTTGTTGCTTCTGAGGTAACTTTAGCGTCTGCCGCAGATACACTTGACGATGTTGCAAATACAGTCATAGTAGAAACCATAGTAGCTGTCAGTGCAAGAGCAATCGCTTTTTTACCGAAACTTTTTTTCTCATTCATCTCTAAAAATTCTCTCCTTTTAAAATAGTGCCATATATTGCATGCCT
Organism: Acutalibacteraceae bacterium; assembly: GCA_036307745.1. Lineage (GTDB taxonomy): Bacteria > Bacillota > Clostridia > Oscillospirales > Acutalibacteraceae > CAG-964. The sequence continues at coordinate 1,403 of JAXJXA010000358.1, read as the reverse complement.
TTTAAGTATGCAATCATATCAACTATATTATATCAATTTGCATTAATTTTGTATATTATTATAATTACCAAATAAATTACTAAAAAAATGTACAAAAGTCCCATTTGTTTTTGCTTTTATTTTGGCATATTAATTTTATTGTATCAATTTCATAAAAACTCAAGATAATAGTAATTGTATTTGTGGAATATTTGTAATGGCTATAATTCACGCTCTTATTTACACAGTTTATGTTACTATCTACATTAAAAGAATGAGTTTTGGCAATATAAAAATCCCCCGATTCTTTCGGGGGATAGGATAAACCACTGTTAAATTTCTTTTTTTACTTTATCAATAAGGTTAAGCAGATCGTTATATGTGCATAATCTTCCTGCTTCATTTCTGAAAGCAGCTGCACCGTGAAAGCCTTTTAGATAATAAGCAACGTGCTTGCGTGCTTCTTTCATACCCATTTTTTCTCCTTTATATTGACATATTTTTTTTATATGCTCAGCCATAACCTGTAATCGTTCTTCTGCTGTTGCATTTGGAATTATTTTTCTGGTAGTCATATATTCATTTATTTGTTTGAAAATCCAAGGATTCCCTAAACTTGCTCTGCCAACCATAACCATATCACAACCAGTTTGTTCAAGCATTTCTTTTGCAGTTTTGCCATCAATAACATCGCCGTTTCCTATAACAGGAACGTCAAGTTCCTGTTTCAGTTTTGCAATTATTTCCCAGTCGGCATAAGGTTTGTACATTTGTTTTGCTGTTCTACCATGAATGGTTATTGCAGAAGCACCATTTTCAACACAATATTTTGCTACCTCAAGGGCTGTCAACGTTTCATCATCATAACCTTTTCTTATTTTTATTGTAACAGGTATGTCTACTGCATTTGCTACGGACTTTACTATTTCACCGCATAACTTAGGTGTTTTCATTAAAGCACATCCGCAACCATTGCCACTTATTTTAGGAGCAGGACATCCCATATTTATGTCTAAAATATCAGGTTTAAATTTTAAAGCTGTCCGGGCCGCTTCAGCCATTGTATCTGGTTCATTGCCAAACAGTTGCACAGCACAAGGATGCTCTTTGTCTGAAATTTCCATAAGTTCAGTAGAACGCACATTTTTATATGAAACTCCTTTTGAACTTACCATTTCACTAACAACATATGATGCTCCCATATCCTTACAGATTTCTCTGAAGGCTCTGTCAGCAACCCCCGCCATTGGTGCTAACCCTGCAAATCCATTTATTTCAACATTTTTTATTTTCATAAAATCACCAAAGAAATTATATCATAAACATAAGTAATGTCAAATGTAGGTTCGCGACTGTTTTTTATTAAGGGCTGTTTGAAAAATCAAAAGCACTGTCTATTTTGCCCCAAAGCGGTGCTTTTCTGC